>JABGPZ010000069.1 GCA_018644725.1 Phycisphaerales bacterium
AGACTCCCGCGCCAAACAATCCCGAATTTACAGAAACAAATTTACACTACCAAAAAAAGTTAACTTCTCACTGTACATTTGCCGTTGTAAGTGATATAAGATATAGACCTTCGTGCTACCAGTGTAGCGCTGCCACCTATGACAGACCAACAAATTTACAGAAAAAAACTTGCACAGCCGTAGCGCTAGGGACTGGGGGCTTTGTAGGAACAACTCAAGTCGAATCAAAGAGAAAAGGAATCGGCCGTGAAAAAAACAATCTTCGCAATGGGAATGGTGGCGTGCTTGCTGGTCGCAGGCACAATGATGACGGGCTGTAAAGAGCTCAAGTATCAAGGCCAAACGATCACGGGTGAGGACAGCTTCCTCTCGCCGAGCCACATGATTAAAGCCCCCCGCGAGCCGGAATTGCGCTGGGTCGATGATCACGTCACCGAACTTGACCGTTCGAGCGATGTCTACCCCGGTTCGGTCACCCCCGCCAAAGGCGACTGGCAATACGTCGACGAAGATTACGAGATCGGCGCGAGCGATATCCTCGACGCGAACATCCTCGACCTCTACGCCGAAGGGATGGAAACACCTCTTCGCCGCCAGGTCTCCGACAGTGGGTACATTGACCTCCCGCAGCTCAAGAGTCGCATCAAGGCCGAAGGGCTTACGCAGATGGAACTCGTCGACGCGATCAAGAAAGCCTACAGTGATGCAGGCATTCTTCGCGATCCGACCATCTCGGTGACGATCCTCGAACGTCGCCAGCAGACCTTCAGCGTTCTCGGCGCGGCCATGCGTCCGGGGACCTACAACCTCGTTCGTCGCAACATGCGTCTGCTGGACGCACTGGCGCTGTCTGGCGGGGTCTCCCAGAGCAACATCAATTACATCTATGTGATTCGTCAGGCTCCGGCGATCAAAAAGTCCGAAGCCGCCAAGGGTGACGGTGTGGCGATTGAACGATTCCGCCAACGCAATACCCGCGCGATGAAAGTGCCGGTTACCGAAGAAAAAGAACGCCTTGGACACATGCTCAACACGATGAGCTTTGCCACTCCCGCCTCTTCGATGCTCGTAGCAGGCAAGCCCCGCTGGAAGTACACCGAAGATGGCCGCTGGGTCAAGGTGGCCGTCGATCCCACGACCGTGATCTCCGCGCCCGCCCCCGTTGTGACCGCCACCCCCGCACCCGTCGTGACCGCCGTTGAGGCCCCCGTCGTCGTGCCGGTGAAGAGCCTGCCCTACGCTCCCGTCAAAGTGACCAACCCCGGCGCGGCTCGCCCTCCGGTGAAGGTGGCTCCCGTGAAGAAAGCGCCCCAAGGCGTGGACCCCTTTGGCTGGGAAAAAGTATCCAAAGATGACCTTGTTCGCGTGATTGCGATTGACCGTCGCAAACTCGAACAGGGCAATTATCGCATGAATATCGTGATTCGCGAAAACGACGTCATTCAGATTCCGCCGCTGGAAATTGGCGAATTCTACATGATGGGCGAAGTGATGCGTCCGGGCGTGTACTCGCTGACCGGCCGTAAGATCACGATCAAGCAAGCCCTCGCTGCGGCGGGGAACCTTGGCGTCCTGGCCTGGCCGAAAAACTCGATGCTGATTCGTCGCGTCGGGAAAAACCAGGAGCAGGCGATTCCGATCGACCTGGGCAAGATCATGCGCGGCACCGCGCCGGATATCTATCTTAAGCAGAACGACATCGTCGCCGTGGGAACCCACTGGTGTAGCTCGTTCTTGGCGGTGATCCGCAACGCGTTCCGCATGACCTATGGCTTCGGCTTTATCTATGACCGGAACTTCGCTGACCCGCTTCTCCGGACGCCGGATTCGAGACGCTTCCTGTCGCTGTAATCGCGGCCGGTCGCGTGAGGAGTACATTCGGGTTGAGCGCTGAGAACAATCCACAAGTTGAACGTGCCGCAAAGCCTGCGGCGACGAGTTTACTCGACATGCTCTCCGAGGGCCCCCAAGTGGTGACCTCGGAGCGCGTCGTCTCTCGGGCAGTCTGGATTCGTGCGGCTATTTTGACCCTGTTGGTGGGCGCCTTTTTTCGCGACAGCTTGACCCTTCTCTATGGGCGCCTCTCCGAACCGAACTGGACCTACGGATACATGATTCCGCTGTTCAGCGCGATGCTGCTCTACTTCTGGCGGGACGAATTGTTCCGTGCGCCGCGCCGTGTGTGTTCGTGGGGCTTGGTGGTCGTTATCGTCTCGATGCTCGCCAAGGCGTATGCCGAGGTGGTCCTGACGAACAATTGGGCAACCCAGCTGACTCTGCCGCTGATGGTTTGGGGTCTGATTCTTTGGCTGTGTGGCCCGCGCGTGGCGAAAATTTGCTTCGTGCCCGTGTTCTATCTCTGCCTGGCGATGCCGTGGCCGGATGGTCTTTACACCCGCATTTCCGTTCCTCTCCAAAATTTTGCCGCCCAAGCGTCGGCGTCGATTCTTCGTGCGTTCGGGGTCACGATCAATGTGACCAATTCCAGTTTGGACATCACTTCCGTCTCTGGCAAGATTCACCCGCTTGTGGTGGCGGAGGCCTGTAGCGGAATTCGCTCGTTGTTGGGCTTCTTTGCTTTGGGCGTGGCGATGGCCTTTGTTCAGCCGCGTTATCGCTGGCAGCAAGTGATGTTGATTTTTGGTGGGATTCCGATTGCGATTTTCACCAACGTTCTTCGCGTGACGATTACTGCGACAATGTTCGTGCAGGACAAGCCCGAGCTTGGCCGCGATTTTATGCATACCGCGACGGGCGTGGTGCTGATGATTCCGGCGTTGCTGTTGTTGATCTTGCTGGGGATGCTGCTCGACATGATGTACATTGATGGCGACGACGAAGACGAAGAGGCCGACGAGGACGGTGGCAACACCGACGCGCCGGACGGGGAGGAGCAGGCATGATCCTTTCCAACGATTCCAAATTCAACAAGACGTTCCTGATTGCCTGTGGCCTGCTTTTGGTGGGGACATTGTCGTGGGAATGGATGATGACGACGTTGAAGTGGTATACCCGCAAAGAGCGCATCGAATGGCCCGCGCACGTGGTGATCGACGAGGAAGAGTTTTACAATCGTAGCTTCCCCAAATCGTTCGGTGAACGTTACGATGGCGCGCCGCGATACACGCTTGGAAGCCCTGAAGACCAGATGCTCAACAAGATTAATAAATTTGGGCAAGATGGGATTCCTGATGGGTACCAGATTTTCCGCGCTGACTTGAAGGAGTCGCTGAAGATCGGAATTGGGCAGGACAAACCCATGGTCCTCAAGCGCAAAAGCAACTGGTATCTCAGCCGGACCTATGAAGACCGGACCATGCACGAAATGCCCAAGGCGGAGGGGGACCTCGCGGAAATGACCGAGGCCCAGCGCAAGGCCGCCTGCGAGAAACGTGACGAGGCATGGATGGCCATGGGCGAAGAGCAGCGTCGAAGTGCTCGTCGCCGCCAATGGCATTTGAGTGTGGACTATTACACCAGTTCGGAGCTGGGTGTGCCGCATGTACCGGAAAAATGTTCCATTGAATCTGGCGCGACCTTGAAGGAATCGGGGTATCTAACCCTTGAGTTCCCCTCGTTGCCGAAACCATGGCGCAAGGTAGAATTCAAGGCGCTGACCTTTACCAAGCGCAACGCCCAAAGCGGCAAGATCCGCACGTTCACACAGTACTATTTGTTCAGTTGCAATGGTCGGCCGGAAACGGACCGCCTTGCGGTGCGTGCGACGGTGAAGAAATTGACCGTGCGCTACGTCTATTACTCGAAAATCCAATTCAATCTTCTACATGACACAGACAACCCCGAGAAAACCAATGAACTCGCGAAAGACTTTCTCCGCAATGTCTTGCCCGAAATTCTCACACAGATTCCATCGGCTGAAACCGTGGACAAACTGAATTCCTGAACTGCCTGAGAGGTACCATATCATGGCCAAAGCACGCAAACAATTGAACTACCGAATCCTTCTTCTGATGGGCACCGTTGTTGTGGTCCTGCTGGGTGTTTTCCTGGCGGCGACACAGCTCACCAGCTCGCTCACCCCCGAGGAATATATTGCCAAATGCGACAAGGCTCTTAAAAAAGATCCTGTGGACTGGAGCGGCGCAATGGGCAATCTGAATTCCGCGATTCGGGCGACAGGGGACGAGACGTTCCCCGGTAAGCTGTTTCTGCGTGGCTATCAGATTCTTTCGGATCAAGTCAAGCAGGACCGGAGTCTCAGCCTGGCTGACCGTCAGCAACGCCAGGGGGCCGCAATGCGTATGCTGGACCGGGCTCTGGAACGAAACGCAAAGTACTGTCCGGCTTTGATCAAAAAGATGGAATTTTATTATCCCCGATTTGCCTCGAACCCCAAGGGGTATCAGCCTCGGATTCGTGATTTTATTACGAATATGACAACGGTTCTCAACTCGCCGGAATACCAACACAATGCGAAATTCTATTTCCAGCGTGGAATGGCGAACTGGTATCTGAGACGTCTTGCCGGCACGGGGCGTGGCAAAGAGTATGCCGAAGCGGCGATTGTAGACTTTAACCAGGCGGTTATCAAAGCGAGTGGGGATGAGGCGACACCGGAAGACAAGGAGAACGAAATCCCATACCGTTTGGAGTTGGCAAAGAGGTATTCTGACCTCGGTGAAGAGGAGAAAGCGAACGCAGAATACGACAAGGGCATCAAGGCGAATCCGACCAGTGCGAGCCTGTATGTTGGCTATTCGTCTTATCTCCGTAAGCAGAAAAAAGAAGCCGAGTCGCTCGAACAGATTAAATTGGCGATTGAGAAGGGTGATAATCCGGCATTGGGCTATGTCGAGCTTGCCGTGCACCATAGCATCAAACAAGAGTACAGCCAGGCCGAAGAAGCACTGAACAACGCTCTCAAGAAGGACTCGGCGGCACTGGTGGTGTACCCGAGTATGGCAAGGTTGCAGTGGATTCAAAATCGTCCTGACGCGGCATTTGCATGGTTGCGCAAGGGGCTTGTGGCTTTGCGGGAGCATGTGGAAAAGAAAGATCCCAACAAGAAGAAAGTCAATGCGCGGCGCTGGCGACGGATGCTGAACTACAGGTTGGCCGACTATCTGCTTGATGTGGCCATCTATGCCAGGGGCGACGACCAGGCCAAGGTTCCCGATCTTCTTGCTGAGGCGCAGGAATGTCACACCAATCTGGTGCAAATTTACGAAAAAGACCCGCTTCAGCTGATCATTGCAGGGAAGATTGCGTATGTGAAGAAAGACTGGCCCGAGGCACGTCGGTGTCTTGAAGAGGCGACCAAGGGTGGCCAACGGGACCTGAATACGATCACGACCCTCAGCATGGTCTATCAGAATCTTCGCCTCCCAAGCAAGGCCGAAAAATTGGTCAATGCGATTCTCGCGATCAATGTGGAAATCCCCAATCGGGTGCGCTTTCTTCTGACGGCCGCCAATTTCCGCATCAAAGCCCATGATTATCTCAAGGCGTTGAGGCTGGTGAATCTGGCGCTGGAGGCCGATGCGGACAACTCTGATGTGCATCGTTTCAGGCGAATCTTGGCCCAGGCGCTTGCTTCCGATACGACTCTCATCGTGCCCAAGAGTGATGATGAACGGAATATGGTCTTGCTTCGTGCCCGTGAGATGGTGTTGGAAGAGAGATATGAGGGCGCGGAAAAGCGTCTCTTGATGTTGCGCGAGCATGATCCAAAGGACACCGATTCTGCGCGATTGCTTTTGGAACTGTATCAACGCACAAATCGGAAACCGAAGGCTCAGGAACTCTTGGCGACGCTGATTGAAGAGGATCCCACCAATGAATCTTTCCAGCGCATGAGCGAATGGCTCATGGCGGATCCCGAGCGGCGAGTGGCCTTGCAAAAAGAATATGCCCATGCCCTTGAGGATGTTCCGTTGAGGTATTTGCGATTGTCTGACATTTGTACTCGTGCGAACGAGGCGGAGAAAGCGAAGGAGTGGTTCAACAAGGCCGTGAAGGAGTATCCCGAGGATCAGCGTGTCGTCAAGGCCCGCATCGCAAAATTGTTGAAGGACAAAGAGTGGGCGAGTGTGGCGAAATTACTCGACCAAATCGACAACGAAACCGACCGGAAGCTCGCAACGGCAAATCTCGCCAAACACCAGGAGAAATGGGGTGAGGCCATTTCAATTTATAAACAAGTTCTCGAAGAAAGTCCGCATTGGAAAGCCGTGCGTTTCCTTTTGGGCCAGTGCTATTTTGACTCGAAGGATATCCCCGAGGCAAAGAAACAATACAATTGGATTGTAAATGAGGACAACACTCACCTTGCGGCGATGAAGGAACTTGCACGCATCGCTCAGCAAGAGGGGCAATATGACGAATTCATGACGATTCTCCGAGAGATTCGTCGCTATCCGCACGGTCGTCAGGATACGGAGATCGATCGCTGGTGGACTCGTCGTGAACTTGACACCAAAGACCGTCCGGCCGCAATTACGCGGCGGGAAGTGATTTTCCGAAAGGCTCCGAATGATGCCAGTAATATTTTAAGCCTGGCCCGTCTTTACGAACAGGAAAAAGACGTACCTCGCGCACAGGCGAAGTATGAATATCTTTACAAGACGACAGAGAATCCGATGCAGTATGCACAAACCCTGAGCCTGTTTTACTACCGCACAGGGATGCACAACAAGGCACACGATCTGTTCAAATCCCTGCTCCAGAAAGCGAATTCTGATGCCGCCAAGGCCGATGCGTACCTGGTGTATGGGCAGTTCCTTTCGTTGAGTGATCCCGGAGCAGCGCAGGTGATGTATGACAATGCGCGCAAGCTGATGCCCAAGAACGTCAAGGTACTCGGGAGCTATTCGAATTTTCTTGAATTCCAGGCTCGTAAAGCATCTGGTCGTGGCGAAGGCCCCAAGGCCAGACAGCTTTGGGCAGCGTCCGTGGCGTTGTTGCAGGAGGCAATCCGAGGTTCCGAACAGGTCGAGGGACTGCGCAAAGTGCTGTATCGTCGCATGATGGACGCGGGGATGCTTGACAAAGCAAAACAGGGATATGAAACACTCCTTCGTGAGAACCCCAAGAATGTTGAAGCCAGATATGGCTTGAGCATGGTGTACTACAGCATGGGTGACATGGACGCGGCAGTGGCCCAGTGCGATGCGGCGGTCAAGACGGACCCGAACTATGGCCGGATTTATCTGCTTCGCGGTTCCATTTGCCGAGCTCGAAGCGATATGGATGGCGCGGTCAAAGAAGTTGCCAAGGCCGTGACGATTCAGCCTCTGAATCTGGTTTTCCGGTTGGAATTGGCAAAGCTCTATATTGAAATGGAAAAATATTCCAAGGCCTCTGAAGAGTTGCTCGTGGCTCGCAAGCAGGAAATTGGATATGCGGAAACGCACAGGCTTCTTTTGACGGTTCGCATGGGTCAGAATGATATTCCGGGTGCTGAACAGGTTGCTCTGGATGCGATGAAGTTGTTCCCCACGTCACATAATTTCCCGCTTTCGATGGCGGATTTGCAGCGGCGTCAGGGCAAGATCGAGGGTGTGGTCAAGTACCTCCAGGTCGCGCTGGAGAACAGGCCTGACGACGTGGGCATTCTGCGTAGTTACCTGGTGGCCCTGTTGGACGCGAAAGAGTTCACGACCTTCAAGGCTCAGGTTCAGCAGTACTACGCACGCAAGGTGGATATGCCTGGCCTGCGTGCGCTGGCGGCATTGGCCAAGGCTCGACAGAACAAGAAGGAAGAAGCGCGTGTCCAGTTCCTCGAAGTGCTTGGCGAAGTGAGCGGGACGCCCGACGAGTCCCAAGTCTTGGGTTGGATGGCCAATGCGTTTGGTGTGGATTCGCTTCTCCAGAAATCTCCCGAATTGCTGGCGGTGTCCAATACATGGCGAACAAATTTGATACTGGGCCAACTTTGGTTTTCCAAAGGAAACCTTGCCCAGGCAGAGGCCTATTTCCTTCGCGCACAGCCGCTGGCCAAAGATGCCAACGCGAAACTTTCGGTCTGGAGGACCCTCAGTGAAGTCTATGAGCAATTGAAGAAGTATGACAAGTTGGAATCGATTTACAAAGAAATCCTCAACCAAAACCCGAATGACAAGCGGGCGATGAACAATTTGGCCTATTTCTATATTGAACGAAAGAATCAGCCTGAAAAAGGCTTGCCCTACGCCCGCAAGGCGGCGCGGCTTTGGTCGGGGGATATGGACATCGTAGACACCTATGCATGGGCACTGGTGAAGACGGGCAAGTACGAAGAGGCGCTCAAACACCTCAAGAAAGTCGTTCGCCGGGGTGAGCAGAGGCCAACATTTCTTTACCATATGGGCTTTGTTCTTGAAAAAACAGGTGACAAAAGCGAGGCGAGACATTATTATCGCCTAGCAAATACGATGTTGAAAACGAACCCAGAGCATATTCTGCGCGAAACGGTCAGCAAGGCCCTCGCTCGCGTAGAGACCACCGAGTCCAAATAAGGAACTCAAACCCAATAACACTGAACTAATCGACCCAGTCTGCGGGGATGTCCGGGGGGGCACCGCGCATGAGGGGAATATAATTCAGTAAGGAGTCCGTAAGGATGAGCAATCTTGTACCTACACGAAATGAAGTACCCCAAATTGTGCAATACCGGGGCCACCGCGGCTTTGGTACGCCTGCAGCCAGTGGCCAGGCGTCGGGCAACGGCCTGAGCGTCCAAGACGTCATGCAGATTTTGCGCCAACGCCGGATGATGATCACCGTCGTGTTTCTCCTCATGGCGGGGTTGCTGGTCACGGGTGTGTTTCTCTGGAAGAGCTTTATGCCGCTTTATCGTTCCGAGGCCTGGATGGAAGTCCGTGCGCCAATCAGCATGTTCGTCGATGGCCGCGACCGGAGCAAAGACGCTATTGAGCGTATGATGCAGAACAAAGTGCAGGAAATCCTCTCACCGCGCGTGTTGACCAAGGTGTTGGACAAGATCAAGAATACCGATTGGTATCGGGATACTCTCAAGAGGTCACCCGGGGCCGAGCTGACGCCGCTTCTCGCGCGTGAGCTTTCCGTCTCGGCGATCTCTAAAACGACCCTTTTGAAAATATCGATGGTGAATACTTCGCGAGATGATATCAATACGATTCTCTCTGAAGTCTCCCGTATCGCTCGTGACGAATCGGGCGAAGTGTTCAGCCGCGAACAGCGTAAGAAAATCGCCACGTTGCAGGACGACGTCGACCGGTTTGTCACTGCGCGCGACCAGAAGAACGACCTGATTCGGACGCTTCAGGGTGATGACTCCAAAGGGCGCGATTCGGTGACCTCTCTGCAAATGCACCAGCGCCGACTGGTTTCAGAAAAGATTACGATTCAAGTCGATTACATCGAAGCCCGCAAGGCGGTGGAACTGATTCCCTCTGAAGATGCTCCCGAGGAACTCGCCGAAATGCCGGAAGTTCAGATGGCTGTCCAGCAGCACCCCCAGCTCGCGATGCTTTCGAATAACATCATTCTTCTTAAGACGGAATTGACTGGGGCCAAGGCGAAGTTTGGAGAGAATCATAAGACCGTGAAAAGTCTTCAGATCCGCCTGGATGCTTTTGAAACCCAAAAGAAGATTAAGACGCAGCAAGTCACTGACGACATGGTGGTTCGGGTGATTCAGTATCGCAAAAGCAATCTCGCAACGCTGCAGGAACAGTACACGAAATTGATGACCGAAATTGAAGTGTTTGACCGCAAACTCAAGGCGCAGGAAATGCTGGTCACGCGTTTGAGCTCCCTCAGACAGGAGCGGGATGCCGATGTGCAGAAGCTCAATCGTCTGGAAAATCGTCTTCTAGAACTCAACGCGCTGAAGAATTCCAACATTCCGATGGAAATTTTCAAGCCGGTTATCAAACCCAATAAGAGCAATCCCTACATGCCGCGCCTGAATCTGATGCTTCCATTGGCACTGATTTTCTCGATCTTGGTTGCGGTGGGTCTGGCCGTGTTGGTGGAAGTGCTCGACACCTCCGTCAAGAATCCCGCCGACGTGCTGCGACGTGTGGACTTGCCGGTTCTTGGAACCGTCCCCCACGCCGACGACGTCGAGGACGAAGTTCACGAGTTGGCGCTGGCGTTCACGGAAGACCCCTCGTCGGTCATTTCCGAATCGTTCCGCCAGATTCGCATGGCACTGCTCTATGGCCGCAACGAACAACAGCAGCGCAGCATCGCTGTGCTGAGCCCGATGCCCGAAGATGGCCGTACCACGGTCGCCGCCAACCTTGCACAGGTCGCTGCCAGTGGAGGAAAGCGGGTCCTGTTGGTCGATGGCAACCTTCGACTGCCGCAACTGGCTTCGATCTTCAACATCGATTCCTCGCGCGGTCTAAGTACGATTCTCGCCGGCCAGGACGCATGGCAATCGGTCGTGCAGGACGTGTCTCCGGGCCTGGCGATTCTGCCCGCGGGCGCGATGCCCCCGAATCCCGCCGAATTGCTGGCCTCTTCGACGATGGCAGATCTGCTCAAAGAGTGGTATCAGGAATATGACCAGGTGATCTTCGATTCGACGCCATGCATGCTCATGGCCGATTCGCTGGCCCTGTGTACACAGGTCGATGGCATTGTCCTTGTCGCCCGCGCCAAGGTCAACACCTACAGCGTTCTTCAGCGTTGCCGCGACGAAATCCGCAAGGTCGGTGGAACGATCTTCGGCGTCGTCCTCAATGGCACACGCCTGACCAACGCCAACTACCTCCGCAAGAGCTATGAATCGTTCTACGATTACCGTGGCCAGCAGATGTTGCCGCAACCGGCTCCCCGGCCCCAAGAGGGTGCGAGCCCATTCCCGGACGATGACATCGTGGATATCGCTTCGGGCGTGGACGAGTCGGGCGACGACCGACCCACCCCCGACGACCTGATCTAGCGACGTCGATTCTTACCTATAAAAAAGACACCCGAGCATTCGGGTGTCTTTTTTTGTGTCGTGTCGTGGGGCAATTAGTGGGCGGCAGGCAGGTGGATCGCCAGCCACACGCAGGGCGGTTCGCTGGAGGTGAAGCTCACGCGATGGCGACAGCGAGTGGGCAGATCAACCCAATCGCCTTCACCAAGCGAGATCTCGCCGGGTTGTCCCTCGATCACCAGCCGAGCCGACCCTTGGAGTACGACGACCCATTCGTCATGGTCTTGGTCGTACCACTCGTCGGGTGGCGTGGTTTGGCCGCAAGAGACAATGCGCTCAACGCGAGCACCCGCCGCGGCGGCGAGAGTCTGGAATTGCTCTTGGGTACTGGCGTCGGGAAGATCCGCAAAAAGATGGCCCAGAGTGTGTGTCACGGTCAGCCTCGGGCGATACGGTATTTGAGGGTGGAGTGGAGCTGGCGGTGGAGTTGGTCGCCGCAGCAGTCGGTTTTGGCGCCGGGTGCGTCGCGGTGGGCAAGAATCTGTTTGGCAGGGATGTTGCACGTTGTCGCGAGATAGCGTCCGAGCCGTTCGAGGCTTGCCAGTTGTGCGGCTGTGGGTTTGGATTTCATAAAATCGCCCACCAGGCAAATGCCGATGCCGTGTTGATTGTAGCTGTTTTTGGGCGTATTTCCGGTATGGGCACCGGTCATTTGTTGCACCCATCTCGGGCCGACCTGAATCTCGCCGTCTTGGCCGCCGTGGCCATTACAGATCACGAAATGGTAGCCCAGGCCTCGCCACCCACGTCGCAGGTGCGCGTTGTGGAAAATCTTGGCGTTGCCGGTGGCCGTCGAGGAGTGGTGGATGACAAGATAGTTCCAGCGTCGAGCCTGCAGAGGGGAAATCCGCCAGGTGCGGTCCGAGGTGACCGGGCCGGTGGGCGCTGGGGTGTGCTTCGGGCCAGGGTGTCCCGTAGAGCCCGTCGCGGGCGTTCTTGCGGCAGTGTCCTTGTTGGGAGCGCCTGCGGGGGGATAGAGCGTGCTGGACACCCCCGGCATGGACGTGAGGCCAAGCTGGGCGGTGCATCCCGCCAGAAGCGAGAGTGACGAGCCCCAAAGCATCTGCCGACGCGTCAGCAGGTGACGGACAAAATGAGATCCCAAATGGTGCATCTATCCATTCTATCGGCTGAATCGCACGGTTTTCTTTAGGCGCGGAGACGATTGAAGAATCGATTGAATTTAGGTATAATATAAAGCTGTCTACATACACGAATTGGAGTTTGACCTACTAATGAGCACAAAACGAGACTATTACGAAATCCTGGGCCTCGAACGCGGGGCTGACCCGGCCGGCATCAAGCGTGCCTACCGGAAGCTTGCGCTGAAGTTTCACCCCGATAACTACAAGGGCGACAAGGCCGAAGGGGAAGTGAAATTCAAGGAACTCGCCGAAGCCTACGAGGTCCTTAGCGATCCCCAGAAGCGTCAGCAATATGACCAGTATGGCCACGAAGGCCTTCGCGGAAGCGGAATGCACGATTTTTCCTCGATGGGATTTTCGGACATTTTTTCCATGTTCACCGACATCTTCGGCGGCATGGGCAATCCGGGGCGCGGACATCGCCGCCGCCGCGGGTTGGACCTCGAGACCGAGGTCGGCATCACGCTCGAAGAAGTCGCCAGCGGCTGCGAGCGCGAGCTGGACTTTGATCGCTATGACGTTTGCGAGATGTGTGACGGCAGCGGTGCCAAGCCCGGCAGCGAACCCGAGTCATGCGTGACGTGCGGCGGATATGGCCAGGTCCAGCAGCAAACCCAGAGCATCTTCGGCATGTCGGTTCGCGTCGTGCCGTGTCCCGATTGCAATGGCCGCGGGAAAATTATCCGCGAGAAATGCCCCGACTGCACGGGCCATGGCCGCATGAAAATTCACCGCACACTGAAAGTGAAAATCCCCGCGGGCATCCACGAAGGCCAGGTGATCCGCGTCCGAAACGAGGGCGAACCTGGTGAGGACGGCGCCCAGCGCGGCGACCTTCATGTCTACATCGCCATTGAACCCCACCCGCTGCTTACGCGTCGCGGGGATGATCTGATCTGCCTTGCGCCGGTCGGGTTTTCCACGGCGGCCCTTGGCGGTGAGATCGAAGTGCCGACCATCGAAGGCCCCGAAATGCTGGATATCCCCGCCGGAACGCAATATGGCGACGTCCTTCGCAAGAAGGGCAAAGGCCTGCCGCAACTGGACTCCAAGCGCGTCGGCGACCTGCTGATTCAGGTTCACATCGACGTGCCCAAGCGCCTCACCGAGCGCCAGACCGAATTGTTCGAGGAACTCGCCACGCTCGACAACGAACACATTACCCACCGCCGCAAGAGCTTCATGGAGAAGCTCAAAGATCACTTCCGGCGATAGCCCAGAGAGAGACCATGACTGACGAACCGAAGAATCCCGATCCCGAACTCACCGACGATGCCATCGTTGAAGCGCCCATCGAAGAGCTCACCGAACCTGCCGAGCCCCAGACGCCCGAAGAGCAGTACGCTGAGCTCAACGACCGCTTTTTGCGTCTTGCGGCTGACTATCAAAACTACAAGAAGCGTATCCAGAAGGACATTCAGCACGCGCGCGATTTCGCGAACGAGGCGCTGATGAAAAACTTGCTGACGGTTCTGGACGACATGGAGCGTGCGATGGCCCAGGCCGCGAGCGAGAACCATGACGAGGACCCGTTCTATCAAGGCATGAAGCTCGTGCACGACAATCTCCTCGCGACGCTCGGCCAGCACGGCCTGACCGAAATCGAGGCCGCCGGCCAGCCCTTCGATCCGCAACTTCATGCGGCGCTGATGCAGCAGCCGACCAGCGACGTCGATCCGATGATCGTCCTGGACGTCCTTCAGCGCGGGTTTACGCTCAAGGGGCGTGCGATTCGTCCCGCGCAGGTGATCGTCTCCAAAGAGCCCGACGCCGAGGAGGCCACCGATGCCGACGTATGATTATCAATGCCAGGCGTGCGATCACGCCTTTGAGAAATTCCACTCGATCTCCGCACCGTCGGTGCGAAAGTGCCCCGAGTGTGGCCTGCTGAAAGTCAAGCGCCAGATTGGCGCGGGCGCGGCGGTGCTCTTCAAGGGCAGCGGCTTCTATGAGACCGACTATCGAACCAAGCGCGGCAAGGCTCCCGAGCCGGCTGCCGCAAAGAAGGACTGACGGCGCATCGCGGGCGCACCGCGCATGTCACACCCAGGCCTATTTCAATAAGTCCCCACGGGGAAGTCAGGAACACATCGTGCCACATCGCACCTTCACAACCAACAAGACGGCCATCATTGGTACGGGCCTGCTGGGCGGGTCGCTGGGACTGGCAATTCGCGGAATCTGTCCCGATGCCGAGGTCGTGGGCGTCAACCGAAGCGAAGCCGGCCGTCGCGCCGCGCGTCGCGCGGGGTGTGTGACGGCGACGAGCAGCTCGATTGCTACGGCCGTTGCCGGGGCCGACCTGGTGGTCCTCGCCACGCCAGTTGGGGCGTTTGAAACAATTTTCCACTCCCTCGTGGGCAAACTTGCCGAGGGCGCGTTGGTGACCGATGTGGGGTCGACCAAACGGGACGTAGTGCGCCTGGGCGAGTCGATCCTTGGGCGCGGCGGGCCGTTTGTCGGCAGCCACCCCATGGCCGGAAAAGAACGCAAGGGCGCGGCCTTTGCCGAAGCGGACTTGCTTGTTGGTGCGCCGTGTCTGCTCACGCCGACCTCCCATACGCCCAAAGCTCTGCTCAATCGTGCCAAGACATTGTGGCAGGCTGTGGGCATGCGGCCGATGGAATTCCCCCCGGCCGAACACGACCGCGTCGTCGCACGCATCAGTCACTTGCCGCACATCATCAGCAGCTTGCTGATGGCGTTGCCTCGCGACGAAGACCTGCCTGCCAGTTCGAGCGGGTTTCGCGACATGACGCGCCTTGCTGGCGGGGACCCGGAAATGTGGCGCGATATCATGCTGACCAACCGGGACGCAATTCTAAACACCATCGACCGTTTCGATACCCAGCTTGCCAAGCTGCGGACTGTGATCGAAGCGGGACAACCCAAACCCATTGAACAATTCCTTGCCAAGGAACAACAACGCCGCCGAACATTGCCTGACGGCTGATCGGTTACGAAAGGAGAGCCTGATGCTCGCTTTACTTCTTGCTGCCAATAGTACCGCCGACGCTACCGCTGCTGCCGCTTCTGCTGCCGCCGCCGAGAGTGCCCCCGAGGCTTCACAGACCTGGTTGTCGGGATTCACCCTCAGTCGCCCAGAGGCGCTGCTTCTCGCGGCGGTGTTGGTTGGCTCGGTCATCGTGGGGCATTTTCTGAGTGCCTTGATGACCCGCGTTGCCTCGATGCTGGCCCGCCGTAAGATTAAGGGTGCAATTGAATTAAGCATCGTATTCAAATCCGTCAGCAAGCCGATGCGCCTGTTGACGATGGGGATTTCGTTCTGGGGTGCAAAATTCTGGATCGATACGATCAACACAGCCCCGGGCAGCTTCTATCTCCAGTCCGCGCAATTGTTGATCGCGCTGGCGGTGGTTTGGGCGCTGTATCGTGCGGTCAATCTCGTCTCCTATCTGATGAATCACCTCGCGCTGCAGACCGACACCAAGCTCGATGACCAGCTCGTGCCGATTGTCCGCAAGCTGCTCCGTACACTGGTTGTCATTTTTGGCGTCTGGTTCATCGCGGAGAATATCTATGTGTGTGATCTTTCCGCGATTATCGCCGGGCTGGGCATTGGTGGTTTGGCGTTTGCCTTCGCTGCCAAGGACATGCTGTCGAACCTCTTCGGCTCGGTGACGATTTTCGCAGACCGGCCGTTCAAACTTGGCGACCGCGTGACGATGGGCGGGTATACGGGGGACGTGATTGATGTGGGCTTCCGCACCACGCGCATCCGTACGCTGGAGGGGCATGTGATTACGTTGCCCAACGGCGTGATTGCCAACGCCCCCATCGAGAACGTGAGTTCCCGTCCCTCGATCAAGCGCGTGCTGGACATCGGGGTGACCTATGATACGACGCCAGAAAAGATGGAGCAGGCGCTGGCAATTTTGCGTAAAATGCTCGACGCGCGGCGGGAGAGTTTCCACGAGGACAATGCCGATGGCGTCGCCGTGTTCACCGATTTTGCAGACTCGGCGATGATCTTCAAACTGATCTACTGGTTCGTGCCGTGCGACTGGGATGCGTACCTCGCATTCAATCACGAGTTCAACATGGAATTGCTGCGACGGTTCAACGAGGCGGGCATCGAGTTTGCCTATCCCACGCAAACCCTCTATCTCAAACAAGAGTAGCTTCGGGCTGCCTATAATGATCCAATGTCCTCAGACGACGACAATTTGATGCCCGGCGTGGGGCGGGATGTGCCCGCAGAGCTTACCGATCGTGAGCGGCTGCGGTCGCTGATGGCATCACGGGCGGCCGCGCTGATGGAGGCGCCCCCGGCGGATATGGATGCCCTGCGCGACGAGGCGAAGACCGCGTTGGCAGCGGGCAGATTTGCCGAGGACCATCTGGCCTATGCGATGGTGCTGTTGGACGGTGAGCTTCAGCGTTCGCGTCTGGCGAAGATTCCGTTTGCGCGGCGGCTGTTGTTGTTGCCGAAGTGTTTGCGAAATTTGGATTGCCAGGCCGACGTGGACGAATTGGGGCTGGTGTGCAAGCGATGCGAAAATTGCCTCGTGGGACAGTTTGTGTCTGTGGCCGATTCGCTGGGCTATGTCACGCTGGTGGCAGAGGGCTCGACGACGGTGATGCGTTTGATTCAGTCCGGCCAGGTCCAGGGGATCGTGGGCGTGAGTTGCCTCGATTCATTGGAACAGGTTTTCCCATACATTCGTGCGGCCGGTGTGCCTGCGGTGGCCGTGCCGTTGTTGGGCGATGGCTGCAGCCAGACTCAGGTCGACGAAGAGTGGGTGATTGATGCGCTGATGCTGAATGCTGAAAACGGCCGCGAGGTCGATTTTGCTCAGCTTCGCGGTGAATGCGAAACGCTGTTTTCCTCTGAAGGGATCGATGCGCTCCTTGGCAAAGCGACCGGCGAGACCGCACTTTTGGGTCGGCGCGTGTTGCTCGATGCGGGCAAGCGCTATCGGCCGCTGCTGGCGATGGCGACCTATGAGGCGCTTCGCGAGGGCGACCAGGCGCGAGGGCTTCCGGACTCGGTGCGTCTTGCGGCGCTGGCGGTGGAATGTTTCCACAAGGCCTCGCTGGTCCATGACGACATCGAGGACGGGGACGAATTGCGCGACGGCGTCGAGACGTTGTTCGTGCGCGAAACCCTGCCGGTGGCGTTGAATGTGGGGGACTATTTGCTGGGGTTGGGATACCGAATTCTTTCGCGCCTTGAACTGGGCAGCGCCCTTGTGGCCGTCGCGGCCAACGCGCACGAACGGTTGGCCGAGGGGCAGGGGGCCGAGCTCCTCGCACGGCGCGATGGACGCACGCCGTCGCTGGACGAGTTGTGCCAAATCGCACGAGATAAAACCTCCCCCGCGTTCGAGGTGGCGATGCGGATTGGCGCGATTCTCGCAGGCGGCGACGATGCCGTGGGTGAGGCGTTGACCGAATTTTCTGCCGCGACGGGCGAAGCGTATCAATTGCGCGACGACTGGATGGATGTCGCTGGCGGTGATGCGCTGAATATGGCCATGGCGATTCGAACCGAGAAGGCGACGGGCGAAGATTGTCGCGCCCTCCAACAGGCGGTGTTTGCCGAGCTAGGCGCGTTGCGCGACCGGGCGATGGCGGCGGCGCAGGCGGTCGATGCCCCGCGATTGCGATCTCTGATGCAGCGTGCGTTGGCGCGTCTGCTGCTGGATATGCACCAAATGGAATGTTGCCAGGATGAGTGAAACTTGGACCAGCACGCTGGGCGAGTTGGTGCGTCGCGGGCTGGGCGAAGCTGGCCAGGGCGCGCTGGAGTATGCGTTGAACCAGCGCGTTGGGGAACGATTTGTAGGTCCGGGCAAGGAAGCGGATTGGTATTTTGAGACGTTTGGCCGCTGGATTTCTTCGGCGGCTGGCGTGGCGATTGGACCGCTTGCAAGTGATGTGGTTGCTGCGGCCGATTTGGATTTGATTCACGCCGGGGCCGTCGCCCGATGCGCGGCGTTGGCGGGAGACCTCGACGAGACGTTGCGTGCTGCATTGGCGGCGCGCGTGCGAGAATTTCAATTCGGCGGCGCGTTTGCAATGGCCCCCGACGGCGAGCTGAGCAGTTACGCCAGCTACGTTGCGGCCGGTGCGCTGGACGATTTGGGCGAGGCCATTGACGCGCCTGCGTTGGCGGCGGCGATTGCCGGGTTGGCCAATGAGGACGGCGGGATTTCGCACGATCATTCCTTCCGCGTTTCCACGACCCCCACGACCGCCGCGGGCGTGATGGTGCTGGATCGCTTTGGCGGCCCGGCCGAGATTCTCGCTGCGGGACGGGCCTATCTTTTCGCCCAACAGAGTCCATCGGGCGCATTTCTGCCTGGCGCATTTGGCGGTGAGGGTGACCTTCTTTCGACGGCAACGGCAGTGGTCGCGCTGGGTGCGCAGGCCCGCGAGATCGCGCCGAGTGCTCGGGAGTTTGTACTGTCGTGCCGCTGCGAATCGGGCGGTTTTGCGCCAGTGCCAGGCGGCCCGGCTGACATCGAATATACCTATTACGCGCTGTTGGCGCTGGGGGCGTTGCAATGAGTTCGCGCGATGAATTTCGCCGCCGAACCTTCGATGCGCTCTTGGCGCGGCGCGAGCCGGACGGGACGTGGTGCGGACACCTTTCCAGCAGTGCGCTCTCGACGGCGACGGCGTGCATTGCGTTGCTGACGGTTGATGCGCGGCGATATTGCGACGAGACGGCTGCGGGAATCGACTGGCTGACGACGAATCAAAATTCCGACGGCGGCTGGGGCGATACGACCCAAAGCCGCTCGAACCTCGCGACGACGTGGATGGGCTATTGTGCGTTGACGGCATGGGCCGGGCGCGGCGAGTTGTCCTCGGTCCAGCAGGCCTCGCGTGATGCGGCGGTGGCATGGCTTGTGGAGCGGCTGGGCGGAGAGCAGATTTCACCCAAGGCGCTCGCCGGGGCGTTGGGCGAGCTCTATGGCAAGGACCGCACATTCCAGGTGCCGCTATTCGTGTCGGGGGTGATTTCCGGAGCGCTCGGCGACGATGCCGCGATCCTGATTCCTCGATTGCCGTTCGAGCTGGCGGTGTTCCCACATCGCGTTCTGCGGTGGTTGCGATTGCCGGTGGTGAGTTATGCGCTGCCCGCGTTGATCGCGATGGGCCAGTGGATTCAGAACGCACGCGGGGGGCGGTTTTGGCGGCGGTGGCTTGTCGGGCCGACGCGGCGGACCCTTCGCACGATTCAGCCGGATAGCGGCGGATTTCTCGAAGCAGCGCCACTGACGAGTTTTGTCACGATGGCGATGGCGGACATGGGCGCGGTGGGCGATCCGGCCGTCGTGCGCGGTGTGGCGTTTTTGCGTTCGAGTCAGCGCGACGACGGCGCGTGGCCGATTGACGAAAATCTCTCGACATGGGTGACATCTCTCTCGGCCTCGGCCGTGACGGAGGAGTTGCCCGATGACGAACGCGCAGCACTTGTGGATTCGATTTTGGACCGTCAGCAATGCGTCGTGCATCCGTTCACGCAGGCGACTGGCGGGGGATGGTCGTGGACAAATCTTTCCGGCGGTGTGCCCGATGCGGATGATACCTCGGCGGCATTGTTGGCGTTGGATGCGCTTTTGGGTAAGCGGGATGGGCGCGGAACGCAAACCGCATCACAGAGAAACCGCGTGTTCGATGCCTCTCGAAAAGGTGCGGCGTGGCTGATGGGTGTGCAAAATTCTGACGGCGGGTTTCCGACGTTCTGCAAGGGGTGGGGACTGCTGCCGTTCGACCAAAGTTGTTGCGACATTACAGCCCATGCGATTTCGGCACTGAACGAGTGGCATGTACGTTTCGCCGACGCGGCCAAATTCCAAGGACGGTTTGAAGCGCGGATGATCAAAGCCATTCGGCGGGGCGTGAAATTTTTGCGCGCTCAGCAGGAATCCGATGGCCGATGGGTGCCGTTGTGGTTCGGCAACGAGCAGGCCGACGGCCAAGCCAACGGCGTGTATGGCACGGCGCGGGTGTTGATCGGTTTGGCGAGGGTGCGCGGGTTTGACGTGACGGACTTGGTGGAGCGGGGCAGGGGATATCTGTTGGCGCAACAAAATTCCGACGGCGGGTTTGGCGGCGAGCTTGGTTGTGATTCGAGCATCGAGGAAACCGCGCTGGCATGCTGGGCACTCGGTGTCAGCGGCGAATCGACGGATGAAATAGAACGCGGTTTGGCCTGGCTACAAACGAAAACCGAGAACGGAGCACACTGGCCTCCGTCCCCGATTGGATTGTATTTCGCCTCGCTTTGGTATTCCGAAGACCTTTATCCGCTTGTGTTTACAGCGGGAAGCCTTGGCGCGCTAGGCCTTTGACTCGCTGTCAGGATGGCTGTTTTCGCCACTGTCAGGATGACTGTTGTCGCCGCCGTGATGTTTGCGGGAACTTTTATACTGCGGGAGTTTCGCGAAGACCAGCTTGCCGGCCGAGGTTTGCAGTGCGCTGGTGATGGTGACGGTAACGTCTTCGCCGATGTGGTCGCGGCCTCGTTCGACGACGACCATCGTGCCATCGGTGAGATAGCCCACGCCCTGGTTCGGGTCTTCGCCGGGTCGGACGATTTTGAGCGAGAGAGTTTCGCCGGGAAGTACGACGGGCTTGAGCGCGTTGGTCAGATCGTTGATGTTCAGCACTTCCACGCCGCGAACCTGCGCGATTTTGTTGAGGTTGAAATCGGTGGTCAGCAGCTGGGCGTTGAGGTGTTCGGCGAGCGCGACAAGTTTGTCGTCGACGGTTTTGGCCTTCTGGACGTTATAGACTTGCGAGTCGTAGAGCTTGGTTTCGGTTTGGGTGTTCTGCTGGAGCCGATGGAGGATTTCCAGGCCCTGGCGCCCTCGGTTGCGTTTGAGGCGGTCGGCCGAGTCGGCGATGGTCTGGAGTTCCTGAAGGACAAAGCGTGGCACGAGAAGCGGCGTTTGCAGAATGGGCGTCTCGGCCAATTCGGCGATGCGCCCGTCGATGATCGCGGAGGTGTCCAGCAGGATCGGGCGATAGCCCTTGGTGTTTCGCGCGAATTCGACGTAGGGGATGATGAAACGGAAATCGTCTTTGGTCTGCATCACAATCGTCACGCAGACAAACACCGACGTGACACCCAGAAGCAATTTGATAAGCTGAATCGTCTTGACGTAGTTGTCGTAGCGGTAGAATTCTTTGAGATCGGCTTGGTAGGCATCTCGCGCGTCACGATATTCGGTTTGCTGTTCGGTGAGCTTGACCTTGTTTTCCTCGGTGGGAAGTTCGGCCATTGTCGGCGGAATTTTTGGCTCGACGGGTTGCGCGATGACAGGCGGCGATGGGTACAGTCGTATGCCGAGGTCGACCACCAGCGACAGGGCATATGCCAGTGCCAGCCCGGCGAGAATTCCGAAAAATAAACCACTGACCAAATGTAGCCGTTTTTGCTTCCAGAACATGTCCAGAAAAATCAGCGCACCCATAACCAGCACCGGAATTAAAATATAGAGCGTGACATATTCCGCCCCTTGGCTCATGATGCTCTTCTGGTAGGCGAAGGATGTTGTAACTCCAAGAATTACAAGTAGAAACAAGACTCGGATCAGATTCAGCATAAGATGTCTCCCTGGGATGATGGATTATGGATGAATAGGGATGGGGTTCGTGTATATTTCAAAGGATACCATTGGGCTGGGAAAAATGCCAGAAAAAAGAAAAAACCTTCTTTCCCAGGCACGCAAAATAAAAAACATTGGTGAAACAACTTGACAAACGTAAAATGCACTGTATATTTTTGACCTCTTGACCCCGAAGGGGGAACCTATGCGCAAAGCAAACGGGGCCGATGCCCCACTCAACCCAGATCCCAGGAGTTCCTGCATGTCCGACTTGTTGGATGACAGTGTAAAGCAGCTAATCGAAAAAGGTAGGAAACGTGGATACCTCACCTATGACGAGCTGAACGATGACCTGCCCGAAGAGGGAGTCAATCCCGATCAGCTCGACGCGCTTTTGATGATGCTGGATGAGCTTGGCGTGGATATCTTTGAGAAAAAGATCGACACCGAAGCCGCGAGCTTTTCCGATGGCAGCGAGAAAAAGCCCAAGGAAGCGTCGGCCGAGAAAAAACTCCGCGAAGAAATCGCCATGGAGTCGCGCCGCATCGACGACCCCGTCCGCATGTATCTCACGCAGATGGGTGAAATCCCGCTCCTTACCCGAGCGCAGGAAATTTCCCTCGCCAAGAAGATCGAACTCACGCGTACGCACTTCCGCCAGCGGGTGTTGCAGTGCGACTTGTGCATTCGTGAAGCCACCGACATTCTTCTGCGGGTGCGCGACAGCGAATTGCCGTTTGACCGCACGATGAAGATTTCCTCGGCCGAGGACCAGACCAAAGAGCACGTCATCCAGCGCATGCCGACCAACCTCATCACCCTCGAGGCAATCATCGCCCTCAACGACGAGCAATGGGAAGCCTATTGCAAGCTCGATCCCGAGGACACCAAGGCCCAGAGCCTGATGCGCAAAATGATGCGCCGTCGTCGTCGCGCTGGAATTCTTCTGGAAGAAATGGCGCTGCGCACCAGCCGCATCCAGCCGATGATGAAGAAAATCGCCAACATCTCTAAGAAGATCGCGCACCTGCTCCAGCAGGTCGCCAACCATACCTATCTCAACATCCCGCCCGAAGACGTCGCGGTGATGAAAGAAGAAACTCGCGGCCTGACCGACATGGTCCACGAGGAACACCCTGTGCTTGCCAAGCGCGTTACGGCCGTCCACAAGGCCCACGACGATTACGAACAGGCCAAGCGCGAACTCTCCGGCGGGAACCTGCGTCTGGTGGTCTCGATCGCCAAGAAATATCGCAACCGCGGGCTGAGCTTCCTCGACATCATCCAGGAAGGCAACACCGGCCTGATGCGCGCCGTGGACAAATACGAATATCGCCGCGGCTACAAATTCAGCACCTATGCAACGTGGTGGATTCGCCAGGCGATCACCCGCGCGATTGCAGACCATGCCCGCACGATCCGCATTCCGGTGCACATGATCGAGACGATGAGCAAGCTGCGGAACATTTCCAAGAAGCTGCTGCAAGACCTCGGCCGTGAACCGACCATCGAAGAAATCGCCAAAGAAGCGAAGATGACCGTGTCCGAAGCGCGACGCGTGATGAAAATTTCGCGTCACCCCATTAGCCTCGACCGCCCGGTCGGTGAATCCGAAGACAGCTACTTCGGCGACTTCATCGAAGACCAGTCGGCCGACAGCCCGATGGAATCGGCCGGGACGGAAATGCTCAAGGACCGCATCGAAGAAGTCCTTCAGACGCTGACCTATCGCGAGCGCGAAATCATCAAGCTCCGCTACGGCATCGGCGACGGCTACACCTACACCCTCGAAGAAGTCGGCCGCATCTTCCGCGTCACTCGCGAACGCGTCCGCCAGGTCGAGGCCAAGGCCCTGCGCAAACTCCAGCACCCCGTTCGCGCACGCAAACTCGAAGGATTTTTGGAAGGTAGCCAGTAGACCAACCTTCTCGACAATTAAAATCTCCAAAAGTGACCTGCAAGGGTCACTTTTTTTGTAATGACTTCGGACTCCGTTCGTTTATAGTGGTAGAGAATGATATCACTTTTCAGGAGAATCGAATGCAAACGAAATTATCGCGTCGACGAATGATGACTCTCGCGGGGTTTGGTGCGGCATCGGCTGCGACGGGGCTTCTGTGGGCGGTGCCCAAGAAAAAGAAACCCGCTAAGAAACCTGCCAAGTCCAAGCCCGCCACCGGCAAGACACCGACCCGGCCGAATATTGTCTACATCATCGGCGACGACATCAGCATGGATGACTGGGGCTGCTACGGGCATCCGAGTATTCGCACCCCCAACGTCGACGCGCTCGCCAAAGGCGGCCTGCGCTGTACCAACGCATACCTCTCAATCTCCTCGTGTAGCCCGAGTCGCTGTAGCATCATCACAGGGCGCTGGCCTCACAACACCGGTGCGTGCGAGCTTCACATCGATCTGCCCAAGGGGCAAGTCATGTTCCCCCGCGAACTCAAGAAAGCGGGCTACTATACCGTCCAGGCCGGCAAGTGGCATCTCGGCAAGAATGCCAAGGTTGCGTTTGACAACGTCTATGAAAAGGAAGAGAGGGGCGTTGGCGGCGAAGGCCGATGGATCAAGTGTCTCAGGGAACGCCCCAAGGACAAACCCTTCTTCGCGTGGTTCGCTTCGAACGATGCCCACCGAAAATGGCAGCCGGATGAGGGCTCCGAACCCCACACCCGCAAGGATGTCATCGTGCCGCCGTATCTGGTCGATGATGCTGCGACGCGCGAGGACCTGCGGCAATATTACGATGAAGTCCAGCGGCTGGACCGCTATGTCGGCCTCGTCGTCAAGGAACTCAAGCGCCAGGGCGTGCTCGACAATACCATCATCGTCGTGATGGCCGACAACGCCCGACCGTTCCAACGTTGCAAGACGCGATTGCTCGACAGCGGCATCAAGACGCCGCTGGTGATTTCCTGGCCGAAGGGAATTACGACCCCGGCTGTGACCAATTCGCTGGTGAGTTCGATTGATATCGCGCCGACGCTGCTCGAGGCGGCGGGCGTGAAGGTTGGCCCGACGTTTCAGGGCGTGAGCATGGTCCCGCTTTTCGCTGACCCGACCGCTACGGTGCGCGAGTATACGTTTGGCGAACACAACTGGCATGACCGCGAAGACCACGAGCGGATGGTCCACTATAAGAATTTTACCTACATTCGCAACCGTCGCCCCAAGGGCATGATGACTGGCCCGGCCGACGCACAGGCCTCCCATGCGTTATCGTATCCTTCGCTATTGAAGGGCTACAAAGCGGGAACGCTGACCAAAGAGCAGATGCAGATCTTCGCCGAAGTTCAGCCTGCCGAGCAATTGTTCGATTCCATAAGCGATCCGGATCAGTTCAAGAATCTCGCGGCCGATCCCAAACACGCCGAAATGCTGGCGCACCTGCGCGAGGTGCTGGCGGCGTGGGAAGAGCAAACCGGCGACAGTTGTCCGAAGAATCTTACGAAGGACACCTCCGAGCGGCTTAGCGGCAAGAAATTTCCCAAGGGTCGCACCGGCAATTGGCGCGGGACGATGCCCGGCAGCGACAAGAACGCGACGAAAATCAACAATCCCGGCCCGCGATAGGGTCGCTTCGAACATAAAAACGCCCGAGTCGGTTTGATACTGGCTCGGGCTTTTTTATGGAGTTCATTCTTGCCGTTCCTCAAGGGCACTGGATAACCGGTCCTCCTTTTTGTATGATGGTAGGTCGCACCCAAAGGAGACCCACATGGGATATCTAGTCCTCGCACGGAAATATCGAAGCACGACGTTTGACGAGGTGGTCGGCCAGGAGCCGATTGCCCAGACGTTGACCAATGCCATCGCCACAGGCCGCATCCACCACGCGTATTTGTTCACCGGTACGCGCGGGGTCGGCAAGACGACCATGGCCCGCATTCTCGCCAAGGCGCTGAACTGCCTCAACTCTGACGGCCCGACGGCAGAGCCTTGCAACGAGTGTGACGCGTGTCTTGCCATTGCCCGCGGCGACGACATGGACGTGGTCGAAATTGACGGCGCGTCCAACCGCGGGATCGACCAGATGCGCGAGCTTCGCGCGAACGCGATCTATCGCCCCTCGCGCAGCCGCTTCAAGATTTACTATATTGACGAAGTTCACCAGATCACCCGCGACGCGTTCAACGCGCTGCTGAAGACGCTCGAAGAACCGCCGTCGCATGTGAAATTCATCTTCGCGACGACCGAGCCGGAAAAAATTCCCGCGACGATCCTCAGCCGCTGCCAACGGTTCGACTTCCGCAACATTCCCACCCACCGTATCACCGAGCACCTCGCCGACCTGTGTGGCCGCGAAGGTGTCGAGGCCGAGCACGACGCGCTCTATCGCGTGGCGCGTGCGGCGGCGGGGTCGATGCGCGATGCGCTGAGTTTGCTCGACCAGTTGCTGGCCTCCAGTGCGGCCGTGACCGATGCGGAAGTGATCCGCGTCCTCGGCACACCGCCCGACGAGCAGACCCTCGCGATTGTGCGAAACATTGCCGCCGGCGACGCGGCGAGTGCGCTGACCCAGCTCGACAAAATTCTGTCGTCCGGCGTGGCACTGTCCAGTGTCGTCGAAGCGCTGGGTGAGACCTATCGCAATCTGATGCTCGCGTCGACGTGTGGCGCCGAGAGCGAGTTGATCGAGTTGCCCGAATCGCAGAAGGCCGACCTTGTGGAGCTGGCGAAAGGGTTTTCGCTGCCGACGATTGTCCAGGGCGTGGGCGTGACCCAGCGCGTGGGCCAGTCGGCGCGCGGGTCGTCGATTGCGCGTGCGATGGTCGAGGCGGCGCTGGTGCGTCTGGCCGCGGCTGAACAGTTTGTCGATCCCCACAGTCTTCTTCGTCACCTTTCGTCTGTCGCGGCCTCGGCCGGTGGCGGGGGAGGGAGTGGAGGAGGCGGCGGAAATTTTCCCGCTAGCCCCTCGCCAGCCCAGGCGAGCGGGCGGATGTCGGGCACGACTCCGGGCACCCCAGCAGCATCTGTTGCCACCTCGCCGGCCGCATCGCGGCCCAAGCCCGTGGAAGACCCCACGGTGCTCGGTGAGGCCTATCGGCCGCTGAAGCTCAACCAGGAACAGACCGCCGCGATCCACAACGACCCGATCGTCAAGGCCGTGTGCGATCTCTTCGGCGGCAGCGTCGAGGGGCTCTTCGAACCCACTCCCACTGACGAGCCAGATGCGGACACCACCGAAGAACAAGTTTTCTGATTCCCCGTGCTTCAAAGGCGTTGACAAGAACTTTGAATTCGGTACAATGATCGCTCAACCCCCGGGGCCGTAGCTCAGTTGGGAGAGCGCTGCGTTCGCAATGCAGAGGTCGAGAGTTCGAATCTCTTCGGCTCCACGAAAATCACCCGCATCAGCGGGTTTTTTTTGTGCGAAGAAGGTTCGCGGTGGTCGGGATGATAGAGAACAAGGTTGCCTTTGGAAGGCGGGGTCTGTAAAATAGCGGCTTATGCGATTGTTATGCGGACAATGTGGCCGACAGCACAAAGTCACCCCGGGCCCCCAGATTACCTCGGCGCGGTGTGGTGATTGTGGGCACGAGATTTTTGTGGGGCAGTTTACCCAGGAGATCACTCCGCCGACGTATGATGAGTCCAACCCGTTATTCGAGTTCTCCCCCGGGGGTACGTTCGCCGAGCGGGCCAAGAAAATGCTCTCCGAGCGGTTGTTGATGGCGTGTAACCATTGTGGCTCGCGCCTGTTGATCGCCAAGCGCCTCAGCGGGCAGGTGATCAATTGCCAGCAGTGCAAGGGCGAAGTCCATGTTCCGTTTGTTGACGATGGCGAGTTTGACGAGACCTATCTCCAGATGGCGATGCCGCGGAGTTTGATGGATGCCACGGAAATGGTCAGCATTTCCTCCCAGAGGCGCAGACGTGAACTCCGTCGTCGCCAACAGAACACGTCGGTGATGCTGGTTGCTGCCGGTGTGCTGTTGGTGGTGGTGCTGGCATCGATCCTTCTGTTCTCGCGCGGCAATGGGGACTCGGACGACAATTACCAAATCTCTGGGAACATGGGTAAATCCGTGACGAAAAATCCCGAAGCCGGGACCAATCAGCCGAAGCGACCTGTCCGTCCCAAGAGCAAACCTCTTGCGTGCCAGTGTTCTTGGTATGCGCAGGGAGAGCAGCGGTTGCTGCCGGCGGAGCTTGGGCAGGTGTACCTCCGTGTCAAGGTTGCACTGACGGCGGGCGATACGAAAATGCGCGTGCCGACCTATGGCGATACGGTTAAGATTCGTTTTTCGGGCAAGTCCTATTCTTCGCTGGGCCGTCCGGCCAAGGGCACCTTGTTGCCTGTGGTTGCGGTCAAAAAATTTGTGGACCTCGCTCCGCGCCAATCCAAGGACATGACGTTCCTGTTCAAAATCCCGCGTAGCTCTCGCCAAGGCCAGCTTCGCATAGGAAGCTTCCCCGCGATTGGTATCAACGTAAAACTTCCCAAGCCGAGCATGGAATTTGCCGGGGAGTTTGAGGAACATGCGTCCCGGGCATTGCCGCTGGCCAAGACCCATCCCGTCATCGCGGCGATTCGCAAGGTCCCCGCTCACGCGCTGAAGATTCAGCCGCGCGGGGGGGGCTATGTGGTGGAATTCACCAAGATGCGCCTCCGCGGCCAGGGCCAGATCAAAGATGGGACGTGTGCGTTGACATTGCGTGGTGATGCCGGTGGGGAGCTGGCGTGTTCCCTTGAGTTGCTCCCGGGCGGGAATGAGCTGATCTTGCATCTCGGAAAGAGTGCCCGCCATCAGATCGCATTCCAGCGGGTCATTCGCATCGCGCCCCCCGCCCCCGTCAAGCCCGCGCCCTCCGCAGAGTCTGCCAGGCAGGAGGATCGCATTGTGCTGCCGCGCACGTCGCGCGAAAAAAAGAGGGGCTTCTTCGGCATTCCGATCGATTGAGCGGGGCAGGGCGAGGCGTCGATTCTCGAAATTTTACATTCTCCTCTTGATTTTCAACCCCAAAACGATATAATTCCTCTCCCTACGGCGGCGTGGCCAAGTGGACTAAGGCGACGGATTGCAAATCCGTTATTCGTGGGTTCGAATCCCACCGCCGCCTCTGATGAATCGTGAGACCTTTTGGCCTCGCGATTTTTTTATGTCCGGAGTGAAAAAAACGTGACGTTGGCGCGTTACACTTGATATACTGAGGACATACGCTGAACGTACGCTGACTTCAACTACAGACAGAGAGGTGACTCATGCGCAATGTATTTTATGGGATCGTATTTTTGCTGGTGGCGGGGATTTTGGTTTCGGCCGCACCTGCCGCGACGACGCCTGCGGACGAGTACAATGCTCGCCTGGCCAAGACCAACCAGAAAGACCCCGCGAGCATCTATGATCTGGCCAAGTGGATGTCGACGCGATTTGCGACCAATCGGGACATGTTGAAACGTGCGAAGCTCCATCTGGACAAGGCGCTGAAACTCGATCCGAACTATCGTCGGGCGCAATATCTGATTAAGGGCATTGACGCGAAACTCAAAAAACTCGGCACGGCAACTCCCGCGAACGGTTCCAAAACGCCCACCACGACCGCAGAGGGCAGTGGCGATCCGCTGGTGACCGAAAAGCAGATCAATGCGATTCGTCTGGCGGAATTTCCCCAGGGCGAGTCAATCTCCAAACGGGACAAGACCGTCCGCATGAAATATCTCAGAGAGAATGGGGACCGGCGCGGGAAGACGGCACTGGATCGGTATGTCGCCAAAATGATCGAAAAGGGCCTTGACGGTTGGGATAATCCAAAAAAGAAGGCGGCGTTCCTGCGTCAGCCGAAGTACAAACAACTTCAGGACATGATCTATAACCTCGCACAGGACCAGGATCTTCTTCAGGATGTGCAGATCATTTCCGACCCGGATTTCATGGTTCAGTTCCGCACAAAAGTCTGGCCGGTGGTCAGGAAATCGTGTGCCAGCAAGTCCTGCCACGGCGGCACGAAGGTGACCAAGGGGCCGCTCTTTACCGACTCCACGCGCACGCGCGAAATGTACACCAATTTCTTGATGGTTTCGGCCTATCTCACGACCAACAATAAGCGCCTCGTGGACCGTCAGTCTCCCCACAAATCGCTCCTGCTGCAATTTGGGCTGCCGACCAAGGACGTGGATTTTCATCACCCTGCCGTAAAAACGCCCTCCAAGGCGATCAAGCCCTTGTTCACCAGCAAGGTCGATCCGCGGTACCGCGCCATCGCGTCGTGGATTGAGTCTCTCAATGGCCCGTTGCCGCCGAGTTATCACATCGAGTATGTTGCGCCGCGCGGGATCAAACTGGACCTCACGGGCGAAGGAGTGTTCGCAACTCCCAGCAAAAAGCCCGCGGAACCCGTGAAGAAATAACTCGCCGCGTTCTTTGGGACGCAGGGCGGGAACAACTCGATTCGAGGGAGCAATGGTGTCGAGCGGAACGGTCATTTTGGGCATCGCCGTGGCGGTGGTTGGGACTTGGATGTGGCGTGCTCGAGCGCGCTATCGCCAGCTGTCTCGCCATGTCGCTACCTTGGCGCATCGTCTGGACGCTACATTGGACCCTCCTGACCGCCGCGGGGTGGAGTTTCGGTTTGGCCAGTCGGTTTTGTTGACGATGGGGCATGATTGGCGCCTTTCGGAGATGCTCCACGCCCGGCGAGGGGAACATCCGTTTTGGTTTTTCAGGGTGAATCTGGATATGGCGCGGGGGTTGGTGCGTCAACATCGAGCGTATTGGGCGGTATGGATTGAGTGGTCCGAACGGGATTCCCATTTTTTATTGTGGCATGATTCGGATGTAGCCCAGGCGCCGCTGGTCGTTCGCGAAAGTCGAACTCGGTGTGGTTCGTGGTGGCTTCGGGGGGATTCCGTTCTCGCCGAGAGCATTGTGACGTGGCTTGAGACGATGGACAATCCGCCGCATTGCGAGTTCCTTGCGGGGGCGATCTGGCTGTATTGGCCTGCGGACGGGGTGCCTTCGGAGCAGCTCGAAAAGACGTTTGGAGCCTTGGGTGAGCAGGTCGATTCTCTGGTTTCTCACCTTTCGGAGGAGCCCGCGTGGGGCAGTGAGAAAAAGGAAATGGGATCCGTGCTATAAATCCTGTTGTAATGCGGGGTGGAAACTGGTAGAAATGATGAAATAGAATACCCTGAAATCGCTACAATCGATTGATTCTTCAAGACCTGTGCGTCGTTCGTGCTGGTGGGGAAGATTCTTGGCGAGTTGGGGTCGATACGACGAACCGTTTTGGACGAGTACGCGCTGGATGGGATCCGGCGGCTTGTTTGAGGCGATGCCTCTAACCAGACTCAGGAGACGTGTGGTGAAAACGAAACTCTGGATGACGTTGATGGTCTTTTCGGTGATGGCAGGGGTGTTGGCTGGCTGCAGCGACGCGCCCGGCAAGGCCGCTGGTAAGACAATGTACAAGGCCGTGAATCAGGCTTCGGTTCAGCTCCGCTCCGTGCAGGGGTTGATCGACAATCCTCCGCCCACGACCAAGGAAACCAAGGTCGAGTTCGGCAAGAACCTCGCGGCGCTGGCGGCGTTGGACAAGATTGAGAGCGATCTCAAGGCGGTCCTCAAGGCCGAGTATACCGACAAAAAGTCCAATGAAGACCCCGACGCGACCTCCGAAGTGGATGCGGCGTTGGTGCGTCGGGCACTGGGCGGGGTCTATTCCAAGCGTGGACAGTTTTACCTCCGTCAAATGGAAAACGAACGAGCCGAATTGTACAGCTCGCAGAGCGGCGTGCAGGATCTCATTTCTTCTTTGCTCAGCCATGGTACGGCCTTGACTCTTGCCTCAACGAGCGTGTCGCAGATCAAAGACGAGTCCGCCTCGCTGCGGCGTGATGCAACGGCCCAACGGGCCCGCGCCGAAAAGGCCATTGCCGATGCTCAGGATGCCATCGTGGTCATTCGCGCCGAAATCAAATCCCTCAACGACAAAGCCGCCGTGGTCATGGCCGCAGCCGCGCAGGCGCGTATGAAAAGCCGGGAGGCCAACAATCGCGATGCCCAGCTTACGCTACGCCAAGCGCAGGCCCTTGACGCCAAGGCCGCAGGGTTTGCGTTTGATGCCGAGAAAAAACAGGCCACTCTTCTCGTCCAGCGTTCCTTGATTCAATCCGAACAGTTGAAGGTGACAGCTTCCAAAAAAATCATCGCGACCGCGGCGAAAATGAAGGCCAACCGTGCTTCGAGCATCAAGTCCCTCGAGGACAATGCAACCTCCGCCAAGGCCGACATTGCGACCTACAACGCGATCTGTTCCAAAGCGCTGGCCAAGAGCGACACTCACTTGGCCAACGTGCAGACCCTCGCCGAAAAAGCCATTGCCGCCTATACCCAAAGCGCGGATTGGTTCGAAAAGGCCGTAGACAAAACATGGAAAAAAGACCAGGCTCAAGTTCTTCACGAACAAGCAGATTCGCTGGCCTATGTCGCCGCGGTCCAGGCCGAGCTGTTCAGTGTCCGCAAGTGCATCGAGATGGTCAACCAGCAGCTCGACACCACATGGACAACCATGGGCTCCAGTGCGCCGGTTCGCCCCCAAGCCCCCAAGGCAACGGCCTTCCTTGCCGCGACCGCGAAGCAGGACCAGACCGTGGACACCGCCTATGCTGCGGCCATTGTGCAGTATAAGGAAGCGGCCGAACCCGCTCGCTGTGGCGAAAGTCGCGAGTGGGCCTTTAAGGCGACCCTTGCAGGGGCCTATCTGGACTACGCAGCCACACTCAAGACGATGGACAATGCTCCCAAAGCCACCGAACAGACTCAGGCCGCGAAGGCCCTTTGGGGAACGATCCAAAGTGGTGCGGAAGTCGCGGGGCGTCTGGCTTCGATTCAGAGCCTTCAAAAACGCCTTGGGATGACGGAATAGCCCTCGTTCGCGAGATGAGAACTTGGATGGGTTCTTGGAGTCTCCGAATGATTTACCGTTGAAATACGAGGACACATATGAAGATCTTGATTGTTGAAGACAATGTAGCGGCTCGGAAGCTGTTTGTGTCAGCGACGCGCAAACTGGGTCACGAAGTGGAATCCGCAGAAGATGGGATTCGGGCCTGGGAGATGGTTCAGGCGTATCAGCCTGACCTGGTGATCAGTGACATTGAGATGCCCGGCATGGACGGTCTGCAGCTGTTGCGGCTGATTCAGGAGTCCAATCGCGAAACCATTGTCATGATCGTGACGGGCTATGGCAGTGAGCAATATGTCAAGCAGGCCCTGCGCGACGGGGCGAGCAACTTCCTCTCCAAGCCCGTTCGCTTTGCAGAGCTGGAGTTCTGGCTTTCGGAATATCAACGCATTGTCGAACAGCGCGCCCAGCACGGTCAGGTCACCATCGATACGGGGGATCGGACCTATCTGCGTACCTTTGAGAATTACTACAAGCTCGTGCCGCAATATGCGGACGTGTTGCTGAGTGAGGTCGGCGAGCGCCTGGACAATACGCAAAAGCTGTCTGTGCGTCTGGGACTGGTCGAGCTGATTATGAATTCCATTGAGCACGGCAATCTCGGAATCACCCAACAGGAAAAATCGGATGCGCTGAACGCCAATCGCCTCGCCGAATTGTACGAGCAGCGATTGCTGGACCCCAATCGGTTCCGTCGGGTTGTGACGGTTCATTGCAGCTATCTTCGGGATCACTGCGAATGGCTGATCTGTGACGAGGGCGAAGGGTTTGACTTCACGGCCGTGCCCGACCCCCTCAAGGCCATGGAGACGGGCGAATTCGCGTTCAATGGACGTGGGATTTTCCTCAGCCGGTTCCAGTTCGACGAAATGGAATATCTCGGCAGTGGCAATCGTGTCCGCGTTCGCAAAAACATACTCTCTTCGGAATAACAGGCTCTACGATGCACCCAACTTCACGCTCCCAACTTGGCGATTCCGCTTCGCCGCCACTTCGTATGTTGTTTTGGGAGACGACGGCACGATGCAATCTTGCGTGTAGCCATTGCCGCCGCCTCGATTTGGAGGCGACCCGTGACGAGTTGACCACCGACGAAGCCAAGGCCCTGTTCCGCTCGGCCAAGAATCTCGGCGATCCGGTGGTGGTGTTCTCGGGCGGCGAACCGCTCCAGAGGCCGGACTGGGAACCGTTGGCCCACTATGCCCATCACGATTTGGGATTGACCATTGCGATGGCGACCAACGGGACACTCGTCGACGCGCAGATCGCCCGGAAGATCGCCGATGCCGGATTCCGCCGCGTCTCGATCAGTATCGACGGTGCCGATGCCGCGACCCACGATGCCTTTCGCAACCAGGTCGGCGCATTTGATGCCGCGCTCGCGGGTGCCAAACACCTTCAGGACGTCGATATCCCTGTGCAGTTCAACGCGACGGTAACGACTCACAACGTCGATCAGCTCGACTCGCTCTATCGCTTTGTGATCGACAAGGGCGCGGTGGCGTTGCATCTGTTCTTGCTCGTGCCGGTGGGGTGCGGTGTGGAAATTGCCGAGACACAGCAAATCTCCTCCGAGCGCTACGAGCAGGTCCTTCAGTGGGTCTGCGACCGCCAGCTCGAAAACGAGATTGAATTGCGTGTGACGTGCGGCCCGCACTACTATCGCGTCGCCGCCCAGCGCGGGATCCCCGCCCAGCGAGGCCGTGGGTGTCTGTGTGGGATCAGCGTGGTCTTCGTCTCGCATCGTGGCGAGGTGTTCCCGTGCGGCTATTTTCCGCTGGACTGTGGGAATGTGCGAACGACGCCGCTGGACGAAATTTGGCGGACCAACGAGCATTTTTCTTCGCTGCGGGACTATGATCTTCTCGAAGGCCAGTGCGGCCGGTGTGGCTGGAAAAAAACGTGCGGCGGGTGTCGCGCGCGCGCCTATGCCGCCACGGGCAACTATCTCTCCGAAGAGCCATTCTGCGTGCTCACGGACAACAAGGGCAACGCAAAATGACCGAGCATCTTCCGAAATATTTCGAGGCCGTCATGCTGGTCTGCTTTGGGCTCGGTTGGCCGATCTCCATCCTCAAAAGCTGGCGAACCAAATATGTCCGCGGCAAAAGTGTGGGCTTTATGCTCATCATTTCCATGGGCTATCTCGCCGGAATCGCGTCTAAACTCTGTGATACCCACTTGCTCGACAACGAATTTAACCATGTGACGTGGTTGTATGTGTTGAATTTGCTCTTTGTGCTGACTGACCTGGGGCTGTATTATTGCTATCGTAACAATCACGAGCCGCCCGAGGTGGGGAAAACGCCATCAGCGTAACTCCTTTTCGGAAAGGCGCGTACAGAAAGTAGAACAAAACCATCGGTTTCCTGTTGCAGGACACAGTGGTTTCGATACAATGAAGGGCCACTTTTACAAAGGAGAACGGATCATGAAACAACGTATCACATTAGGGATTATGACAATGGTACTGGTCGCCGGAGCATTTCTGGTGGCACAACCCGCTATACCGACCCCCAAGGCCTATCCCGAGGCCCCGGACATTCTGAAGCACATCCCCTCGGATGTGGCTGGGTTTGTCGTCGCGCCGAACCTCAAAGGGACGGGCACGCAATTCCAGCAGTTCATCGTCTCGTCGGGCTTGAATATGATTGTGGCCCAACAGATGCCTGGCACTCTCGACGCGATGGCTGCGATGACACTGCAAATGGGCGAAGGCTTTAACGTCAACGGCGGCATTGCGATGTTGATTCCCAATCCCAAAGCCAAGGGCTGTGAACTGACCCTCAAGAGCGAGCCGCCGATGGTCGCACTGGTCGCTGCCGCCCAGGGCGCAAGCATGGCCGACACCTTCAACACCGTCACCAAAGAAGGCGCCGAATCGATGGTCACCTGGGGCCCCGAGCAAAAGGCGACCTACTGCCGCAAAGTCGGGAACTATTTCGCGCTGGCAGACAAAATCGAATACCTCGACGCGGTTCTCAAAAGCACCGCCAAGCCCATCACCCTGACCGACGGCCACAAGCGTTGCTATGAAGGCTGCGGCGCGTTCGTGTATGTGGGTGAGTCGATGGTGCCGATCCTGCGCAAAGCGACGACCCCCGAGCCCGGCCAGGCTGGCCGGATGATGGCAGCCAATCCCGCTACCGTGTTCAGCGGCCTGTGGGGCGAAGAAGTCAAAGCGTTTTCTGTGGGTGTCCGCATGGGCACCGAAGGCGTGATCTTTGATCTGGCCCAGGAATTCAAGCCCGGCACCGCCCAGGCGAAGATGGCGAAGATGACCAAACCCGTGTCCACCTCGTTGGTGGCTGGCCTGCCGAGCATGCCGTACGGGATTGTTGTTGGCGGCGTGATGCCTACGGGCCTCGATACGATTGCCGCGAAGGTGGCCGACTCGGCCCTCGCCGAAATCACCACGACGCTTACCATGTTGGATATGAAACTCCCCGTGCAAATGCAGGACGACGTCAAGAACCTGTTTGTCAAATCCATCAGCGAAATCAAGGGAGTCCGCATGGTCATGGGTTCGGGCGGCGAAAGCAGTGAACTGGCGATGGGCTTTGTGATCGACTGCAAAGATTCCGCCAAGCTTCGCGCGCTGTTGCCCCAGCAGACCCAACTGATAAACGACTTCTTCAATAAGGTCGTTACCGCCAAGTTCCTAGCCGAAGGAGATACCGACAGCGTCGAGGAACTTAAAAAGTTCAGCGTAGTGTGCTTGCCCAAGGCACTCCCGACCACCACGGGTACCGCCGACGTGTTGCGATTCAGCCACCCCGACCTCGCGAAGGCTCTCAAGGACGAATCCGAGATGTTCGACTTGCTCCTCGGGCAGGACCAGATTGAAGTGTATATCACCGAGCGCGGCCAGGACCAGCTCGTCATCAGCTTTGGTGGCGGCGAAGGGTTCCTCGAAACGCTTCTCGCGAAACCCGTGCTCGACTGCGGCGCGGATGCCGATATCGCCGTGGCCCGCAAGATTCTCGGTAAAAATCTCACCGCGGAAGGCTATATCAGCGCCAAGAACATCATGACGATCGTCGACTCGATCACGACCAAGACCGGTAACCCGATTCCCATTACGGCCGCGCAGTTCACCTGCACCACGCCCGTCGCGTTCGGCAGCACCGTCATTGGGAGCTCCGCCGTTCACCGTTTCTACATTCCTGCTGGCCTTGTCAAAGATGGCATGAACATCTTCATGGGCATGATGATGGGCCCCATGGGTCCGGACTCTGGTCCTGACGAAGAATTCTAGAGCACGGAAAGACAGACAAATTAAAAAAGACGAGTCGCATTTGCGGCTCGTCTTTTTTATGGGGTGGGTACGATCAGGAGAACGACGCGGGATAGCGGCGCGGGAAGGGCTTGTGGCCCTGATAGGTTCGCGCGAGTTCCATGAAGATTTCCAGGTCGCGTTCGAGGGTGGAGCTGGAGGCGTCGAAGTAAAAATTCCGGATGGGCATGTTGGCGTGGTCGGCCGAGAGGTCCGGGTAGATCGCCTCGGTGATGATGCCGTTCATGCAGCCAAACGGGCTGATGTCAATGATGCCGTCGGCCCCTTTGGTGTGCAGGTAGGCTGCCTTGCCGGCCGAGAGGACCATCTCGCCAATGCATCCGCGGGCGGGGAGATAGGTCTCGGCGGGCTCAAGAATTTCGCGGGCGATGTCGTGGGGTTCTTCATAGCCAGCAAAGTCGTCCGCGAACGGAGCGAGCAGTGCATGTTCGTCGCGACGTTGGAGGGCGTGTTTGAGTTTCGTGCCAAACATCCGAAGGGAGAATCGTTTGCCGCGTCGGCGAAGGTTGCGTTCGGCGCCCCAGTTGGTGTACCAGACCCATTCGGTGATGTCGCTCAGCCAGCATTCGCCGCCGGCCGCTTCGATGGTCCGGCAGGCGTCGTGGTTGGAGAAGGCGTTGAGTCGGCAGAAAATTTCTCCCACGACGCCGATCAGCGGCTTTCCTTTTTGATAGTTGGCTGGGACCGCGCGAAACAGATCGCGGCATCCTTCGAGGGTGTCCACCATCGCACGGAGTTGCTGTTTGGGCGAGCGAGATTCGGCCTCGAGCGCCGCTTCCATACGGTGGAGCGATTCTTCGAAGGCTTTGTCGGCGCGGCCTGGTTCGGTTTCGTAGGGGCGCGTCTTGAGGAGCATCTTGCGGAGAATGTCGCCAGAGACAATCCCGCGCCAGAGCATTCGCACCATCGTCAGCGGACTGGTGGTCGAGGCCTCGCCGAAGGCATCGTACCCGTCCTTGCTGGAGGGCGAAAGGATGGGGATATCGTGGTGGCCCAGTTCTTCCAGGCGGGTGCGCAGGTAGTGGGAATATTGCCCGAAGCGGCAAGGGCCTTCGGCGGTGGGCATCATGAATGCGGTGGTCTCGGGGGAGTGGGTTTCGAGGACCGAGAGAAAATCGCCGAGGGTGATTTGTGTGGGGTAGCACTCTTCGCCGCCGGTGTGGAGCAGGCCGAGTTCCATCGCGCGGGGCGTGGTGATTTCGCAGGCGCGCGAGTCGATGCCGCAGCCGCGGAACACAGCAGCGAACAGTCGCGCGGCCGAGTGGCTCATGCGCGGAATCCAGAGGGTGCGGCCGGTCAGGGTGGATGGGGTCGAGGGCATGGCCGACATGATACTCAAAACGGGCCCGAAGGGCAAGCGGACTAGAGGGCGCCCAGCGCGGCGAGGGCTTCGGTGATCAGGGCATCGGGGGCGAAGCGTTTGGCGTGGGCTTCGAAATTCAGCACCAGTCGGTGGCGCAGTGCGGCCGGGGCGGCGGCATGGACATCGCGCATCGCCACGCACGGGCGAGCGTCGCAGGCGGCGCGATATTTCGCGGCGAGCAAGATCGCCTGAGCGCCGCGCGGGCTGGGGCCGAATCGCACAAACCGTTTGGTGTTGTCGGAGGCGTTGGCCGAGGCGGGATGAAGGGAGTCGACGAGTTGGGCGACGGTGTCGAGGATGTTCGAGGCGGCCTGGATTTCGCGCACGAATTGCTGGAGTTCGAGAATTCTCTGGGGCGTGAGAATGGCCTGGGGCGTGGGGGTCTCGCTGGAGGTGGTGCGGCGAAGAATTTCGGCGATCGCATCGGGTGTGGGCGAGGGGACCAGGATTTTCAGCCCGAAGCGGTCAAGCTGGGCCTCGGGCAGGGGGTAGGTGCCTTCGAGTTCGATAGGGTTTTGCGTCGCGAACACGCAGAATGGTTCGGGCAGGGGGTGAGACGTATTGGCGATGGAGACCGTGCGCTCGGACATGGCTTCGAGGATGGCCGACTGGGTTTTGGGCGTGGCGCGATTGATTTCGTCCGCCAGCACGAGATGGGAAAACAGCGGGCCTTGTTGGAAGCGGAATGCGCCGGAGTTGGCGTCGTAGAGATTCGTCCCCGTGATGTCGGCGGGCATCAGGTCGGGGGTGAACTGGATGCGTTTGGAATCCAGGCCGCCCGCCGTCGCCAGCGTGCGCACCAGAAGCGTTTTGCCGAGGCCCGGGTTGCCCTCGATCAGCGCGTGTGAGCCCGTCAGCAGGCAGGACAGGATGTCGTCGATCACGGAATCGAGACCGACGAGGACCGTTGCGAGTTCATCGCCGAGGCGTTTGCGGTCGGCAGCGAAGGCGTCGAGTTGGGCTTGGGCATCGCTCACTTGGATGGGGTTCTTTCGGTAGTGACGAGGTCGGTTATGGTTTGGATTCGGGGTCGAGTTGGAGCTGCATCGATTCGGGGATCGGTGCAAGCGCGCCCGCAGAATCGATGCACGCGAGGGTGGTCTTGGCGGTTGCGATCGTTACGCCCGTTTCTTTGTGGCGCAGATGATAGTCGTGTTCGATCCGGCAGGTTTTCTGCCGAGTGATGGTCGTCTCAAGCTCCAGCACATCGTCATAGCGCGCCGGCGAGCGATAGTCCGCACTGCAGCGCACCACCACAAACAGGACCCCTTTGGCCTCAAGGTCCGCATAGCGGATTCCCTGCTTGCGGAGCAACTCCGTGCGCCCCATTTCAAAGTAAACCCAATAGCGGCTGTGATGTAGCGCACCCATTTGGTCCACCTCCGCATAGCGGACGCGAATTTCGATCGTGTCAGAGACAATTGTGTTCATGAAGTTCTCGTGGTCAAATGTTTGCTCACTGCAACGCGAGCGATGGAATCATTTTATCAGAAAACAGGGGAGGGAAAAGGTTTTTTCTTGACTTTTTGAAACTAATGATTCAAATAGATATTTGAAACGGATTTCATCAGACCTTTATCGGGAGGAACCTCATGAGCGAACCTAAATCGAAACAACCCACCAAGCAACGTCTCCTTCAGGCGGCGTGTGAAGTGTTTGCCGAGAACGGCTATCGCGGCGCGACGGTGGCGGAAATTTGCAAACGGGCCGAAGCGAACATTGCGGCGGTGAACTATCATTTCGGGGACAAAGAGCGGTTGTATATTGCGGCCTGGCGCAGAGCGCTGGATGTGGCGATTGAGAAATATCCTCTTGATGGTGGTGTGCCACACGACGCGCCGCCCGAAGAGCGCTTGCATGGCCGAATTGAATCGTTGATTCGCAAGACGATGGACGAGGGCGAAGTTGGGCATATGATGCGCTTTTTGGTCGCGGAAATTTCCATGCCTTCGGGGAAGGTTCTCGAAGCATTGACCGAGACGGTTCAGCCGCTTCGTCGGACCATGCTGGAGTTGGTTCGCGAGTTGGCGGGCGAGGAGATGAGCGATCAGGATGTGGTTATTATCAGCACCAGTATCTACAACATTTGCAGCGGGCTGGTTCTTCGCCCGGAGATGCGGAAAAACTTTTTCGGGAAAGTGGGCATCGACCAAGACATGATTATCGACACGGCCACGCGGCTGGTGCTGGGCGGGATCAAGGAGATGTGCAAGTGAGATTGAGTTCTCTCATTTTGTGTGGATTGCTTTTGATGGGGGGCTGCTGGAGTCCGTCATCGGACGTGGTGTCGCAGAACCCGTCTCCTACAGCGGGAGCTGCAAAGGCCCAGTGCAATTGGGTCCGCAGTTTCAACGACCCGGAGCTGGAGAAGTTGGTTGCTCTGGCGATCGGAAAAAATTTCACCCTGCGCAGTGCGTGGTCGCGACTGGCTCAGGCGCGGGCGCTGGCTCGCAAGGCCGGTAGCGAGCAGGGGGTGATTCTCAATGGGACCGTTGGCGCGTCGCGAGGCATTTCCCGGATGGACACGCCCGCTGGCCGGAATACGGTCAGTGCGTCGAAGGTTTCGTTGGGGCTGGCGGCGAGTTATGAAGTGGATGTGTGGGGCCGTGTTGCGGCAACCGTCGAGGCCGCCGAGCGGGATGTCGAGGCCAGCGAACAGGATTTGCGTGCGGCTGCGATTACGCTTTCGGCTGACGTGGCGTTGACGTGGTATCGCCTGATCGAGCAGACTCAGCAGCTTGGGTTGCTCGACGCTCAAGTCAAAACAAACCAGGATTCACTCGATTTGATCACCCTGCGGTTTCGCAGTGGTCAGATCGGCGGGACCGATGTTCTCCAGCAGAAACAGACCCTCGAGCGCACTCGCGGTGATCGCGAGGCGGTGCGCGCGGCGATTAAGACCTATCGCCATCAGCTCGCTGTGCTGACCGGCCAACCTCCCACGGCCAAGCTGGGTGTGGCCGCGAAGGCGCTCCCGACGATCGCACCGCTACCGCCGGGGGGGATGCCATCGGGCTCTCTCACGCGGCGTCCAGATTTGCGCGCGGCCGAGCGGAGTGTCGCCGCAGCCGACCGACGTGTTGCGGCGGCGATGGCCGACCGTTTCCCGAAGATCAGCCTGACGATGAACGCTTCGACCGATGCCGAGCGCATCCGCGATTTGTTCGATAACTGGGCAGCGAATCTTGCGGCGAATCTGATCGCACCGATTCTTGATGGTGGCCGTCGCGAGGCCGAGGTCGACCGCACCATGGCCGTACTCGAAGAACGCGTGAATCTGTATGGCGCCAAAACGCTCGGCGCCTTGCGCGAAGTCGAAGATGCCCTCGTCCGTGAACAGCATCAGGACGATTACCTCAAAAGTTTATCCGAGCAGTTGCGCCTCTCGAAGCGGGCCACCGCCGACATTCGCGAAAACTACCTCAAGGGCGCCGAGACGTTCCTGCGCTATCTCACGACCCTGTTGCAGCATCAGGAACTCCAGCGGCGCGTATTGCGCTCGGAATTGCAGAAGATTGAATTTCGCATCGCGCTTCACCGTGCGATCAGCGGCGGCTGGGAGCTGACTTCTCCCGCGGCCGACCCGACACCTCCCACCAACCCTACAACGGAATCGAAATTGAAATGAAAGAGACATCGTCCCATCCTCCCAGTTTTGCTACGGTTCTGATTCGCCTGCTCCTCGTCGCCATCATTGTCCTCGGCGGAGTTCTGGTGGCCAAGCGGTTTATCGACTCCAAGCAAGCGCCCAAGCGCAAGCAGCGCGAAGCCGACGTGCGCCTCGTCGAGGTGATGACCATCGCCACCCAACAAGCGACCGTGACCCTGCCGGCGATGGGGCTGGTGGCGGAAGCGGAAGAAATCGACCTCACCTCGCAAGTCGAGGGTAAGCTGCTGAGCGTGTCCCCGTCGTTGGTGGCGGGGGGGCTTCTTCGCACGGGTGAGGAAGTGGCGCGAGTGGACCCGGCCGACTATACATTGATCATTGCACAGCGCGAAAGCGACGTCGCGCGTGCCGAACGGGCGCTCAAGGCCGAGCAGGGCCACCAGCGCATCGCTCAACGCGAATATGAAATGCTCAAGGAACACCTCAAAGACGAAGATCGCGAACTGGTGTTGCGAATGCCTCAACTCAAAGAAGCCCGCGAAGCGCTCAAGGCCGCGCAGTCTCGCCTGGCCGACGCCAAGCTGGATGTGGCGCGCACGACGATCACCAGCCCCTGCAACGCGGTCGTCCGGAGCGAATCGGTCGGCGTGGGGACACTGGTGCGGAATGGCACGGTGCTCGCCAAGCTGGGGGATTCGGATGTCTATTGGGTGCTGGTGAGCATGCCGGTGGACGAGTTGCGCTTTATTTCCGTGCCGGGATTCAACGCGCCCAAGGGTGCGACGGGTTCGGAGGTCCGCGTGGAATATGATGCGGGCTGGGGCAAAGGAAAGTATCGCCTCGGCCGCGTGAGTCACCTTCTGGGAGAGCTGGAACCCAAGGGGCGCATGGCGCGTCTGGTGGTGACGGTCAACGATCCGCGCTGTCTGCAACCCGAAAACAAGGACAAGCCGCAACTGCTGCTCCGTGCCTATGTGCGAGTAAAAATCACCGGAAACACACTGCCAAATGTTGTGCGTTTGCCGCGACGAGTGCTGCGCGAGAACAATACGGTCTGGCTGGTGTCTGACAACAAATTGCGAATCGTTCGCATTCAACCGATTTTCAAAACTCGGGATGAGGTGTGGATTGTTGCGCGCGAGGGAGGCGAGCCGATTTCGGCCGATCCAATGAAGGGGGTCTGGGTTCCTGATTCATCGCAGCCGCCTGCGCGCGTGGTTGTGACGAACCTTTCGGCCCCGGTTGACGGGATGCCGCTGCGTGTGGAGGGAGAGGAGCCCAAGGCCAAGACCCCCTCCGCCAAACCTGCTCCCGCGGCCAAGCCTGCACGGAGTGAGCAATGAGCGACGAGCTGCACAAGTTGTCGCGAAGTGACCGGCGCGGGGCGGTGTCCTGGATGGCGGGGCACTCTGTCGCTGCCAACCTGGTCATGCTGATCTGTCTGATCGGTGGGCTTTTCATGGCCAATAAGGTCAAGCAGGAAGTGTTCCCGGATGTGACGATGGATGTGGTTCGCGTGACCGTTCCGTTTCCCGCCTCGGTCCCCGCAGACGTGGAAAAGGGGATTCTCGAACCGATTGAAAATGCCGTCAAGGGTCTCGATGGTGTCAAGAAAATCACGTCCACTGCCCGCGAGGGCTCGGGCGAAGTGATGATTGAGATGGAGGTTGGCGAGGATCTGCAAAAGTTGCTCCAGGATGTCAAGAACGAGGTAGACCGGATTCGGACGTTCCCACCTGCGGCCGAGCGCCCGCGAGTGTCGGTGATGTCCCGGCGGCGACCTGCGATGTCGATTGCACTGTATGGGGACGCGTCGGAAAAAGTATTGCGCGAGCTTGCCGAGTCGTTCCGGGACGAGCTTCAGCTTCACAAAGATATTACCCAGGTCGAACTCGAAGGGGTGCGCGGGGTTGAAATTTCCATCGAAGTGCCGCAGGAAAATCAGCGGACCTATAAAATGACCCTCGAGGACATCGCCCGTCAGCTTCGCGGCGCGTCGGTCGACTTGACGGGCGGGAGCATCAAAACGCGCGGTGGCGAGTTCTTGGTGCGGATGAAAGAACGCCGCGATTATGGGCTGGAATTTGAGCAGCTTCCGGTGATTACCACCACCGACGGGTCGCAGGTGTTGCTGGAGAAAATCGCAACCGTGGAGGATACGTTTGAGGACGTAGACAGTCATGCGACCTATAACGGCAAGCGCGCGGTGATGCTGCGTGTCCAGCGCGTTGGTGAGCAGACGCCGATCGAGGTGACCGATGCCGCGCGTGAGGTGATCGAAAAGTTGCGGCTGCCACCTGGGGTGAATGTGGCGGTGGTGAACGATTGGAGCAAGATTTATCGCCAGCGGTTGGAGATGCTGATGCGCAACGGCGCGTTGGGTCTGGTGCTGGTTCTGTGTGTGCTGGGATTGTTTCTCGAAGTGCGCCTCGCGTTTTGGGTGATGCTGGGGATTCCGATTTCCTTTGCCGGATCGCTTTTGATTTTGCCGATGCTCGGCGTATCGATCAACATGGTGTCGATGTTCGCGTACATCATTGCGCTGGGGATTGTGGTGGACGACGCGATTGTGGTCGGCGAAAATATCTATCATCACCATCAGAGCGGCAAGCCATTTCTCAAGGCGGCCATTTTGGGTACGCGCGAAGTGGCCATGCCGGTGACGTTCAGCATTCTCACGAATATCGTGACGTTTGTGCCGCTGGCGATGGTGCCCGGGCCGATGGGAAAAATTTTCTACTGCATCCCGGCCGTGGTCGTGACGGTGTTCCTGATCTCGCTTGCCGAATCCCTGTTCGTACTCCCCGCGCACCTCGGTCACCAACAAGACCGCCGCCGCTGGGGGCTCATGGCATGGATTCACGCCCGCCAACAAGCCTTCAGCCACGGTGTGCGCAATTTTATCCGCAAGGTCTATTCCCCGTTTTTGCATTGGACGCTCACGCACCGCTATATCACCATTTCCGTAAGCCTCGCCGTGTTGATCTCGGTCATCGGCTTTATTATGAGCGGACGAATGGGCATGGAGTTGTTCCCCAAGGTCGAGGCCGACTTCGCTCAGTGCACGGTGACGCTGCCCTATGGCGTGAGCATCGAATCCACCGACGCGGTCGCCAAGCGCCTTCTCGATGGCGCGCAGGAGGTCATTGGCGAAACCAAACGCCCCGAGCTGCTTAAGGGAGTCTATGCCAATGTCGGCAAGGGCGGCAATCACAATTTGAAGGTCCAGGTGTACTTGGCCGATCCGGAAATTCGAAACGGCATTATGAGTACGGACGAATTTACCAATCGCTGGCGCAAGGTGGTGGGTGAAATCCCCGGCCTGGAGTCGATGCGATATGAATCGGACGCGGGCGGGCCTGGCAGCGGCGCGGCGATCACTGTGGAGCTGAGCCACCGCCGGATGGAAGTTCTCGACACTGCCAGCCGGGATCTGGCGGATACGCTGGCGGGATATCCGCTGTGCCGTGACGTCAACGATGGTTATCAGCCTGGCAAGCGCCAGTACGAATACAGTGTCAACGCCGAGGGCGAGAGTCTCGGGCTTAACGCCGATGAGATTTCCCGCCAGCAGCGCCACGCGTTTTATGGCTGTGAGGTCAAGCGCCAGCAACGCGGCCGGGACGAGGTCAAGATTATGGTCCGCCGTCCCAAGGCCGAGCGCGTCAGCGAGTATGATCTGGAGCAGATGATGCTGTGGCCCCCCGGGGGCGGCGAGGGTGTGATGCTGCGCGAAGTGGCGACGCCTCGGCCGGGGAGGGCGCATACGACGATTGAGCGACGCCAGGGCCGACGGCGCGTGAATGTGACGGCCGACGTCGTTCCGCGGAGCGAGGCGGGGAAAATTCTCGACGATATGAAAGAAAAAATCCTCCCCAAGCTCGTCGCCGACTATCCCGGCCTGCAGTACAGCTTCGAGGGCAAGCAGGCCGACATGCGCGAGTCGATGGAGTCGCTGATGGTTACATTCCCCATCGCAATGCTGGTGATTTATGCGCTGTTGGCGATCCCGTTCCGCAGCTATACCCAGCCGCTGGTGGTGATGGTGTCGATTCCGTTCGGTATCGTCGGCGCGGTGCTTGGCCACGTTGTGATGGGCTATTCGCTGTCCATGATTTCGATGTTCGGCATCGTCGCGCTTTCGGGTGTGGTCGTCAACGATTCGCTGGTGTTGATCGAATTTGCCAACCGGCGCGTGCTTGGCGGGCAGACCCGGTTCGATGCCGTCCGCGAGGCGGGCGTTCAGCGTTTCCGTGCGATTATCCTCACGACGCTGACAACATTCTTCGGGCTGATGCCGATGATCTTCGAAACGTCTCGCCAGGCAAAGTTCCTGATCCCCATGGCGATCAGTCTGGGCTTCGGGATTTTGTTTGCGACGATCATCACGCTGGTGATCGTGCCGAGCCTGTACCTCGCCGTGGAAGACATGAAACGGTGCATGGGGGCGTTGCGCCGCGGAATTTGGCGGTAACACCGCTTGCGTCCAGAGCGGCGGGCGGGTAAGATAACGACCATGGCTGACACACTGAAATACAAACGTATTGTGCTCAAACTCTCGGGCGAATCACTCTCGCCAGCAGGGGAATTGGGCGTGGATCCAGCGACCGCCAAAGCTACGGCTGAACGCCTGGCGCCGATTGCGGCCGCCGGTGTGCAAATGGGCATTGTGGTCGGTGCGGGGAATCTGGTCCGAGGCCGTCACATGGCCGACGATGCCGAAATCATTCACCCGACCACGGCCGATTACATGGGCATGCTCGGGACGGTGATGAACGGGATTGCTCTGCGCGACAGCCTTGCTTCGTGCGGCGTGGAGGCGGTAGTCTTCAGCGCGTTTTCGGTCCCGCTGGTGTGCGATCTGTATCACCGCTCGCGCGTGATCGAAGCACTCGAAGCAGGCCAGGTCGCGATCTTTGTCGGCGGCACGAGCCACCCAGGCGTGACGACGGATATGTGCGCGGCGATTCGCGCCAACGACATCGATGCCGATGCGCTGCTCAAAGCCACCAAGGTCGACGGCGTGTACAGCGCCGACCCGCAGATTGATCCTGACGCGGAGCACTTCGAATCGATTTCCTATGACGACGTACTCGCGAAAAAGCTGGGGATCATGGACCTGCCGGCGATGGCGTTTTGCCGCGACCGGGCCATCACGACTCTGGTATTCAACATGAACGATCCAGCGGCGGTGCTGTCTGCGTGTCGCGGCGAGACCGTCGGCACGGTCATTCGCACCTAGCGGCCACAACATACAACTCTATCAACCCCAAGATGGTGAGGAATTCAATGGACACTATTATGATGAGCGTAGAAGAAAAAATGGAAACCGGGCTGGAGTTTCTCAAGAAGGAATTCCGTTCGATTCGTACCGGCCGCGCGACGACCGCACTGGTCGACCACATCAAAGTGGAATACTATGGCACTCCGACGGAACTGCGCCAGCTGGCAACCGTCAGTGTGCAGGAAGCGACGACCCTGCTGATCAAGCCCTTCGACCCGTCCTGCATCAAGGAAATCGAAAAGGCAATCCTCGCGTCCGAGCTCGGCATTACGCCCCAGGGCGATGGCAAGGTCGTGCGTTTGCAGGTGCCGCCACTGTCGATTGAGCGTCGCGACCAGCTCGCAATTCAGGTCAAAAAGATGTCCGAGGCCGCCCGCGTGACGGTGCGCAATGCCCGCCGCGATGGCAACAAGGAAATCGATGCCAAGCAAAAAGAAGGCGATCTGACCGAAGACGACTCCCGCCGCGGCAAGGACGACATTCAGAAGCTCACCGACCGCTATGAAAAGAGCGTCACCGCAGTTGTCGATGCCAAAATTTCGGAAATCCAAGACAGCTAGGCGGGAGATTCTATGACCCTTCGCAGATCATGCTGCATTGTGCTTGCCCTTACGTGCGTGTGTGTCGCCGAGACACCGCGTGAGCAGTTTTCCGAGCGCTACGGCGAGAAAATCAAGGCGGTCGCAAAAACCAGTATGACGACCGATGATCTGGCATTGGGGAAGGAACTGTACCACGCCGTCGCGGTTGAAGAAAATCTGGAATTGATGGAGATTATGGCCAAGGCCTCCTATGGCCTGTGTATAAAGCATCCCGACGGGTTTGAGTTGGCCGTCAATTCCATGCTGGTGCTGGCGGAGCTTGTCGAAGCCAAGCGGATCGATTCGCTGGAAAAGGCCCTGGCGGTTCAGCAGCAGAAATATGTCCGCGCGAAGGGGGCGGAACGGATGAAAAGCGCACCGCGATATTTGCTGATCCTCGGAAAGCTCGTGGACGCGACGGTCGAGGCCGAGAAGATGAGAGATGCGCTGAAATATTCCAATCAGGCGATTACGTTTGCCCACACCATCCGAAGCAGTGAATTGGAAGCGTGGCAAAAACGCGCCGAGGAAATTAAGCAGACGGAATTGTCTGTACACAAAGTCGCCGCATTGGCCACCCGTCTTGAAAGAGAACCGACCAATGTCGAGTTGCGCCGGGAACTGATTTTGATGACCGTCGGCGTGATTGGCAATCCGCAACGCGCACATGGACTGTTGACGGCGAGTGTGGACGAGGAGCTTCGGAGTATGGTGACACTGGCGACGATTCCCATTAACCAGATGGAGTCGGCCAGTGCGCTGGAGCTGGCCCAGTGGTACGAGCGGTTGTTGCCGACCGTGCCCAAGTCGAGTGTGAAGCGAATTGAGCATGACTTGTTTTCCCTCTACAGCCGCGCGATGGTTGATCTGCCCAAACACGATGTGGATGCGAGCAAAATCAAAAGCACACTGGATCGCCTTCGGTCTGTCCAGAAAACCGCAGATTATGTCGCATGGGTTGCGCGCCCTCGTATCATTGCCAAGGCGGATCCCCGCCGTCGCGGAATCAAGGCCAAGGCCACCAAGTTCCTTTGGGCCCAGCAGGGCGCAGACGGGACGTGGAACCCCGGGAGAAACCCCCGTCGGGTCGGGGTGTACACCTCAACGTCGTTGGTGGTTCTGACGCTCCTGGATTCGGGAGTTCAGCCGACCGACAAGCGAATTGCGCCCGTCATCGAAAAAATCATCGCGACGCCTCATTCCGACACCCTGTACAACGCGAGCAGCATTTTGATGCTTCTGCGCGCCGGGAAGATGAGCGACCCGAAAGGGGCAGCGGTCATTCGTCAGCGCGTGCGTCGGTTGTTGCTGAGTACGGCAGATTCGACGTTCGCCAAAGAGTCCACCGGGCAGTATCGCACGTACCGAGGGGATCTCTATACCAGTTTCTGGGCATGCTGGGCAATTTCGGCCGCACACGATGCCGGGATCGAGGTCAGCGATACGTTCTACACTAAATTGTGGGGGCGATGCCATGCGATGCAGCACGAGGATGGCGGCTGGGGCTATGCCAAGTTCAGCTCGCCCTCGCATGTGCCGACGGTGATGCAGACGTTGCTGGCGATGATCGCGGTGGAGAAGCAGGGCAAAAGCCTGAAAAAAACGCAAGCGTACAGCACCATTCGTAACGGGCTTGATTGGATTGACGAAAACTTTGACGACGGCAATAACGACGATCCAATGATGTACTTGTTTCTGCTGTCACGTTTTGGATTGTCGCAGAATTCGACGACGATCAATGGCAAGGATTGGATTGAGTACATGACTGACCCGCTGGTGAAATTTCAAGAGGCGGACGGCAGTTGGGCTCCTGCGGAGAAGTCGCCTGTGCTGTCGACCGCGTTGGGGCTGATGGCGATTCAGGCCGCGCGATAGACCGCGATTACGAGTTCTGAGATTCCCAGAGTGCTTCGTCAGTCGAACAATAGCGCACCCGTGATTTTTTATATTCCGTCGCCGATTCCAAAAAGCATTCGTCGAGGGGGCAGATGCGTTCGCGCAATTCCGCGAGTACGGTTTGTGCCTGTTGCTCGTCGCGGGCGTGGACCATGGTATAGAGGTCGTACGGCCAGTCGGGATAGCTCACGCGCCGATAGCAATGGCTCACGGCGGGGTGTTCGGCGGCGCGCGCAGCGACCTGCGGCGAGGGGGTTTGCCAAACGGCCATGACGTTGTGTCCCGCGCCTGTGCGGCGATGGTGGAACACGGCGGCATAGCGGCGCATCACTCCGCGATCGCGCAGGTCGTTGGCGATCGTCAGAAGGCGGTCTGTCGTGAGCGTCGGGTGGGTTGCGCAAAGCGCGTCAAACGGCGCAGCCGTCGCGGGCAGGTCGCGCTGGAGAAGTCCGACGGCCTGGATCAGTTCGTCGTTGAGTTCGATGGGTGGCGCGTCGTTCGGCGGTGGGGCGTCCGAGGCGTGTTGGGGCGTGTCGGCGGAAAAGTCGAATCGCACGGCCAGCTTGAGCGTTTCGATGGTCGGCAGGAGGTGATAGCATTCCACGCCAGCGAGTTCGGCTAGACGCGCGACGGTGGGCTCGAGCCCGAGGGCAGAATTGCCCGAGACCGCGACGGTGAACCAGAGGCTGTAGCGCTCGTGGGTCCGCGCATAGCAATGGCTCACGCCAGGGTGAGCGGCGACGATCTGTCCGGCGGCGTCGGGATTGGCCCCCGCCCCGAAGGCAACAAGCGCTTGGCGATATCCCAGAGCGGGTGGGTGAAAAATTGCGCTGATGTCGCGGATCACACCGCTTTGGCGCAGGGAGCTCACGCGCTGAATCACGTCTTGTTCTGTCGCGTCAAGCCGCTCGGCAAGGATCGCAAATGGACGCTCGCAAAGTGGAATGTCGCGTTGAAGCTGAGCCAAGATGGTCTTGTCGAGATCGTCCACGGGAGTCCTTATTCGAGTGCGCCGATGATTTCGTTGATCGACGTGCAGCCGTGGCGCGTGAGGTATTCGTTGATGGTGTCGCGGATTTCGACGATGCACGCAGGGTCGACAAACAGGGCCGTGCCGATCGCGAGGCCCGTCGCGCCCGCGAGGAGAAATTCCAGCGCGTCGCGCCCGGTTTGGATGCCGCCCATGCCGATGATCGGGATGCCCGCGGGCTTGGCGACCTGGGTGTAGACGCGGTGGACCATGTGGACGGCGACGGGTTTGATTGCCGGTCCCGAAAGCCCGCCCGTGCGGTTGGCGAGAACGGGTTTGCGGGTTTCGACGTCGACGACCATGGCCGTGAGCGTGTTGATGAGGCTCAGCGCGTCGGCCCCGCCCTCGACAGCGGCGGCCGCAATGGCGGTGATGTCGGTGACGTTGGGGCTGAGCTTGACGATGAGCTTGTTCTTGCCGCAGGCGGCCTTGACCGCGCGGGTGATTTCGGTTGCACTGGCGGGGTCGGTGCCGAACTGAATCCCGCCGGCCTTGACGTTCGGACAGCTGATGTTTAGCTCCAACGCCTTCACGACATCCACGTTCGCGAGTGCTTCGGTCACTTGGACATAGTCGTCGATGTTCGTGCCAGCGATGTTGACGAACACCGGAAGGTTCAGTTCTTCCAGAAGCGGAATTTTCTCGTCGAGGAAGCGTTCGAGCCCGACATTCGCCAGGCCGATCGCGTTGAGCATCCCGCTGCGCGTTTCAACCACGCGCGGGTAGGGGTTGCCTTCGCGCGGTGCGACGGAGATGGACTTGGTGACGAACGCGCCGAGGGTGCGCAAGTCGACGAAGTCGGCATATTCGTTGGCATAGCCGCAGGTGCCGCTGGCGGTCATCAGGGGGTTGGCGAGTTCAATTCCGGCGATGTTGACGCTGAGATCAGGCATGATGATGTTCCGTGGGTGGAGGTGGCGGGTTACCAGGTGGTGGGGTCGCGGAAGAAGTCGCGCAGGTTCATAGAAGCCGTCGCGCCGTCGGCGCAGGCGGTGACGAGTTGCATGGCCGCGCCTTGGCGGCAGTCGCCCGCGATGAACACGCCCGGAGTCGTGGTTTTCATCGTATAGGGGTCGGCAGGGATATAGCCATGCTCGTCGATTTCGACGAGGCCTTGCGCGAAGCCGGTGTTGGGGACCATGCCGACGAAGACGAACACGCCGTCGACCTTGATCTCTTCGATGGCGTCGGTTTCGACATTGCGAATTTTGACGTGGTCAATTTCACTACCGTCTTCGGTGGCGACGATTTCGACCGGGACGTAGGGCAGCTTGACGTCGATGCCGTGCTCGTCGGCCTTTTCGTACAGTTCGTTGACGAGAATCTGTTGGGCGCGGAATTCGCGTCGGCGGTGGATGAGCGTCGTCTTTTTGGCGAAGCGAGTGGCGAGGTAGATCGCGTCTTCGACGGCCGTGTTGCCTCCGCCGATGGTGAGGACGGTTTTGTCGCGATAGAACGCGCCGTCGCACGTCGCGCAGTAGCTGACCTTGCCGACTTGGCGGAGTTCATTTTCGCCGGGCAGGCCCAGCTGGCGGTACTCGCTGCCGGGGGTGAGGATGACCGAGCGGCCTTTGTAGGTGGCTTCGCCTGCGTTGGCGACGAGGGTGAACGTGCCATCGTCTTCGCGCGTGATGGAGTCCACCGCGCGGTTGGTGACGATTTCAGCACCGAAGTGAGTGGCTTGGGTTTTCATCGATTCGACGAGTTCAAACCCGCCGATTTTGAGATAGCCGGGGTAGTTTTCAATGTGCTCGGTGAGCATGATCTGTCCGCCGGGCAGGCCGTTTTTTTCGATGAGTAGGGTTTTGTTGCCGTCGCGCGCTGCATAGAGGCCCGCGGCAAGGCCCGCAGGCCCCGCACCGACAATGATGACGTCGTAGAGTGAATCAGACATGGAGAACTCCGTAGAAATGTGTTCGAGAAGGGGTTAGGGTTTCTTGGTGCCGGCGGTTTCGGCGTCGTTGAGTGTTTTGATTACAGCCAGCGCATCGGGGAACTTGGCGAGAATGGCCCGTTGGTCGCAGGCAAGAATTTCCATCGTTCCGCTCGTGGCGCGGAGCAGGGTTCCGGTCGCGGGGTCGACCCACAGGGTGTTGCGCGGCGCGCCCATGTCGGGCTGGTCGGTAATTTTAATCGCGTGGGTGCGCCCTGTGGAGAGGGAGATCATTTCGGGGCCGACGATGGTGAGCGTTCTCATGGCGAAGGCTTCGTTGTTGACGTTGTAGCAGGCGAACGTGTAGCTTCGGCCTTTGGTGCGGTCGAGGAGCTTGGGAAGGATCGGGTCAAGCGTTCGCGGGAGGTAGAATGCCCGGATCGCGATATCCACGGGGTGCTCGTAGGTTTTGGGACGCCCCCCCTGGGAAAGGATGCTGACAATCATGTTGTTTTGACGCAGGCCTTCGAGGGAATTGACGATGGAGGCCGTGGGCACATCGGTCTTTTTTTTCTCCAGGCCGTTCTGTGTGATCGACTGCCAATGTTCCACGTCGCTGGAGTCCGCGAGAAATGACAGACTCCGGGAGACGGATGCCTGGGTCTGTTCCTTGTCGGGCGGGCACATATAGCTCCATGTACGGAAGCGAGTGCCCTTCGTGCCCTTCCTGCCGGAGTCGAGAGCGTACATTTGTTTGTTGTACCCGCGAATGCAGGTCTTGGCGTGCAGGCATCGCCAGCCGATGGGTTTTCCGTTTTTGCTCAGCAGGATCCACTGGGGTCCCTCGGGCAGCGCGGCGTGGATGGTCTTGGTCTGGAGCGATTCGAGGAACGTGCTCGCATTTTTGGTCTGGACCTTGAGCTGGGCGTGAAACGCGGAAGGGTCTTTTTTCAAGATGGACTTCCACACGGTGTCCCAGAGCGTTTGGATGGATTGGCCTTCGACCGCGTCGAGCTTGATCGTGAGGAACATGCCCGATTTGGGTTTCAGCTCGATCCAAGCCTGGCGGAAGTGCATCGTCTTGACGTTGGAGGCGCTGGTTTGGCTAATGACATTGCCCGATTCGTCGAGGAGGGTGTGTTGGCCGGGCTTGGTGACGCCCTCGAGGAGGAGGACTTTGTGCTCGCCGAGTGTGGCGATCGATTTGTCGGTGACCTTGCCGCCTGGAAGGCGGCGGACGCGTTCGGCGAGCTGGAGCCCGAGCTGGGTGAGGCTGACGTTTTCCTTCTCGTTGAAATTCTGGTGGAGCGAGAGTGACCAGGTGAGCTTTGACCCGTCGGCGCCTTCCTCGAGTTTGACCCAGTTCGCCAGTTGGCCCTTGCCGATGTGGGCGGACCGTGTGGCGCCTTTGGGGATGCTGAATTGAATCCCGTGGAAGTCATTGGTATAGCTGTCATCTCCCGCCAGGGCGGCGGAACATGCCAAAAGAATCACCAGCAGGGTTCGTCGAATGGAAGTCATCATGGTTCTGCTCCAGTGCGAAAAGTTGTTCCCCTACAGTATAGCAGAACCCGTGGGCGGAAAAAAGGGAATGGGGGCCTCGGGGGAGGGTGTCCCTCAGGAAAAATGAGTTTCGATCACGTTGATAAATGTCGTGGCCGTAGCCTGCCAGTGATAGAGTGCTTCGCGCTGGAGTCCCTTCTGGACATAATTTGCGCGCAGACGCGGGTCGGTGATGAGCTTGTGGAGGGCATCGGCGATAGCATCTCCGCAGGTGGGATCGACCAGAATTGCTGCGTCTCCCGCGACTTCTGGCAGGGAACTGCAATTGGAGGTGATCACGGCGGTGCGGGTGACGAATGCGTCGAGAATCGGTAGCCCGAACCCTTCGGAGAGGCTTGGAAAGCAAAGAATGTCTGCAAGGCTCATCAGGAGCGGGATGTCTTCGCGCGGGACATAGCCCAACGCCCGGACGCTGGAGGAATCCAGATTTAATTCACGCAGGGTCGAGTCGACTCGGGTGCGAGCGCGGTCGTTGAGGCCCACCAGAACCAGTCGCCAGTGGAGTCGAATGCTTTCGGGCAAGGCACCCCATGCGCGCAGGACGCGTTGTGTGTTTTTTCGGGGGTCTTCGGCGGCAAACATCAGGACCAGTTTTTGATCGCCGAGGAAATGCCGAGTGCGACAGGCGGCAAGGGACTCGGGGTCCTCGGTCAGTTTCATGTCGTCATTGGCCGCCCAGGGCAGTACAGAAATCCGCTTGGGATCGATCCCGTAGCAGGTCTCGATTCGCCCCGCCGAGAAGGCTGAAGGCGTGAGAATGTGCCGGGCTTGTTTGGCGGCGCGGCGGACGTGGGTTTCGAAGAGCTTGCTCTGGGCCGAGAGGTCCGGCAGGTCCATCGGAATCAGGTCGTGAATCGTCAGCAAGAGCGGTGCCGGACACAGCCGCGGTGCGGTGTTCGCCGGGCAATGTAGCAGCGACGGCCGACGGCGGAGCGTTGTCAGCGGCAGGCGAATTTTTTCCCACAGGCCCATGCGGTCGCCGGGCATTTCGATGTGGCAGGGGCGAATGTTGTCCAGGCCCTCGAACGGATTGTGCGTGCGGTCTGGATTGCGGTGGAGCAGAGTAAAGCGCCAGTCGTCCCGGATCGCGGCGACATGCCGATAGAGCTGGATCAGCGTTTTTCCGATCCCGCGGGGTTTGGGGTCGAAAGCGGTTCTGGCATCGACGAGGAGATTCATGATAGAAGCTCCGTTTCGATATCTTGGGCGTAGCGGTCCAGACTGTAGCGGGTTTCGGCGAGGGTGGATGCCATCGCCGACATCCCCGACCGCAAGGCCGGCTGGTTGGCGAGATATTGCAGGACTTTTGTCAGGGCGCTGGGGTCGTCGAGGTCGTAGTGGTAGCCCACATTGACGGGATAGATTTCCTCGGCGCTGGAGGTCACGTGGGGCGGGGCATGTTTGGGCGCGACGGGGATCAGTCCCGCCTGCAGCGCTTCGAGCAGGACCTGAGGATAGGCGTCATAATAGGCGGCGTGGACAAAGACATCGGCGGCGTGGCGCAGGTCATTCATGTCATTGCGATAACCCAGCAAGCGGACGCGTGCGCCGAGGCCGTGTTCGTCGCATAGGGCTTGGAGAGCGTGTGCTTGCGGCCCGGTGCCCGCAACCCAGAACACGATGTCACCTTTGAGTATTCGGGCGCTCTGAAGAATGTGTTCGATGTTTTTATTATCATCCAGCCGCGAGGCCACCAGGCAAACCATTGACGAGTCTCCGGTGTTTAATTCCTGACGCACGACGGCGCGGGTGCGGGCGGGGGGAGCCGATTCGATCCCCGGTGGAATGATACAGACGCGTTTTGACGAAATGGGACAGAACGCGTCGACTTCCTGTTGCAGGATGGAGGATTGAAGAATCAACGCGTCGGCAGATTGGATCGTGCGACGTTCAATGCGCTCGAGTAAGAGCGCGTCGATTCGTTCGCGGAGGGTGTTGCGGGGGGTGTGGTTCGACAGGAGGCACGGGAAGAGGTAGGCAATTTTTGCCGAGGGATATAGCTTCCGCAGTGGCCGGTCGAGAAAGGGCGAAAAACTCAACGCCCAGGTCGGCTGCGGAATCCCGCGGTGGCGCAGCGAGCGATAGAGAGCCCGTTCGCGTACGAGTGATGGGATGCGCCAAAGCCGTCCCAGCGGCGCGACGTACCAATGGACGTGACAGCCGTTGATGTGTTGCGAGGTGTAGTCGTTTTCGGGCTGAGCGGTCTTGGACAGAATGTGCACGTCATGGCCTCGCGCAGCCAGCGCCGAGCCAATCCGCATTGCGCGCCGCGGGGCACCGCCACCGCGGTGGAGATCGTCATAACAGGCCAGGAGGAGGGTCATAGTTTGCGCGCTCCCGATTCTTCATACTCTGCTTCTTTGATTTTATTGCGCAGGAAGATATAGTCTTTGGCGACGACCCGTTCGGAGGGCAGGAAGACGAAGAACCAACTTGCCGGCAATGCGACGAGCATGAACGCGGCCCCGTCCAGCAGAAGTGCCACCACAGGCATCCACTTGGGGTCCTGGGTGATTGCATCGGCATATTGCCCGATGTTCAGGGAACTTGAAAGTGCCATCAGGATCAGCATGACGCCCGCTGCGGAAAGGAAGGGCAGGGCGTTTTCGCGAATGTAGCGAAGTGTCCGATACTGGATTTTATCGAGAAGGAACAGGCAGATGAAGACATTGCAGATGACCATCGGTACGAGCGTTCCCCATGCGATGCCCTCGAGTTTCATGCCGAATGTGCCCACGAGAGCAATGGAGAGCGCGAGATTGATCACGCCCTGGCCGAGGGTCATGAGTGCGCCGAATCGCACGTGGCCCAGGCCGTTGATGATCGACGCGCCGGGGCGAATCGCCATGAGGGTGACTTGGGGGATAATCAGCAAATAGAGTACGCGTCGGGAGGTGTCGATCATTTCGGGGTGATCGCCCTGATAGACCGAGTCGTAGAACAGTTGGAGGAATCGTGGCCCAAAGAGTGCCAGCGCGGCGTAGTAGGGCAGGGCGATGAGCATGGTAAATTTTCCGCCCCAGCGGAGGACTTCGCGCAGGGCGAGTTTGTTGTCTGCGCCGCAGAGTTGGACGGCGTGGGGCATGAGAACGTTGGCGACGTGGCTGAGCAGCTCGCGCGAATAGGTCACCAGGAGGACCGGGAACGCGTAGTAGGGAATCCACCACGACGCGCTGTGTTCGGAGTCTATATTGGCAAACATGATGCCGATGACGAGGATGTCGGTGTGGTGCAGCAGCTTCGAGCCGGTCGAGGAGAGGAACGACCAAATGCTGAATCCAAACATTTCTCGCAGGCGGATTCGGGAAATGTGTTTCGGGCGGATTTCCAGTGTGGGGTGCAATTCGCGGGAGATCAGGAATGACAAAATCAGCGCCATGGCCGAGCTGGCGACCTGGACCGCCGCCAGAGACACAAGCCCCCCGCCGCGCGAAAGTGCAATCATTGTGCCAAATGCTCGGACGCCGACCGCCAGCAGATTGATGGCGTTGTAAATGTCAAACCGGTGACGGGCGGTGATGAGTTGCGTGAAGGGGGAACACAAAAAGCCCAGCCAGAGGTTCAGCGTCCCCAGCAACATCGCATTGACGATGGTGGCCTGGCTGACGCGCTCGGGAATTCCAAACGTGCTCGAGAACGTGAACCCGAGGATCAGGGCCGCAGGAAACAGCACCACGGCCGAGCTGACAAAGATCCCCAGCGCACTGGAAATCACTCCCGAAAGCATTCCCTCGCGATTCTTGCCTATGTAGTAGTTGACGAATCGGCCGATGCCGCCGCGCGTGCCCAATTCTGCGAGGCTCAAATATCCCGTCGTCGAGACGATCAGGCCCCACACCCCATAGAGTTCCCCGCCGAGCTTTTGGACGACATACCGACTGAGCAACAGGGCGACAATGGCGTTGGCCAGGTACCCAACCCAGTTGCACATAAGGCTTTTGATGAAGATTCGGGGTGTGCTCATTGATTCCTTTCGGGCAGACTTGCTAGAGATAGAGTATAAACCAATATCGGCAATTTAGACCCGAAAATTCAAGTTTTCTGGTAGATCGCGAGGATGTCCGCGTCATCACACCGCCAGCGCCCCGCGAGGAACAAACCCCACGTCTTGGGACTCAGCCAGAACCGTGTAGATTTCGGGCGATCAAACAGCACATCAATGGTCGAATCGAAGTGGTCCATCAGGTGATGAATGAACGGAAGTGACAGCAGGAACATGTTTGTGTAAGGTGTTTTGTAGTAAGCAGTTTGAGTCCATCCAAGGTCGCTGGTCGCGGCGTCGAGTCCCTCGCGTGAAAGGATATGGCGGTGGTAGGGCTGATGGAGCGGATGGACGTGATGGCCGACGGGGTCGAGGGAGATGCCCGAGGCATTGGGTGTGCCGATGACGATATAGCCGCCGGGGCGCACGTGGGAGTCGAATTGCTTCAGCATCGCCAGAGGGTCCGGCGCGTGCTCGATGACGTCTTGGGCGACGAGGATGTCGAACGGTTCGTCAAGGACGGCTGGGTCGTTGTGTGTCTTGCTGTAGGGGTCATATCCGACGGCATCGAATCCGCGCGCGCGGAAAAAATCGGTCAGCAATCCGCTCCCGCACCCGAAGTCCAGAAGTCGCATCGGCGGACGAATCCCACAGTGCTTGAGGCGTCGGGTGAGATTGCGATAGGCCATTCGCAGTGCGAAGTCCATTGTTTGACGGAAGAAGGGGTATTGCGCGTAGTAGTGTGGCAGGTCGACGTCTTCGAGCGCGTGGATCGACCCGCACCCGCCGCAGCGCCAGACCGTGAACGTTTCGCTCGCGAAGGCGCGGACATTGGGGTGGACGTTCGCGGTTTCGGCCGGGGCGGCTTCATGGCCACAGACACAGCATGTCATCAAATCAGGGTTCATGCCGCTAGCCTAGCCGATGACCCAGCCGGAAGCAAGGTAAACCCAACGTGCGGGGGAGGCTCTAGTTGCCGTTGAGCATGAGGATCCCCACGCCCGCGACCGCCAGAAGTGTTCCGGCGAGGGCCTTGGGGCAGATGGGCGTTTTGTACAGAATCCGTTCGAGGAGGATCACCACCAGCGGCGCGGTGGCAATCAGCGTTCCGGCCACGCCGACACTGGCCCCTTCGCTGAGCGCGACCATCGAGAGCCCCACGCCCAGTGCAGGTCCGGTGACGGCACCCAGCATCAAAGGTCGCACGACCTCACCCGTGGTGAACGCGTCGCGGACGCTTGCCCAGCGTTTGGCGAATGTGATGATGATGAGAAAGCCCGGCAGGGCGGCGATCAGGCGAATTTGCGTTGCGCTGAAGGCGTCATAGTCCCCCAGCCCTTTTTGGGCGAGGATATAGCCGATGGCCTGGCCAATTCCGCCGAGCAGCGCCAGAAGAATTCCCAGCTTGAGGTGGCGGTTGGGTTGGGCCTGGTTGGCTTTTCTGTGGACGAGCAACACCGAGATCACACCCGCGAGGGTCACGACGATTCCCGCCCACTGTCTCGCGTTGAGATATTGGTTGCAAAAGGGGACCGCCAGCACGGCCGCGAAAATCGGCCAGGTCGTAATCACCAGCACACTCAGGCGCGGGCCGATGAGGACGTATGCCTCGAAGAGGACCATGTCGCCGAGGAAAAATCCGACGAACCCACTCGCGGAAATATAGGCCCATTGCGTCGCGGTAGCGTCAAGCGGCAGAGGCATTCCGCGCCAGAAGGTTGTGATGGCGACCAGGATCACCATGCCCATGATCAGGCGCGTGAGGTTCACGCTCAGCGAACCGACGCGTTTTCCCGCCGTCGCAAAACAGAGGCTGCAAATCGCCCAGCATCCCGCCGCGCCGAGGGCGGCCAGTTCACCCGCACCGATCATCCCTGTTCTCCCGCGGGGGTAATCAGGCCTGCTTCGGGAGGCAGTTGCGTATCGACCACGACCGTGCGCGCGGACATGTCACCCAGGCGCATGTGCAGCGGTGTGAAGATCGGCGGGGCAATCAGAATGATGCGAATGAACCAATTCGAGTGGAGCATTGCGAGGATTTCCAGCAGCTTCATGACGTTCCGCAGCATCACTTCCCGCGCGTTGAGCTGGAGGCTGCCGTCGGCGGCGACGCGGATTTTCATCAGGCGCTTGCCGAGGGTCTGGCCCCATTTCCATTCGCAGTAGACGCAGATCAGGAAAAACACGCTCAGTGCGGCGATCATGGCGTAGAGTGCTTCGGGGAAGATGATCGCGATGAGGCGGTCGGCCTCGACGCCGGCTTGTTGCTGCTGGAGAAATTCCATTGCCTTTTCTTTGGGGATGAAGAGGTTCGACGCAATCATCACCAGCGGGAAAAAGTCGATGAAGAATGCGATCAGCCGTTTCCAGATGGGGGCGATGCGGAACGGCCCGGGCGAGACGCCCATGCGCGTGATCGGGCGCGGCTTGAGGCCGAACATGACCACGATCATCAGGCCCATGATCCCCAGGAAGAAGTTGTTGTACAGGCTACCGACGGCCTCGAACGAGTCGGCGAAGTTGATGGTCTGCACGGTTGTCGTGCCGAGGACCGCGCCGGTGATTGCATCGGCAAGGATCAGCTTCCATTCGTCCTTCTCGCGATAGGCCAGCGCGAGTTCTTTCCCGAATTTCGCAGCGACGGGCTCGCTCTCGAACACCACGGGCGTATCATTGTGGTGAATGGTGATTTCTTTGGGGAACAGTGCGGCGGTGACCCCATCTTTGATCCGGGTGCACTTCAGCAGGGCGGGCGTGGCGAGGACGGTGTCCTTCTTGGGTGTCCATTGGCCCTTGGCGAATTCGTAGACGGTGCCACCGGCCTGGAGGAATTGTCCCTTTGCGGCCTGGAACGTGCCGGGATAGTTTTTCTGCGGCAGAATATCGCCGCTGGGCAACAGGAGTTGATGGTTGTTGATACTGCCCGCAAGGAACAGGTGCAGGGAGTCGCCGGGGGTGTTGTCTTTGTTGGGGAAGACGCTCGCGCCGAGGATGGGCCCTTCGAGATTGCTGGCGACGCGCTGGAAATCTTCATTGCGTTGCTTGCGATAAACGGCCGCGAGGGGTTCTTTTTTGTTTTCGCCCAGGGGAAGCACTAGCCAAAGCGTATCTTCCGTTGCGACGAGAATGGGATGCTGGACTTTGGGCGCATCGTCCGCTTTTGGCGCGGCTTTGGGCGCGTCTGCTTTGGCGTCCGCCTTGGGTTGAGATTGGGTCAAAGTGGGCGATTTGACCTCGGCGGGGGTGGTGTCGATCGCTTTGGCAGGGGTGGCCTTGACGGCTACGGCGGGTTTGGCCTTGACCGCCACGGCGGGTTTGGTCTCGTCGGCAGTCAATGGCGAAAGGGCGACGCCCAGCAGCAGGATCAGAAAAAGAAAGCGTTTCATAGAGGGTCTCAGCGAAGAAGGGTGGGTTTCACACTGGACGGGAGGCGCTTGTGAAATTCGAAGGCCTCATCATCGACGCGGTCTTCGTCGGTCATGTCCTCGAGGCGAATTTCAAGCGTTGTGCCGGAATTGTGAAACTGGATGGTGAAGTGGCAGGGCAGCTCGACTTCGTCGCCGGATTCGTCGAGTTCCATCTTCGAGTATTCGTCGATGAGGGTCGTCGCGACGCAGCGGCCGAGCAGGTCGTAATGTTGAATCTTCGAGACGCGGATCGGAAGGCGCGTGGTTTCGCCCGTGATGCGGTGTTTTTGCAGCAGGCGATCGAAGTGATAGTCGCGCCGCAGGACAGGGTAGCCCGCGAAGCGGTCATAGTCGATGGCCGAGATGATCGTCGTGCGTTTGTCCTCGCTGCGGCGTTGGGTGGCGACGGGTAAGCGGCTCGACGGCGAGCCCATCGGAAGAAGCCCCGTTGCGGCGAGCAGTTCGATCGGGTTGATTTCGAGGCGGTGGATCTGGCCGAGTTCGGTGTAGTAGCACCAGCGGCGCGAGCCCGCGTTGAGCCACGAGTAGGCGACGTTGTCTTTGACGCTCAGGCCCACACGGCCAATTTCCTGCGATGCTTCTTTGATTTGCAGCAACACGTCGGCCGGCGCGGTGTTCGACTTGGGACGCTTGACCACCATCAACCGTGCGTTGGGTTCGGCGTCTTTGGAGGCGCTCCCCCACGGGAAGCCAATGTCAGACGGGCTTTCGCGGAAGACAATCCGCATCTTGGCATAGGCCCACAACCGCTCGATTTTGTGCGCGGTGACGTTGTATTTCGTCGTGTAGACCGGCGTGGGCGAGGCGATATTGTCGGCCATGGGTACGGTCGTATACGGCGAGCAACCGCCGCCGATGACGGCCAAAAGTACGATCAGCAGGAGGGGGGTGCGGGTCATTCGTCGAAGTCTCCTTCCATGATCTCGCCGAGTTGCTCGGAGACCTCGGCGATGCGGTCTTCGTCGAGGCCGGGGTCGATCACATCGTGGGTGGTGTCGAACTTGCGTAGGCGCATCTGCCAGATCTCCGTGCCCTCGTCGTCGCGGTGCGAGCCGAGATAGACCAGGATTTTCTTTCGCATCAGGATCAGCGCCAGCACATAGCGGAACGCGATGCGCGTGGGTTCGTCGGTGTCGTCGAGACGCTGGAAAAAGTTGATCAAGAGCGCGTCGTCGATGAGGAGTTTTTTCTTCTCTTCTTTTTTCGGCACGATGGAATGCCACAGGCCCAACACGTCCTCGGCCTCACCGGGGGCAGGTTGATCGGCGGGTGCCTCGGCGACAATAGCGTCCCAGCATGGAGGGTGATAGTCCTCGCGCACAATCCCGTCCTCGCCCAGTCGGGCCAGGCAGACAATGGGAGATTCTTCGTTCAGAGCCTGCTCGCAACGGGTGCAGAGGCCTTGCGTCTTGGCAATTTTAAAATCCTTGGCCATTCGGTCATCGTCTCCAGAGAGGTCAGTGGTCGTGGATGTCTACACATACATCGCAGATCCGTATTATCCCTATTTTCGGGCTCTGACGCAATGGGGAGCGGCGGAATTTACAGCCCTAATATTCCCTGCGCCGCGTTGAATCCCCAGCCCACCAGCGTGAACAGGACCATCAGCACCAGGAAGAACGTCAGCAACAGACGCGGCTTCATGACCTGGCGGAGCAGGACGAATTCGGGGAAGCTCGCGGCGACGACGCTCATCATGAACGCCAGCGTGGTCCCTACGGGCAGGCCCTTGTCGAGAAGCGTTTTGGCCACGGGGATGATGCCCGATGCGTTGGAATAGAGCGGAATGCCGAGTAGCGTCGCGGCCGGAACGGACCACCATTGGCCGTCGCCGAGATGCTCGACGATCCATTCGCGCGGGACATAGCCATGCAGCGCAGCGCCAGCCGCGATGCCGAGGATGACCCATTTCCAGATGCGCTTGATGATCGTGGCGGTTTCGGTGCGGGCGAAGTCTCGCCGCGCTGGCCAAGAGAGTTTCTGTGTTTGGCTCGGGGCCGAATCGCAGCTGCAATTGCATTCGCAGGGGGTTTTGTCAGTTTCGGCGGCGGCGTGTTCGGCCGCGTCCAATGCGCCGCCCGCGAGGTCGGTCAAGTATCGCTCGGCCTTGATGAAGTCGAAAAACCATCCCCCCAGCATCCCCGCCGCGATGCCCACGATGACATAGGCGATGGTGAACGGTGCGCCGAGTTCGGTGCCGAGGAGGACGACGGCGACTTCGTTGATGATTGGCGAGGTGATCAGGAACGCCATCGTGAATCCGATGGGAATCCGCGCGGCCGTGAACCCGAGGAACAGTGGAATCGAGCTGCAACTGCAAAACGGTGTCACCGCGCCGAACATCGCCGCGAGGCCATAGCCGATCAGGCGGTGTTTGCCTTGGAGGAAATCGCGAACGCGCTCGACGTTCAGCGATGCGCGCGCGATGCCAATGGCGTAGATCAGTACTAAAAGCAGCGCGAAAATTTTCGTCGTGTCTTCGATGAAAAAGTGGAGCGCTTTGGGAAAGTCTTCACCGTGGGCGAGGCCGAAGACCGTGTACACCAGCCAGCTCGCCAGATCGGTAAAACATTGGAAGACGTTCATTCTGCTGCTCCCTCAGCTGCGCACGCGCAGATCGGCAGACCCGCGAGGGCGGCTTCGATGCAGCTGAAGAATTGCAGCAGGCAGGGCGTCATCAGCGTGTAGAACACGTTCATGCCCGCGCGGCGCGGTTCGATCAGGCCGGCGGTTTTGAGTACCGAGAGGTGTTTGGAGACGGTGGACATGTCCGAGCCGATGAGGGTCTGTAGATCGCAGACGCACCGTTCGCCGTCGGCGAGTTCTTCGAGAACGAGCAGCCGTGTGGGGTGCGCCATGGCCTTGAGGATCCCGGCGCGGGTGTCGAGTTGGTTCTTGCGTTTTGCGTTCATGATGTTTGTTTCGTCCTGTTTGTAGGGGCGAAAAATCTTTCGCCCATCTGTTCGATGTGTAGCGATTTCATTTCATCATGGCTGTCCGCGACGAGTACGCCGCGTGCAGGCCATGGACCCGTGGAGGAGGTTGGGTGATATCCTTTTGGCAATCTAGCCAATTGGTAAACTAGCCAAAAGGTAGGGTTTTGTCAAGACCGAAACAAATAAAAAAGGACGTCACGAATTGCGACATCCTTTGGGTGGTGTGGAGTTTTGTATTGGTTTGTTTTTCAAAGCCTGTCCTCTCGCTTGCGAGAGGTCGGGATAAAGGATAAATGATTTGATTGTCTTTCTATTTTTGGATCGCGCGGGCGGGTTCGGCGCTGAAGCACTGCTCGCGGACCTGTTTGGGCGTCAGCGCAGGGCCGTCCATCAGCTTCAGGCCGATGAGGAACGCTTCGGACGCGGCGATGTGCTCGCAGAAGTAGACTCCGCCTTGTTTGTGATAGTTGAAAAAACCATGGGCCTGGCCTTCGGCGGCGACGAGCGTGCAGGGGCGGTCGAGTTTTTTCATGTTCGCGGTGAAGCGCTCGGCGTTGGCGAACCGAACGGTGGTGTCCTTCGTGCCGTGGAAGAGGATCGTCGGGGGCGTTTTTTTCGTGATGTTATCGGCGGGCGAGAAGAGCTTCCAATTGAGGCCCGAGAAGCGCCTGTTGCCAAAGCCTTTGCGCGAGGTGTCGATGACGGGGTTGAATAGGATCATCGCGCAGGGCCGGGCGGAAATGGTGTTGTCTTCGTCGGCGGGAACGGGGACGGTTCCGGTGCAGGCGGCGACGTGTCCGCCGGCCGAGCCGCCCGAGGAGACGATTTTTTCTGGGTCAATGCCGAGGGTCGCGGCGTTTTTGCGGAGATAGCGCACGGCGTCGCGGCCATCTTCCACGCAGGCGGAAGGCTTGGTTTTGTGGCGGGAAAAGACGCGATACTCGGCCGACGCGCAGACGAATCCGCGGCTGGCGAAGTGGCGCGCATGGGGATAAAACTGGCTCGGCGAGCCGCTGTTCCAGCCGCCGCCGAAGAAGAACACGATCACCGGGCGGGTGTCGGTTTTCTTGTAGCCCGCCGGATAGAACATGTGCAGCGAAAGTTTGACTTCCTTGCCGGCGGCATCTTTGGTGGTCTTGAAGACGATCTTGCCATCGGGCGTGAAGGTCTTGGCGTGGACGAATTTCGAATCGATCTTCGGCGCGACGGGGTCGGCCTTGGCCTTGCCTCGACCTCTGGGCGCGGCGATCAGAATCGTGGACATCAACAAAAGGGCGAGGGCAGTGCGTAGCATCGTTTTCTCCTTCGAAGCAGGTCGGGTTACTCTCGTACTAACGCAGCCTGGTGTGATTTCTTACAGGCAGGATTGCTCGGGCGCAAAAATCTCTTTTGCGGTTTCTCGTGGGCGAATCACTTTGAACGTGTCGCCATCGACGAGGACCTCGGCCGGGCGGGGGCGCGTGTTGTAGGTGCTCGCCATCACGAAGCCATAGGCACCCGCGCCGAAGATCGCCAGCAAATCCCCGCGCGTCATCGGCGGCAGGGTTCGCGCATGGGCGAGCGTATCGGAGGTTTCGCACACGCCGCCGACGATGTCCACGGTCACGCCACCTTCGGGGGCGTAGGTGAGTTTGCGTTCGGGCGTGGCTGCGCCGTCGGCAAGTTGGACGGGGTAGACGAAGTGCTCGGCCTGGTAGAGCGCGGGGCGCAGCAGGTCGGTCATGGCCGCGTCGGCGATGAGGAATTTCTTCTCGCCGCCAGTCTTAGTGTAGAGCACTTTGGTCGCGAGGATGCCTGCGTTGCAGGCAATGTGACGGCCGGGCTCAAGGATGAGATTAACGTTGGCCTGCTTGATCAGCGGGAGGATTTCTGCGGCATAGTCGGCAGCGAGGGGGCTTTTGCCAGTTTCATAGTCGGCCGCAAAACCGCCGCCAAGGTCGAGGACGTTGATCTCCATGCCCTTGGCGCGGATGGCGTCGATGAACACGAGCGCTTTTTTCAGCGCGGCGACGTAGGGGTCGGCCGAGTAGATCGGCGAGCCGATGTGCAGGTGAATCGAATCGAGTTTGACGTGCTCGTCGCGGCCATAGCGGTCGAAAAAGTCTTCCGCGCGGTCGATGTCCACGCCGAATTTGGTTTCCTTCTTGCCGGTGGTCGTGTAGGCGTGGGTCTTGGGATCGTAGACGTCGGGGTTGATCCGCAACGCGCCGCGAGTGGTCACGCCCATTTCGGCCGCGATGGCGGAGATCGTCTCGAATTCCATTTCCGACTCGATGTTGAACCAGCCGATGTTGCACTCGAGGGCGTAGCGGATTTCCGCATCGGTCTTGCCAACACCCGCGTAGACAATCTTCTGCGGGTCGGCGCCGATGGCCATCGCGCGCGCCAGCTCGCCGCCGGAGACGACGTCAAAGCCGCTGCCAGCGCCTTTCAGCACGTTGAGGATGCTGAGATTGCTGAGGGTTTTGATCGAGTAGCACACCGTCGTATCCACGTCCGCGAAGCTGCTCGCGAGCTTGGTGTAGTGGTCGAGCAGGGTCGCCTTGGAATAGATATAGACCGGCGAGCCCGCCTGAGCGACGATGTCGGCGACGGGGAGATCTTCACAGCAGAGCTGTCCGTTAATGTAGTTGAATGCGTCCATGATGGACGCGATAATACGTCAAATCGCCCGAAAAATCAAGATTCACACCATGGTTCGACGTGGATGAGGACTTCGAGCACGTCGGGCTCGGCTGCGAGGACGTGCTGCTGAAATTGCTCGGTGAGGGCGTGGGCATCGGCGACGGTGGTGGCGGGATCGACGAGCATGTGCAGGTCGATGACGCCACTGCCGCCGAGGGTGCGGCAGCGGATTTTGTGGAGTTCGCGGATTTGCGGGAACGCTTCGGCGTGTTTGAGGATGCGCGTTTCAAATTCGCCTTCGCTGCGGGCTTCGAGCAATTCGCGCCAAGACGGGCCGATGATGTGCCACGTCGCGCGCAGCAGCAGGACGGTGACGACGAGCGCGGCGATGTGGTCGAGGCTGGTGATCTCCGGCCAAATCCACCCACCGACGACCGCGATGGCCACGGGGATGGAGCTGATCGCGTCGGAGCGGTGATGCCATGCGTTGGCGACGACGGCCGAGGATCGCAGGGCGCGGCCTTTGCGAGCGGTCCAGCGGAAGAGAATTTCCTTGGCGACAATCGAACCCAGTGCCGCGAGAAGTGCCCACACGCCGGGCGTGTTGGTGTGCGGCTCGTTGAGGGTGACGATGGCGTTGTAGCCGATCCCCAGACCCACCGCGCCGATGAGGACGCCGATGGCGATGTTGATCATCGTCTCGATCCGTCCGTGGCCGTAGGGATGTTTCGCGTCGGCTGGGGCGGTCCAGAACCGCGCGCCCACCACGACGGCGAAGTCGGTCGCGAGGTCCGACAGCGAATGCACGCCGTCGGCCACCAGCGCCTGGGAGCCCGAGAGAATCCCGATGGTCGTCTTGGCGATGGCGAGGACGATGTTCACTACCGCGCCAACGAGCGTGACGTGGGTGATGCTCCGGATTGTGTTCGTGCGGTCGGTCATGGACTACATTATAGCTTTACATTGCTCTGCATAGAACATCCGTTTATTTTGTTTTTTTGTGTTTGCTCAAGCGCCGGAGGCGCGAAAGGGTTTAGCCGGGGGCGTAAGCCCCCGGACCGGTAGTAAAAAGGAGAGAGCCCTGAAAGGGCGAAAGAAAAGGGAAATACGAATTCACCGGGGCTTGCCTTCGTCTTTTCAAAAACGGGGACAGTTGCAATGCCAACAAAGACAGGATGAGAAAACAATACTAACAAAGAGCAACTGTCCCCATTTTTTAATTCGGGCAGGCTCTCTATGTAGTTTTCATTGAGATGAATGTTGTTCGTCGATGAGCGACTCAGGCAGACTCTTTATATAGTTGCGGATTTCGTCGCGGACGCGGCGATAGCAGTCCAGCGGATCGTCGCCGGCCGGCAGGGCGCTGGCCAGACGCGGCGGGTCGTCGAAACCGACGTGAACGATTTTCGCGTCGGACGGGAACACCGGGCAGGTTTCATGCGCGTGAGAGCACACGGTCACGACGTAGTCGAGCTTCACATCCGCCAGTTCGCTGAGGAGTTGGGATGTCTGGGACGTAATGTCCACGCCGGCCTCGGCCATCACTGTTACGGCATTGGGGTTCAGACCGTGGGTTTCGATCCCGGCCGAGTACGCATTGATCACGTCGCCACGCAACGCGCGGCAAAACCCTTCGGCCATCTGGCTGCGGCAGGAGTTGCCCGTGCAGAGAAACAGAACGTTGAGTTTGTCGGGCATGTGGAGTCCTTTCTGGGGAAACGTTGCGTACTGGATTGTATGCGGGCGAATTACAGGATGCAAACCAGTCCTCACTGTCCAGTCCCGATTCCTTTCGTATTCTGTGTTGTTCCTATAGTGCGTGGCTACGGAAGAACTCTGCGATTTCAGGTTTCTTTGCCGCTCCCGTTGCGACGGCGATTGTTAAATTATAAACACTACCTTTTGGTGCATTGATTTCAATTCCGTTGATGTCTAGAAAGATCAAGGCCGCGGCGGTCCCTACTCGCTTGTTCCCATCGAGGAAGGGGTGATTCTGTACGAGATGATAGAGATAGGCGGCCGCCATTTCAAAGAGGTTGCCATGCAAATACGTCTTGCCAAACCCACCTTGTGGTTGGGCAATAGCGGATTCGAGTAGACCATTGTCACGGATTCCTGCACTACCGCCATAGAGGTCAAGTTGGTTGGTGTGGATTTCAAGAACATCGCCCAGATCAAGAAAGTCAATTTTCATAATTTATTCTCCAAGGCGTTTCAAATCATCACTGAATTTGCGATTGATTTTGTCCAGCGAGGCGGAGATCTTCTTTTGCCGGGCGGGTTTTCTCGCTGGCGAAACCATCAGAGCGTTACCATCCGTGGAGATCTCCAGCGGGGTATCCGGGGAGATATGAAGCATCTCCAAAATGGGTTTGTCGATGATGAGGGCGTAGCTGTTTCCGTGTTTTGTCAGTGTTTTAACCATGAGTGTGCCTCAGTATGGGTTGCGGCCTGGGTCGGTTTGTGTTGCGGCCTTGATCGTGGCAGGGGTGTGCTTTGTATATACACAGTATATACGATGTAATGACGTTGTCAAGGTGGATTTCCACAAAACAACCGCCACAATGCCCATTTTCCTGAATAAAAGGGGAAACGATGGTGGAAATTTCGGAAAATGCCGATATAATGGATCACTGGATTCCCCATCTCATCAGGAAACCGTTTGCAGGGCCGATTCACCGTAATCGATCCCGGCGGCGGGATGATGTGAGGGATAATGCTGACATTCCGCGGCGCACACCACGTACGCGGGGACACCTTTTGAAACGAAAGGAGTGCAGTATGACCGACGTCACTTCTGCGCCGCCCACGTCAAGCCATGCTGGCAAGACCGGGGCACAAATTCTCAACGACATCCTGATCGAACAGGGTGTCACACACCTCTTTGGCTACCCCGGCGGGGCAGTCCTTCCTTTTTTCGACGTGCTCTACAGCTCGGAGATCAACTTCATTCTCTCCCGCCACGAACAGGGTGCGATCCACATGGCCGACGGCTATGCGCGATCCACCGGCGAAGTTGGCTGCGTGCTGGCAACGTCTGGCCCGGGCGCGACGAATATCGTTACCGGCCTCGCGACGGCGATGATGGACTCGATCCCGATGGTCGCCATCACCGGCCAGGTCAAGAGCCACCTCATCGGCAACGACGCCTTCCAGGAAGCTGACGTCACGGGCATCACCCGCCCGGTCTGCAAGCACAATTACCTGTGCAAAGACGTCAACGACCTCGGCCGCATGGTCCGCGAAGCATTCTACATCGCTTCCTCGGGTCGGCCGGGCCCGGTGCTGATCGACATCCCTTCGGATGTCACCACCGCCATCCCCGACGGCGAGCCGAATCTCGAATTCAACCTCCCCGGCTACAAGCCGCGTGGCGGGCAGGGCAACGACCGTCAGGTCAAGCTCGCCTGTGAAGCCATCAACGCCGCAGAGCGTCCCGTGCTGTACGTTGGCGGGGGCGTGATCCTCTCTGGCGCATCCGAAGAGCTGCAGGCCGTCGCGCACAAGGGCAAGCTGCCCGTGACGACGACGCTGATGGCCCTCGGTGCGTTTGATGAAACCGATGACCTGAGCCTGCGCATGCTCGGCATGCACGGCACGGCCTTTGCCAACTTCGCCGTCCAAGAGGCGGATGTTCTGGTGAGTGTCGGCGCGCGGTTTGACGACCGCGTCACCGGCGATCTCAGCCGCTTCGCGCCCAAGGCGAAAATCATCCATATCGACATCGATCCCGCGAGCATCTCCAAGACCGTCAAGGTCGACATCCCGCTCGTCGGCGATGCCAAGGCGATCCTCACGCAGATGATCGAACATATCGAGTCGCCCGACCGGGCACCGTGGCTGAAGCAGATTGCCGACTGGAAAACCGAATACCCCATGGCCTATGCCACTGAGGGCAATATCCGGCCGCAGGAAGTGATCGCGATGCTCGGCGAGAAGACCGACCACGACGCGATTATCGCCACCGGCGTTGGCCAGCACCAGATGTGGGCTGCACAGTTCTACGGCTGGAAACGGCCGCGACAGATGCTGACCTCTGGCGGACTGGGAACGATGGGCTATGGCGTGCCGGCGGCAATTGGTGCGCAATTTGCCAATCCCGACAAGCTCGTGGTCGACATCGACGGCGACGGCAGTTTCTCCATGACGATGGTCGAAGTGATCACCGCCGTGGGCTATAAAATGCCGACGAAATTCATCGTCCTCGACAACGATTACCTCGGCATGGTTCGCCAGTGGCAGGAGATGTTCTACGGCCATCGCTACAGCGGCGTGACCCACCCGTGTCCGGACTTCTCGTCGATTGCCAAGGCCTTTGGTGCCGAAAGCATTCAGGTCACCGAACGCGAAGACCTCTCGGCCGCGATGGACAAAATGATCGCCTCCGAAGGCACCTTCGTCCTGCACGTCTGCGTCGAGAAGGAAGAAAACGTTTATCCCATGGTCGCCGCGGGCAAGGCACTCCATGAAATCATTATGCCCGAGCTGATCTAAGGAGACTCACTATGAAACACGTCATTACCGCCGTTGTGCAGAATGAACCGGGCGTGCTCGCGCATGTCGCGGGCATGTTCGCCGCACGTGGCTATAACATCGATTCGCTCGTCGTCGGGCGGACCGAACATCCTGACATGTCCCGCATGACCATCGTTGTCAAGGGCGACACGGAAATCCTCGAGCAGGTGCGCAAGCAGCTGCAGAAGGTGATCAACGTCGTCCGCGTCCGCGATTACAGCGAACTGGAAAACGTCCAGCGCGACTTGATGCTGGTCCGCATTCACGTTTCGCCCGAAAAGCGTCACGAGGTGCTCGCGCTGGTGGACATGTTCCGCGGCCATACCGTCGATGTCAGCCGCAACAGCATCATGGTCGAACTCGTCGGCCCGGAAGATCGCCTCGAGGCGTTCACCGAGCTGGTCCGGCCGTACGGCATTCAGGAACTCGCGCGCACTGGCATCATCGCCATGAAGCGCGGCAACCAGTCCGCCGGAAAAGAATAGAAAAGAGAGGCTTGAGGCGATAGGCCTTAGGCTGTAGGAAAAAAGAAAACAGATTGCTGGGGCATCCCTTGGGGGTGCCCCATTTTTATGCCAACTGGATGCGGCCACACAAAAACGCCCGGCGGGATTCGATTCCCATCGGGCGTTTTTGTCTTCGATTCGGGTTCGACGCGAATCAGGACTCGTCGTCTTCGATATTGGAAATGTCGTCGTCGTCACCTTCGGTCTTGTTCGGGCCCGAGGAGGTGAGCTTGTAGGTGTTGTTGCCGTCATCATCTTCGAGGCGCTCATAGATCAGTTCCTTGCCCCAGGGGTCCTTGGGGGGGAACTTGTTTTTCTTGACGTATGGCCCGCCCCATTCTTTGGCTTTCTCTTCGTCGTCGGGCGCGTTGAGGAGGTCTTCGAGAGTTTCGGGCGCTTCGCCCATGTGTCGAATATAGATATCGATGGACTGGGTGCAGAGGCTTTCGATTTGCGCGGTGGCGGCGGAGATTTTGGCCTTCTTTTCGGTCCCGCCAAAGACGGAGATCGACACGGCTGCAAGGGTCACGAGGATGCCCAGCACGAGGAGCACTTCGACAAGGGTGAAGCCTTGATTGCGTCGGATACGGCGATTCATAATGGAGATCCTTTCATTGAGGTCGTCACAGCGATTACTTGTTATAAGATGTAACGCAGTATAGTGGACTTTGTTCCCCGTGAAAAGAAAAAAAGGCCCGCGTGGGGCCTTTGGTTTATTCGCCGGGGAGGGGGGTTTCGGTGACACTCCACTGGGCATCGACCCAGAGAGTGATGATTTCGAGTTCCGGATAACGCTCACGCAGCATGGCCTTGGCTTTGACAAGCTGCTGGCGCTGGGTGTCATCCGAGACGCAATTGCCCGCACAGTCGGCGTGGGCGACGACGGCAATGTGCTGGCTTCCGTGAACGCCCACCGAGATGTCAAGGCGGTGGAAAATGGCCTTCAGCAATTCTTGGCGTTCGCACCCACTGAGAATGGACACAATCCCGGTTTCGGTAATCGTATCGATCCACGGCGCGCTGAAGCGCTCGACGAGGTAGTCGTAGGAAGGCTTTTGGATCCGCCCATCCATGCAGGTAAGTACTGTTGCAAACTTCATGAGACTCCTTGTGCGTTGGAGCTAGTTGATTGCGAGGAGTTCGATTTCGAAGATCAGCGTTTCGTTGGGGCCGATCACGCCGCCCGCGCCAAACTCGCCATAGCCCAGCGCGGGGGGAATAATGACTTCCCATTTCGCGCCGATGCTCATCATCCCGACCGCTTCGGTCCACCCAGCGATCACGCCGTTGAGGGGGAACTGGATCGAGGAGTTGCGCGAGTAGGAGCTGTCAAATTCGCTCCCATCAATGTGCGTGCCGCGATAGTGCACGGTGACGACGTCAATGGGTTTGGGCGATTCGGTCGAGTCGCTGGCGGTCAGAACGCGGTACAGCAGGCCGCTTTCGGTGGCGGTATAGCCGCCTTCGTCGGTCTTGGCTTGCATGAAGGCTTGACCCTGTTCAAGGTTTTTTTCTGCGGTCATGATGATTTTCCTGGTTGAGGGATGATTCGTTGCTTGATGGAATACAATATATGATATTTAAAAGTATAGGCATAATCCGAGATGTTTCAAGTAGATTATGAATAATAAAGAGTTTGTCTATTTTTCGCCAGAGTACATACTTCCTGTTGTCTATAGAGATGTGAAAAGTTGCGGAAATGTAAAGGAATATTGTGACTAATAATAAGTACCAATAGTGTCCGTTGGGTTTTCAGGAAGAGAAGTATGCTTCATACTTCTCTTCGGGTTCGATTATCGGCTGCGCGGAATTTCTCTGGGCGCAGGTGGGATGTAGGTGTCATCCTGCGCGGCGGGTTTGGCAGGTTTGGCAGGTTTGACGGGTTTGCTGGCTGCGGGCTCGGGCGCGAGGGGCGCGGGGGCCTCGCCGCGAAGCAGTGCGGATCCCAGGAGGACTTCGATTTCCTCGGCGGTTTCTGTGAGAAATTCGATGCGGGTGGTGCTGTCGCCGCGCGGCTTGGAGGGGAAGGTCAGCTCGTCGTCAAGAATTTCGATTCGTCCCACGCCATCGCGCCGAACTTCGAGCGTGTGGGCTTCGTCGTGGATGAGTGTGACGTGGTGATCTTTGCAGGGCTGGCCGCAATGGGGGTAGTCGGCCCCGGCGGCGAGGTGGTGGGAGATGGGGCAATATTGGGTGTAGAACAGGGCGGCGTGATAGCCTCGCAAGGCTTCGATGCGCGCGGGGTCCAGCGCCAGGGTCATGGTTTTGCGAGCGACGTCGTTGGCGTCGAGGCCGGGGGCAACGCGGTCGGCACCAAGCGCGAGGAGCTCGGCGGCGGCCAGCGGATTGATGGCGTTGAGGCTCCAGTCCGCGACGATCAGCCATTCGGGGTGGGCGGCGCGAGTGGCCTGGAGGGCGGTGATGTTCCGCGCCAACATGCCGGTGATGCCACTGATCGAAAGCAGATCGTCGAGGTAGGCGCGCTGGTCGGGCCCCATTACGCGCGGAGACACCACGCCCGCGGCGATGCCAAGATCGAGGCATTGCTCAATGGCATCGGGGATTTGCTGGCGCGGCAACTCCAGCCAGAGGCGTCCCAGACCGGAGCGTTTGGAGAGAGTTTTCGCGGCGGGAAGAACCTGATCGCGATGGCGTACGAGGATTGTTTTTTCGATTTCGGGTGCCGCCGGGAGAGACTCCAGCGATTCGCGCAGGCGAGACATCGCGCCGGTGTCGAAGGGTTTGGCGGGGTGGGCCGAGGCGACGAGGGCTTCGGTCAGCTCGCGGCGGAGCTGGTTGACCAGGCTCGCGGGGACAAACACACCGAGTTCGTCGGCCGGGCCGTCGGGGCCAGTGAGCGTGACGGACTCGAGCGAAAAAGGTGTGTTGCTGAGTTTGGCCAGTTGGGTCTGGAGAAATTCGAGAGTGAGCGGTTTTCGCTCCGAGGCCTCGAGGGGCGTTTCGGATTCGACGGTGATTTCCCCTGCGCGCAGGCGGAGGGGGGTGTCGACGGAGGCTTCGACCTCGATGCACAGCGGCACGCGGCGGTGGGGTTCGACGCGGGTGAAGGATTGGCGGATTTCGCGTTGGAGGCTTGGCGCGGAGGTCAGATAGAGCTCGTCGCCAGGCTGGACGTTGTCGAGGCCATTGCTGCGGCCGACGATGATCTCGAATTGGCCTGATGCGGCGCGGCGGGTGTTGAAGAGGATTCCCCCCGGGCGGCGATCGTCTTCGTCAAAGGCGCCAAAGGCGAGCCCGTCGCCCGCTTCCAGCTCGCCGGCTTCTTCGCGCATTCGCACGAACAGTGTTTCGCCGCCAAAGACGCGTGTGACCACGCCGACGGCCAGGCCGACGTTGCCTGCAACGGTGGTGTCGACGAGTTTATTGTGCACATTTCCGTCGACATAGCCTTCGGAAAATCCGCGGGAAAACGCCAGCGTCAATCGGTCGGATTCGCTTTGGGTCATCGTGCGGGGGGTGCCTTCGAGGACGTCGTCGAGCAGCGAGCGATAGACGCCGACCACGGCGGCGACATACTCGGGGCTTTTGAGTCGCCCTTCGATTTTGAAGCTGGTCGCGCCAGCGGTGGCGAGGTCGCCAAGGCGGTTCGCCAGGCACAAGTCGCGCGGGCTGAGCAGGTGATGGCCGGGAGTGGACACGGCCTTGCCGTCCGATTGCATCTCCCAGTCCAGCCGGCAGGGTTGGGCGCATTCGCCGCGATTTCCGCTGCGATGGCCGAGATGGCGTGAGGCCTGGCATTGGCCGGAATAGCTGATGCACATCGCGCCGTGGACAAACATCTCCAGCTCGACGGAGGTGTCGCGGCGGATGGTGGCGAGGTCTTCGAGGGAGGTTTCGCGTGGAAGAATCACACGCTTGAGGCCCCAGCGTTCGGCGGCGGCGGTGATGGCGAGCGGTTCGGCGAGGGTGAGTTGCGTCGAGGCATGCAACGCCAGCGAGGGGCAGGCCTCAGCCGCCAAAGCTGCCAGCGCAGGGTCCTGGACGATCAGGGCGTCGATGCCGAGTTCGCACAATTGCTGGAGGTACGTCGCGGCGTGGTCGACTTCGCCGTCGCGTAGCAACGTGTTCATCGCCACATAGAGTTTCGCCCCGCAGCGGCGGGTGAGCTCGAGTGCGTCGGGCAGAGTTTCGAGGGAAAAGTTTTCCGCACGGCGGCGGGCAGAGAACCGGTCCAGGCCGAGATATACGGCGTCGGCCCCGTTGGCGAGGGCGGCGCGAAGGCTCTCAAGGCTTCCGGCGGGTGCGAGCAATTCGAGTTGGGAGGGAGGATTCATGGCGGCAGTATACACGATTGGCGCGCAAAGTGGGGGATGGAAAATAAATGGTTGTGCGGCTATGCTATAGGGTCCTGAAAGGAAGGATGAATTCATGACATCAACAGAACGACGGATAGCGGTGGTCACGGGCGCCTCGGCCGGGTTGGGCGCGGAGTTTTCGCGCCAGCTTGCAGCGCGCGGAGAGTGTGTGTGGCTGGTCGCGCGGCGAGAAGATCGCCTCGAAGCGCTGGCCGAGGAGATCCGTGCGGCGGGTGGCGCGTGTGAGGTGGTCGTGTGCGATTTGACCGACGATGTGCAACTTGCGGCGCTGTGCGATCGCATTGCCGCCGAGGAAGGACTGTCCGTGCTGGTGAACAACGCCGGGTTCGGCAGCAAGTCGCGCTTTGCGGACTCGACCGTCGGCCCGCAGGATGCGATGGCCAGGCTGCATGTGCTGGCGACGGTGCGGCTGACGCATGCGGCGCTGGGGCGGATGGGCCAGAATGGCCGGGGACGGATTTTGAATGTAGCGTCGGTGGCGGGCTTCTTCCAGAGCCCCACGGACGTGATGTATTGCTCGACCAAGGCGTGGATGATCTCGTTCACCGAAGGGCTTTGTCTGGAGCTGGACGGAATGGGCGTCTCGGCGACGGTGGTGTGTCCCGGATTTACGATCACCGAGTTTCACGATGTGCTGGGCGTATCGCGTTCGACGGTGCCCAAGCATCATTGGCTTAAGGCCGACTATGTCGTCGCCAAGGCGCTCGCGGCGATGGATCGAGGGAAGTGGATTTGTATTCCGCATTGGCGATACAAGCTATATGCGATGATCGGCAACGTGTTGCCCAAGTGGATTCTTCATCCGTTGTCGCGCCGTCGTCGTCGACGCAATGACGCGATTCGCGCGAACGAAACACCGACCCCATCGGATTGAGTTGACCTTGTGCATAAAAAAAAGCCCCGGAAGACCGGGGCTTTTTTGTGATTGCGTGTCGCGTTATTTGCTCTTAAGAATCAGGCTCTTGGCTTGATCGCTGGAGAGATTCATCGCGCCGAGGAGTTGGGCGGATGCTTCGTAGAGCTTGCCGCCTTTGGGGCTTGCGATCATGTCGACCAAGGCGTCTGTCTGGGCGCGCTTGGCCATGTTGGCGAAGCGTTGGATCGAGCTCGTAGCGGCTTTGCAGGCAGCGATGCGAACTTCAGTTTCATCGGCCCGCAGAGCGAGTCGGATGATGGCCTGTTGGGCGGATGGGCTATTGATTGTGGCGAGGGCCTTGGCGGCTGCGATTTGCAGGTCAGGCTCGTATTCGTTGTTCGACGCACCCACGAGCGACCCGAGGGCCCGCTTGGTGTTATAGATCGTCGGACGCTTGCCTGTTTCGGCAATGGCGTTGGTGGCGCGGATGGCCCATGCGATGGCTTTGCCTTCGGGGAGGGGTTTGCCCACGGCGATTTTGACCACTGCAGCGAGTCCCTTGGCGACGGCGGCGCTGGAGAGGTTCCCCGGGGCAAGAAGGACCATTTTTCCATCCTTACGGGCGAAAGCGCGCGCCTGGGGCGTGGCTTTGCAGGCAAGGATGGGGGTGTAGGCGAAGGTGAGGCTCGGGCGCATCAGGCGCGTGACGGCGTCGTGTTCCACGGCGGGGCCGGTGACGACGACGTCGACGCCGGGGGCCTGGGTCGCGGTGACGATCAGCTTACTGAGGTCGGACGCTTCGACGACTTCGTAGCCTGCGTCGCGGATCGCGGCCTTGAGGGTGTTGCGGTTGGTTTGGTCATTGGTGACCAGCAGACAGTACTTCTTGCCGCGCTGGCGAATGGCGCTCGCCAAGATCGGTATCACGGAGTTCGAACCGGGGAAGTGCTTGGTGGGCATGGCCGTCGCGAGCGTTTCGGCCGCGAGGTATTGCACTGTCCGTTCGGGGTAGAGCAAGGCATCGACGAGGGGCTGGGTGCCGCACGGCAGGGGCTTGGTCAGCGCCGAGGCGCCGGTGGTCTTGCCGAGGGACGTGATGATCGCCTTGACCAGCGGGACATCGGCATCCTTCATCGCGCGCGTCAGTGCCTGCAGGAGGTACTGCGGGCTGGCGGAGAGGCGGTAGAACGCGGCTTTGGGTTTATTGCTGCCCCAGAGCGGGTCGGTCTTGCCCGAGGGGAGATACAGTTCGCGGCGGCTGAGCGCGCAGAGCCACACCGGCACGGCCGAGGAAAGCTTGGCGTTGTACTTCAGTGCCAACCGGGCCATCCGCATTGCGTAGATGTCGCAGAGGATTTCGTTGGGGACGGGGGTCTGGATCAGGCCCGTTCCGGTTTTCCAATCCCACACAAACGCGCGGGGGAAGCGTGCGTCGGGCTGGAGGGAGTCGTCTTTGTTGTAGTACTTCACGGCCTGCTGGTAGAACAGCGAGGCAGCGGGGGTACTGGCGAGGCTAACCCTGGAGGGGCTGCAATTTTTGATTGCGATGCGGACGGCGTTGACGGCCGAGGCGGGGAGGTCCTTGCGGAGCAGAGCTTCACGCAGGCGCGGCAGAGCGGCGGGGTACTCCAGTTCGCCCAAGGTGCTGGCCATGATCTCGACGATCTTGGTGTCCTTGGAAAGAAGCGCGGCCGAGTAGGCACGCACGGCTTGGTGGCCCATGCCGGGCAACGACAGAATGATCCGCTGGCGAAGCATCGCCGGGGTGTCGGTTTTGAGGAGGTACTGCACCAGCAGCGGGATGGCGTATTCGCCGGATTCTTTCAGGCGGCGCTTGCCGACTTCCAGACCGCGAAGGCTACCACCGATCATGCGGATGGAGTTCTCGATTTCCGTGGGGTCGCTGCGCCAGGCAATGTACCCTTTTTCAATGGACTTGAGGAACTTCGTCGCGAGGGGCTTGAGGGCCTTGATCTTGCTTGCACGTTGGAGGGTTTCCAGAGTGCGCGGACGCTCGATCGTCAGCAGGTAAAGCTCCTTGGGCTTTGTGCCCGAGTCCAAGATGGCCTGCCCATCACTCTCGGCCTTGGTGACGTTGGCCGTGTTGATGTAGTGAAGGAAGTCGTCCCAGTTGTTAAGCAGGGTCGGCTTGGCGCTTAGGGCTGCTCGGGCATTTTTTGCCGCAAGTGCTGCGCGTTCGGCCAAAGGATTGTCAGAATCCTGTGCGAGGACAGGACAGGTCAAGGCGGCCACACAAAGTGCCGCCACGAGGCGAGGCGTCGTCATCAATTTCATGGTGTCTCCCGAAATCTATGCGGTTGCAGGGATTGGGCTATGTACAGGTCTTGAATGTATCGGATTGACCCTACGGGTGTCAATAGAATATGGCAATTCTGGCGGAATTTTCCCAATTTGTTACTTTGACCGGAGTTGTCCGAAAGGTACCCACTGGGGAGTTTGGCCCTTCCAATGGGGGCGGCCGGTGCTTACCAGTTGGATTTGAACGGTTTGGTCGAGGTTTCTTTGCGTACGGGGCCCGTCGCCGGGCGATAGACTTCCGTTGCCCGTCGAATGGCTTGGAGGATGAAGTCCTGGGGGGTCTGGATGATCGCGCGTTTGTAGAGCTTCTGGAAATACTCTCCCTGAAGTTTGGAGTATTGTTCTTCGCGCAACAGGGTTTCGATTTCTCCCTGGGCATCTTCAAAGGACGTGACGACACCGCCTTCGGTGGCGACGGTTCGGACCATGTACAGCCCGTTGGGTTCCTCAATCACGTCGCTGATGGCGTTTTTGGGTTGGGTGAAGGCGGCCGCTTCGACTTTCTCTTCGGCCTTGTTGCCCTTGGCCATCATCGGCCAGATGCCCCCATCGGTTTTGCGCGGGCCGAAGGAATATTCCTTCACGACCTTGGTGAAGTCTACACCCCCAGCGAGGGTAGCGCTGGCCTTTTTCATGTGGGCGCGGGCTTTGGCTTTGGCGGTGGCGAGGTCCTTGGATTCGTCGGAGTCTATGCGGGGCAGGAACGATTTGTAATCCACCACCAGCACCTGCATCTGTACTTTTTTGTCGGAGGTGAATTTGGTCTGGTTCGTCGTGTAGTAGCGCCACAGGGTCCGGCGGTTGACGACGATCCTGGGGGAAAATTTGCCCTGGAGATACATCCGCACGGTCATCGCGCGGTTTTGTACACCCATCAGCGCGTCGAGGGTGGTCCCTTCGGCGATGCACTTTTGACGGAGTCGCGCGATCGAGCCGGACTTGGCGATCATCTCGCGGCGGACTTTGGTGAGTTCGTTCTGGATGTAGGCCTTGACGTGGTCTTCGAGGCGATCTTTCGCTTCGGCATAGACCAGACGTTGCTGGATGTCGTAGGCCATTTTCTTGCGGATGATTTCGGCCGACCGGGCGGTAAACGCGTCGCCGACGACGTTGTTGGGCACGGCCGCGAGTTCCATGTGCAACCCTTCGAGGATGTCCTCGACGGTGAGAATCTGGTGGTTGACGCGCATGGTTGCCCCGCCGATGATGCGCGTGTTGGGCGCGGCGGTGGGGGCTGCAGAGGCGATGCCCGGCTTCGGCTCGGACGCGGCTGCATCCGTGGCGGTCGGTTGGGACTCTTTGGTGCGGCGGCGCAGATTGCGCAGGGAGATCGGGTCTTTGGAGGTCTCGGCGATGCGGCGCAGATCATTGCTGGACGTTTCCACAATGCCGTTGGCGTCGAAGGCGCGATTGAGCTCGTCAGGGCTTTGGCGTCGGGCCATGCGAATCACGGCGGGGGTCTCGCCCGAGTTCTTGTTGCCGCCCGGGACGCGGGTGGCGTGTATCGGGCGAATAATGCCATCGCCTGTGTTTCCGTCGGGTGTGGCGAGACGGGATTCGGTATCGGGGCAGCCGACGAGAATCGTCAAGCCAACCAGGCAGCAATAGAGTGCTGTATGTTTCATGTAGATCGCTCCTTGAGGTAGTCCCGCAGTGCGGGCGTGCAATTATACCATCCCCACAGATTTCGGCAATGGCGAAATTGTGGTGGAATGGTGCAATTGTCCTGTTTTTTTAACGTTTACACTAGTACAATCGGCGATCCGCATGGAACAGATGAACTGAAATCTGACACTTTAAAAGGAAAACACGATGAAACGAACCCTTCTTTATGTAGTAGCAGTGGTCGCGCTGGTTTCACCGATGGCCTCGGCCGAGATCACCATGCCCCCGATCTTCGGCGACAACATGGTCCTCCAGCAAAACGGTGCGCGCGTTTTCGGCACGGCTGCGCCTGGGACGAGTGTCACGGTTGAGATGAAGGCATCGACCGACGGCAAGGCTGCAGCCTGTTCTGCCGCGACGAGCGTTGGCAAGGACGGCAAGTGGTGCGTCGAGGTCAAGACACCCAAGTCGGCCGGGATGACTTGGACGGTGACCGTGAAGGAAAACAAGACACTCGCCAAGACGTTCAAGAATGTTCTCCTCGGCGAGGTTTGGATTTGCAGCGGACAGAGCAATATGTTTTGGCCGCTGTCAAAATCTGCTGGTGGGAAACAAGCGGCAGGCGAGGCGGCCGACGACCAGTTGCGCCTGATTCTGATTCCGCTGACATGTGAAGACGAACCGCAAACCACCCACGGCGGATCGTGGGCAGCAGCCAGCCCGAAGACCACACACAATTTTTCGGCCGTGGGCTATCACTATGGCTGTGAACTCCGCAAGCGCTACAAGTGCCCGATTGGCCTGATTCAATCGGCTTGGGGCGGCAGTCGCTGCGAAGCGTGGATCACCACAGAGGGGCTCATCAAGGGCGGCTTCGAGAAAAAGTATATCACCGACTTTGAAACCGCGTTCGCCAAGGCCAGGCCCGAACTGCCCCGCCAGATGGAACTCTACAAGAGCAAGTGCGCCAGTTACAGAGGGCGCAAAAGAAGGGGCCAGTTGGAGAAGGGCGAGGGCTGGCCTAAAAAGCCGTGGGGATCCACGTTACAGCATCGGCCTCGTCGACTCTACAACGGGATGATCCATCCCATCGTTCCGCTGAAAGTCGCTGGTGTGATTTGGTATCAGGGCGAATCGAACACGCGGAGCATGGGAGATGCCAAGGAATACGCCACGCTCTTCCCGGTGATGATCAATGACTGGCGCCGCGTGTTCAAGAATGACAAGATGAAATTTCTGTGGGCCCAACTCGCGAACTTCAAGAAATCTCAGACGCTCCCAGCCGAGACGGACCATTCCTGGGCCGAGTTGCAGTTCAGCCAGACCGCGACGTTGACGCTCTCGTTGACCGGCCAAGCCGTCATCAGCGACATCGGCATGGGCCAGAACGTTCATCCGAAAAACAAGCTCGATGTCGCCAAACGCCTCGCCGCCATCGAAGAACGCCTCGTGAAAGATCCCAAATGCAAATACCGCTCCACGGGCCCGATGCTGGTGGCAGAGGATTGCAAGTTTGCTGACGGGAAGACGACGTTGAAGTTCGCAGTGGTTGGCGAGGGTCTCAAGGTTCGCGGCGATGGCAAACTCAGAGGGTTCTCGGTTTGCGGAAAAGATGGCAAGTGGACCTGGGCCACTGCAGAAATTACTGGCAAGGACACCGTTGAGGTCACCGCACCCGAGGGCGTGACGATTGCGCGTGTCTGCTACAATTGGGCAGACAACCCCGTCGGCAACCTGACTGACTCCCTTGGCCACCCGGCTGGACTGTTCCGAACGAAATAACAACTCAGATCAAATCTTCTATTCCCCAAAGGAAAATACGATGAAACGAACCCTTTTTTATGTAGTAGCGCTGGTCGCGCTGGTTTCGCCGGTGGCCTCGGCCGAGATCACCATGCCCCCGATCTTCGGCGACAACATGGTCCTCCAGCAAAACGGTGCGCGCGTTTTCGGCACGGCTGCGCCTGGGACGAGTGTCACGGTTGAGATGAAGGCATCGACCGACGGCAAGGCTGCAGCCTGTTCTGCCGCGACGAGCGTTGGCAAGGACGGCAAGTGGTGCGTCGAGGTCAAGACACCCAAGTCGGCCGGGATGACTTGGACGGTGACCGTGAAGGAAAACAAGACACTCGCCAAGACCTTCAAGAATGTTCTTCTCGGCGAGGTTTGGATTTGCAGCGGACAGAGCAATATGGGCTTCTCGTTGTCGCAGAGTGCTGGGGGCAAGGGTGCCATCACCGACTCGGCCGACGATCAACTGCGCCTGATCCAGATTCCGCAGGAGTCCAAGGATGATCCGCAAACTACGCACGGCGGATCGTGGGCGGCGGCGAGTCCGGAGACCACGTCGAAATTTTCGGCCGTGGGGTACTATTTTGGTCGCGAACTGCGCAAACGCTACAAATGTCCGATCGGCCTGATCAAGTCGGCATGGGGCGGAAGTCGCTGCGAAGCGTGGATCTCTAAAGAAGGCCTCATCCAGGGCGGTTTCGAGGAAAGTTACATCATCAGATACGAGGCCGTACTCGACAAGATCAAGGCGTTTACCAAGCAGAAGGCCGACTACAGGGCCAAACTTGCTGACTATGACAAGCGGGAAAAAGAAGGGAAACTCAAAGAGGGCGAGCGCAAGCCTGGTCCGCCGCGCGGGAAGCGCCCCAAGGGGGGCTTCGGGGCGAACCATCAACCCACCCGCCTGTACAACGGCATGATCCATCCTCTCGTCCCGCTCAAAGTGGCCGGCGCGATCTGGTATCAGGGCGAAGCCAACACGCAGAGTATGGGAAATGCCAAGCAATATGCCACGCTCTTTCCGGCGCTGATCAACGACTGGCGCCGCGTGTTCAAGAACGACAAAATGAAATTCCTGTGGGTGCAACTCGCGAACTTCCGGGGGGGGCAGAGGGCGCCAGCCGAGGCAGGCAACTCCTGGGCCGAGCTGCAGTTCAGCCAGACCGCCACGTTGAAGCTCCCGCTGACCGGCCAGGCCGTTATCAATGACCTCGGCGAAGGCAAGAACATTCACCCGCGCAAGAAGCTCGATGTCGGCAAACGCCTTGCCGCCGTCGAAGCGCGCCTCGCCAAAGACCCCAACTGCAAACACCGCACCTCCGGCCCGATGCTCAAAGAGTGTACACTCAAAGGCAGCAAGGCCGCACTGGAATTCTATGCCGCCGGTGATGCACTGGCCATCCGCGGGGATGGAGACCTCAAGGGCTTTGGTGTGTGCGATAAGGATGGCAAGTGGCACTGGGCGACGGCCAAGATTACCGGCAAGCTGACCATTGAACTCACCGCGCCTGCGGGTGTGACGATCACGCGCGTCTGCTACAATTGGGGCGGTAATCCCAGGGGCAACTTGGTCGATGGCGCTGGCCACCCGGCCGGGCTGTTCCGTTCCGAACTCGAAAAATAGAGGGCGAATTCAAACGCACTATCGCGCTTCGTCGTGATCTCAGGGCACCCCGTGTGGGTGTCCTTTTTTTGTGTCGTAGGGAAAAATAATCATTTGCCCATTTTTCTTTGTTTCCTGTGTCGTAGGGGCGAAAAATATTTCGCCCTTGTTTCTCTGTTTTCTGTATCGTAGGGTGAGGTTTGCCCCGCCCAGGGTGATCGATCAAGCGTTATACAAAGGGTGCCGTGGTTTGCGAAGCGTACTCGCGACGCAACCGCGCAGATTCAATCGTGTATGGAAAATGGAAAACGGGGACAGGTACCTGACAACAAACAGGAATCGAGAAAACAGGACAGAAAAAGGGTACCAGTCCCCATTTTCCTGTCTTATTTTTTTGTCCTTTCGACATGACAGAGGAAAAAGGGAAACAGAATATGAAGAATACAAAAAGGGGCACCCACAATGGATGCCCCTAGAAACGTCAGGTGGTATTTCTATCGCGCTTCAATCGTCCCGCGCGCTAGATGTCGTCGTCGGCTTCGGCGTGTTTTTTCTTGGGACTGGTGACAAAGAACTGCACGAGGATCCCGCCGACCGCGAGCCCAACCGTGGTCCAGGCCATGAACTTGTTCTGTTGGTAGAGGGCACGGTAGGAGACTGGCTGGGCGAAGGTGCTCAGCGAGCGGATGTTCATGAAGTGTGCCAGGCCCAGGACCAGCAGCGGTGCGCCCTTGGCAGAGGTGATGAGGATGATGATGAACTTCCGCAGGAAGATGGTGATCACACCGCCGCCGACGGCCGACGCAAGGCAGATGCCTTGTTGGTTCGCGGTGATGTTGGCCGAGGCAATGACAATGATCGCCACGGCATAGCCCACCCCCGCGCCCACCAGGAACACCCCGACAATATACAGCAGGGAAAATAGGAGCAACCCCGCAAGCGCCCCCACGCCCAAACCGACCCAAAGCCCCACGGGGATCGCGTTGACGGTGGTGATGTTGGCTACGGCGTTGGGATTGATGCCCGCGATTTTTGCAGCGACATAGACTCCCACCACCGCGCCGATGACCATGCCGATAAAGCCGAGATAGGCGCGGAAGAGACGGAACCCCAAAAAGCACCACAGCGCGCCAATGGCGATCAGGCTGCCCGCGACAATCGAAAGGGTCGTCGCGTCGGCGTTTTGGAGCATCGGGAAGTGGATCACGGTTGTGTTGAATTGCGGTATGGTGACTTGGGCAAGCATCATAATGGTCTCCTGTCGCTGGAGGAAATTGAGTCTTCCTATACATATTGATTGGTAGGCGGTTCATTGTCAAGATGATTTTAGCGCCCTGTTGCGACAAAACTTGCTTCTGGGTTCTGTAGTGGAAGGCGGGATGTGGTACAATGAATGTGATGATTCCTGATAAGAAAATAATCCGACGGGAACTTTTCGAGGCGATCGCCGCGATTCCGCCCGAGGTGCGCGCTGACAAATCGCGGGCAATTTGCGAGGCCGTCGCGGCGTTGGACGAATTTCACGCGGCCAAGGTCGTGATGCTCTATTTGCCGATTGCGGGCGAGGTGGACACGGCATTGCTGGCGGACCTGGCGTGGGAGGCGGGAAAGCAAGTCTGCGCGCCGAAGTTCTGCGGCGATTCGCGCCGGATGTCCCCGCGGGAAATCCTGTCGCATCACGCATGCAGTTTTCACAATGGTCATGGCCTGCGCAGTCCGGCCTCAACGGTGGAACTCCTGCTCGCGGAGATCGACGTGGTGATCGTCCCGGCCGTGGGGTTCGACCCTTCGTGTAATCGCCTCGGACGCGGCGGGGGGTTCTATGACCGGTTCCTCCAGCAGGCGGAATTGCACGCGACGACAATTGGTGTCGGATTTTCCGAACAAATTTGCCCGAAATTGCCGATAGAACCACATGACACGCCGCTGGATGCGGTCGTGGTGGACGGCGCAGTGTATCGCTGCGGCGGATAATTGCATAACTACTTTATTTGCAAAGGAATGCGACCATGAGAATGCAACACGATGGACGGCGCGGACACTCCAATTTGCCCAAGATTCTCTTTGGTGCGGCCGGGGTGCTGATGGTGATTGCACTGGTGATTATCATGACGAGCGATGATAAATCGACCGAGCAACCTGGCCCCAAACCCGGCGAACCCACCAAGACCGACCCCAAGGCCGGCACAAAAACAGGCGCAAAGACCGGGACCCAAACCGGGACCAAGACCGGGGTAAAAACCGGCACCAAGACTGGCATTCGACCGGTCCCGCAGACGCCCAAGGCGCTTGAGGCCGCAATGAACAAGCTGGTCGGTCCCAGTCCGATCACCACGCCCACCGACGACAAGGCCACGGCGATCAAGAGCTATGTCGAAGGGATGAGGCTGTATAAAAACGCGGGCAGTTTTCTCAAAGCGCGGACGCTGCTCAATAAAGCCTATCGTGCGGGGCTTCGTGGCGGCGTGCTTTCGACGACCGACCTGAATACCTGTCGCACGGCACTGTTGGACCTGTCGGCCAAAACGGTTCTGCATCGCACCGCGGCGTACAACCCAGAAGATCCCTATATTGTCGGCCATCGCTGGGCACCGGGTGAGTTGCTGAATTCCACGCGGAACCCCGCGACTCGCATGGTCACTCGTGAGGGCATTATCGCCAAGTGTGATTTGTGTACGGGGACGAAAATTGTCCCGTGGTACAATGGCCTCGCCAGCGCGACGCAATTCCGTGCGGGGGACTACTACAAGTTGCTCATCGGCCCGTTCCATATGGTGGTCTACCGTAGCCAGTGTGTCGCGGATATCTATTTGCAGGACTTGCTGGTCAAGCGGATTCGCGTCGCCGTCGGCAAAGCCGACACGCCCACGCCGCTGGGGGAATTCCGTCTTCCCAGTTGGGGCGACAAGAGTGCGAAGAGCCCCTATACGCCGCCCGTGACAGCCGGTCGCGGGAGCGGACAGATCTATCCCGGCGAGCCAGGATACCCGCTCGGGGCGAAAGGCTACTATGTCAAGATTGAGGGTATCAAAGAAAAGGGCACGGACATTCCCGTTTCGCGCGGCTATGCCATTCACGGCACGAGCGACCCGTCGAGCATCGGCACGCCTGCGAGCTATGGCTGCATTCGTGTTGGCGCGGCCGACATGGAATTCCTCTATTACGCGCTGATCGGCTATGCCGACCCGAACGACCCCACGGTCAACTGGAAACGCTTCTCGACGATCTCCATCCAGAAATAGCGAGACCACGCGAAGAGCAATTCAAATTGCGATCATTCAAACGCCCGGCGAGTTTTCCTCGTCGGGTGTTTTTGTGTAAGTTTGGATTGTCGCTTGTTCTGTGGGGTCGGGAGGGATAGAATGGACTCCATGACTGAACCACGAACAGAACGAGACCTGCTGGGCGAGAAATCGATTCCCGCCGATGCACTGTGGGGGATTCACACTCTCCGCGCGGTGGAAAATTTTCCGCTGTCTGGCCGGAGCGTGCATCCCGCGCTCATCGCGGCCTATGGGCAGGTCAAGCGCGCGTGCGCCCAGGCGAACTTCGAGCTGGGCTACCTCACCGACGAGCAGTTCTCCGCGCTGGGGATCGCCTGTGACGAGATGACCGCCGGTGCGTTGAACGATTCGATTCGCGTCGACGCGCTCCAGGGCGGGGCGGGCACGAGTCTGAACATGAACGTTAACGAGGTGCTCGCCAATCGCGCACTGACCCACATGGGTCGCGCGCCGGGCGATTATGACGCGCTCGATCCGCTCGACCATGTCAACCTGCATCAGTCCACCAACGATACTTTTCCCACGGCGATGCGCGTGGCGGCGATGCAACTCCTCGCCGCGCTCGAGCCCGCCGTCGTCGCGCTGCAGGAAGCGTTCCAAGCCAAGGAGCGCGAATTCGCCCACGTCGTTCGCGTTGCGCGGACCCAGCTCCAGGACGCGGTACTCACCACGCTTGGCCGGCAGATGGGTGCGTACGCCGAAGCGTTCAACCGCGACCGCTGGCGGATCTACAAATGCAACGAGCGGCTGCGCGTGATCAACCTCGGCGGCACGGCCATTGGTACCGGCCTCGACGCGCCGCGCCAATACATTTTCGCCGCGACCGAACGGCTGCGCGAAGCGACGGGCCTGGGCCTGGCGCGGGGCGAAAACCTCATCGACGCGACGCAGAACTTTGACGTGTTCGTCGAGGTCAGCGGGATCCTCAAATCGCTCGCCGCGTCGCTGTGTAAAATTGCGACCGATCTGCGGTTGCTTGCATCGGGTCCGTCGGCGGGCTTCGGGGAGATTCGTCTTCCGGCCGTCCAGCCTGGCAGCAGCATCATGCCCGGCAAGGTCAACCCCGTGATTCCCGAAGCCGTCACCCAGGCCGCGCTGGCGACGATGGCCAACGACACCGCCATCACGTCCGCCGCCGCGATGGGGAATTTGGAACTCAACGCGTTCGGGCCGCTGGTCGCCGACAAACTGCTCGAATCGATTTCGCTCCTGACGGCCGCGTGCGAACTGTTCACGACCCGCTGCGTCACCGGGATCGAGGCCGACGAAGACCGCTGCCGCGAGTTGGCGGAATCGTCCACGGCGATTCTCACCGCGCTCGTCCAGCATATCGGCTATCAGGCCGCCAGCGATCTGGCCAAACAGGCGGCAGAAACCGCCAAGCCGATCCGCACGCTGGCCATCGACAGCGGGCTGGTGGACGAGGCGACATTTGATCAATTGACTTCCCCCGAGGCCGTCACGGCACTGGGGTTTCGGACCAAGAAAGACTAGACGATGTTAAAAACCCCCAAAGGATTCCGCCTGCACATCGGCCTGTTTGGCCGCCGCAATGTGGGAAAAAGCTCGCTGCTGAACGCGATCACGCACCAGGACGTATCGATTGTGTCGGACACGGCCGGGACGACGACCGACCCCGTCGAAAAGCCGATGGAGCTTCTGCCGCTCGGGCCGGTGCTGTTTATCGATACCGCCGGCGTGGATGATGTCGGTGCGCTCGGTCAGCAGCGCGTGGAGAAAACCCGTCAGGCGTTCGACCGCACCGACGTGGGGCTGATCCTCGTCGCCGCCGGCGAGTGGGGCGAGTTTGAAGACGCGCTCCTTGCCGAGTTGCAAGGCCGCGATGTGCCCGTCGTTGTCGTGTTCAACAAGTCCGACCTCGCCGAGCCGCACGCGGACCTGGTCCAGCGGCTGACGCATGACGACATTCCGCACCTCTACACCAACGCCGCCACGGGCGAGGGCGTGGGCGATGTCCGCGAGACGCTGGTGGCGATTGCGCCGGACGACTTCATTCGCCCGGCCGCCATTGTCGGCGACTTGCTGCCGCCGGGGGGCTGTGCCGTGCTGGTGGTGCCCATCGACAAAGAAGCGCCCAAGGGCCGGCTGATTCTTCCGCAGGTCCAGACCATCCGCGATTTGCTCGACAGCGACAGCTATTGCATGGTCGTCAAGGAACGCGAGTTGCGCGACGCGCTGGACCGCCTCGTCGATCCGCCGGAGCTGGTGATTACCGATTCGCAGGCGTTCCTCAAGGTCGCCGCCGACACGCCGCCAGCCGTGCCGTTGACGAGTTTTTCCGTCCTGTTTGCACGCGCCAAGGGCAACCTCGCCGAGTTCGTGCGCGGCGCGATGGCGATTGATTCGCTCCAAAGCGGCGACGACGTACTTGTCGCCGAGGCGTGTAGCCACCACCCCATTGGCGAGGACATCGGCCGGGTGAAAATCCCGCGCTGGCTTCGTCAATATGTCGGCGGTGAGCTGAATTTCAAAACCGTTCAGGGCCACGATTTTCCCGACGACCTCGAAAAATACAAGCTCGTGATCCACTGTGGCGCGTGCATGTGGAACCGCCGCGAAGTCCTCAGTCGCCAGATGCATTGCCGCAACGCGGGCGTGCCGATGACGAATTATGGCCTGGCGATTGCCTATTCCCTCGGCATCTTCGAGCGCGCGCTCGGGCCGTTCCCCGAAGCGCTGGAGCTGTACCGCTCGCTGAAATAATTGTCGAAGATCCAAATTTTTGCACGGGGAAGATCGTTTTTTCTTTCCCGGCGATGGTCTGGGCGCTATACTCCGGTCTCGTCGCATACAGCGGCCAATTAATGTACGAATTCACGCATGAAAGGATAAATCCATGAGCAAAGTTGTCGCATTTACCGCCAGTCCCCGTCGCGAGGGCAATACGTTCCAGTCCCTCCAGATGGCCATTGCCCCGCTCGAAGCAGCCGGGATCGAAGTCGAGGTCATCGACGTCTGTGCCGCCCGGCCTCGTGGGTGCATGGCGTGTTTTTATTGCCTGCGCGAGAAGAATAGCACCTGCGTGATCAACGAGGATCCGGTCAACGAATGGATCGCCAAGGCCGTCGAGGCCGACGGTGTGATCTTCGCGTCGCCGACCTATTTCGCGAATGTCACTTCTGAGATGAAAGCGCTGATCGACCGCATGGGCATGGTCAGCCGCGTCAATGGGTCGCTGCTGAAGCGCAAGCCGTTCGCAGCCATCACCGCCGTCCGTCGCGGTGGGGCGGTTCCCGCGTTTGACGCAATGAACCACATGGCGCAGATCAACGAGATGATCGTGGTCGGCTCGTGCTATTGGAATTTTGCATTCGGCCTCGAGCAGGGCGATGTCCAAAATGATGAGGAAGGGATCAAGACGATGGTCACGCTGGGCGAGACCATGGCATGGCTGATCCAGGCGATTGAAGGAAAATAAAGATTTCGCAGAGATTTCGCCGCGTCCAGCAGAAGTGGGCGCGGCTTTTTTATGGATCGCGTTCACATCGGGCCGGGAAATTGCTATACTACACGCATGACTGCATCTACCGACAACCCGCCGCTTCGCGCGATTCTGTTTGACCTCGGCGATACGCTGCTCGACTTCGGGCCGATCAGCCACGACGAGATGTTTCGTCTCGGCGCGAAAGAGGCGTACGAGTATCTTCTCGAGCTCGGCCACCGCTTGCCATCGTGGCGGCGCTATCACTGGCGCCATTGGCTGGCGATTCGCTGGCACGTGATTTTGGCCGTACTGCAACGGCGGGAGTTTCATTCCTTGCCCGTGCTGGTGCGCTGTTGCAAGCGCCTGGGCATTGAGCTCTCGCCCGAAGAACAGCTCGAATTGTGCTGGCGATTCTATCTGCCGCTGCGGAACATTGCGACCGTCGAACCGGGCCTCGCGGACATGCTCGTGGATCTTCAGGCGCGCGGGCTGACAATCTCCATCGTCTCCAATACGTTCGTGCCGGGGGAAATCCTCGACCGTCATCTGCGCGAAGAGGGCCTGCTCGAGCATCTGCCGCTGCGGGTCTATTCGTGCGACGTGGGCTATCGCAAACCGCACATCGAGATTTATCGGCGCGCGCTGGAAACCGTCGGGACAAAACCCGAAGAAACGATGTTCATCGGTGACACGCCCAAGGCCGACGTGATTGGCCCGGGGAAGCTGGGGATGATCACGGTCCTCAAAGACCCCACCACCCAGCGCAAAGGCCGCCAGCACGCGGACTATTGCCTGACGAAAATTATGGACCTGCCAACGATCCTTGAACACTATCAACTCGGAGGCGCGGACTGATGCAAACCACAGATGACCTGTTGCGCGGAATGCGAGTGACTGTTGTGGGCCTTGGCCGCTTTGGCGGCGGAGTGGGCGCGGCGAATTTCCTCGCATCGCGCGGCGCGAAGGTGACCGTGTCCGATCAGGCCGACGAAGAGATTCTTTCCGAGTCGGTGGCGCAGTTGACGGATGATTCGATTTCACTCGCCCTCGGCGGCCATCGCGAATGCGACTTTTTCGACACCGAGTTGCTGGTGGTCAATCCGGCGTTTCCCAAGACCCATCCGCTGCTCGTGGAGGCCACGCGTCGGGGCGTGCCGCGTACCAGCGAGATCAATTTGTTCCTCGAACGGTGTCCCGCCGACATGGTGGGCATCACTGGCAGCGTCGGAAAAAGTACGACGGTGTCGATGTGTGGCGAGGTGCTTTCGCGGCGCTATCGCACGCACGTCGGCGGCAACATTGGCCGCTCGCTTCTGGGCGATCTCGAGCAGATCGGCCCGGAGGATATCGTGGTGCTGGAGCTGTCGAGTTTTCAGTTGGAGGACATTCCGCTGGTGGGTGTGTCGCCGCGAGTGGGGCTGGTGACGAACCTGATTCCCAACCATCTCGACCGCCACGGCACGATGGAGGCCTATGCGAGCGCCAAGCAGAACCTGTTGCGGTATCGCGCCCAGCGGGGCGTGACGTTGCTGAATGCGGCCGCGCCGGAATTGGCTGATTGGCCCGCCGTAGCGGGTGGTCGCGTGGAGTGGTACAACCTGCCCGACGATGAACCGTTCGATCTGCGCGTGCCCGGTGACCATAATCAGGCCAACGCACAGGCGGCCTGGGCCGTCGGTCGGGCGCTCGGCATCGAACGTCACGACGCCGAAGACGCGCTGAAGAATTTCCATGGCCTCGCGCATCGGCTGGAGCTGGTGGCGGACCATGATGGCGTGCAATATTTCAACGATTCCAAGTGTACCACGCCACGCGGCGCCGAGGTCGCGCTGACGGCGTTTGAGCCCGAGACGGCCGTGATTTTGCTCGGCGGCTATGACAAGGGAGCGACGTGGGACGAACTTGGCCGAGAGGTGTCCAAGCGCGCCAAACGGGCCGTGTGCTTCGGCCAGACCGGACCTGCCATCGCCGAGGCAATCCGCACTGCCGGCATGGAACCGTTCACCGCCGACACCCTCGACGAAGCATTCGCTCTCGCCCAGCGCGAAGCCGCCGACGGCGATACCGTCCTCCTCAGCCCCGCCTGCGCGAGCTGGGACCAGTTCACAAACTACGAAGAACGCGGCGAACGATTCACCCAACTCGCCAAGGGATAATGACGGGTAACAAGTAGTTCGCCTTACATGACTAATGGGAGAATTGGCAATGGAACAGCAAGAACTTGGAATACTTGACCTCTTGAAAATCAGGGGGCTTGATGTTACCGCAAAAGCAAAAATGCTTCGGCATCAAGACAAGCGCTTCGATGTAGATCAGCTTATTCGCGATGGCTGGCTTGAGGTGTATCAAGGCCATCAGGCAAAACCTCGCTTGAAGGGGTGTGAATATTTTTTGGCCTTCAAGGGTGATGGTGGAACCCGTGCGAGATTTCTTGGCGTGTATCGTATTTTGAAAGAACGAAAAAGTACCCGCAAGGACATGCCCAAAGGATGTCCACTGGCGAGATTTACTAATCCATGGGAATATTATTATGAGCATGAGTTGGACAAGCGTTTCGATGACCTGAGGGGCCGAATTGTAATTGAATGGGGTAAGGGGACACTTGCGTGGGCTCAGAACTTAAGAAACAAACCGATACTTGAAATTTACCCGCCTGGCCGCGTTCTTGCGCCATTTACGGATTACATGGATTTCATTTTATCGTACCAAGAGCTTCAAGACCTTATGAAGAATCCTGGGGCTCACCGCGATTGGAAATCGAGCCTTTCGGCGGTGGCCGGGGTCTATTTGATTTGGTGTGAATCCACCGGTCAGCAATACATTGGCTCAGCTTATGGTTCGGATGGTATATGGGGCCGATGGGAGCAGTATGCGAAGAAGGCTCACGGCGGGAATAAGCTGCTCCGGGAACTACTTAAGAAGGATCCTGATGCGGCCGAAACGTTCCGTTTTTCAATTCTGCAGGTGTTGCCAAAAACGACGAAAAATTCAGAAGTGATCCGCTGGGAAACCCAATACAAACGGAAGCTTGGCACAATTGCGATCGGATTGAACGCTAATTGAAAGGAGCATACTCATGGGGCAATCCTATACAGCTAAATGTAAGAAGTGTGGCGAAGAGTTTGAGTGCTGTGAAGGCGATAGTTCCATGGCCCGATTGATCAAATGCGATATGTGTGGCAAGGATTGTTGGTGCCGAAACCCTTTAAGGAAAGGGCCAGCTATCGAGATGCTAGATTTGTCCGAGAAGCCTCCAGCGCAATGTGAATGCGGCGGGAAGTTTATACTCGGAGCCCCGTCGAGATGCCCGAAATGCCGAAGCACCGAGATAGGTGTGGCTCTTGGTTACGGCGTGACCATGTATGATTGACGGGCCCATGCGGATTGGGTGTTGCCCGCCGTTGGTGATCTGATTACATTCAAATTGAAGGGTGCCGTGGCCTGTAGAGCGGTACTCCGCGAGGCAGCCACGAAGATCGTATTGCATTTCAAAATTGCGAAACAGACAACGGAATACGAAGCACTATCGGCCGGGGCTTGCCTTAGTCTTTCCGCTCGCAAGCTCGCTCCAAGAACCTAAGGCCCCGGCCAATAGTGTGGGTGGTCAGCGTCGGGGGGATTTGTAGGGGCGGGGCTTGCCCCGCCCAGGGTGATTCAACGGGGCGAGGAAAAACCTATCCCCGATTTTTCCAAAATAGCTACGGTTTGGGTGTTGGTTTTGCAGCCGGTGTGGGTTTGGCGAGGGGTTCGCGGGTCTCGGTATAGCCGGCGGGCTTTTTGAGTTTGAACAGGGTATCGGCGAGCTTGTCGGCCTTCTTGATGTTGGAAAACGTCGCCGTCGTATAGGCCTTGTTCTTGTCGCGAGTCTTGACCTTCACGGGCAGAAACGTCTTGGTGTCGATCCAGAGTTCCATGCGGGTGAACTGGATGGACTCGGCATTTTCTGCGCGCGGCACGAGGCGCAAATAGCCGGAATTCTTCGGGTCGCTGCTGCGGGGTGCGCGCGTGGTGACCTCAAAAAGCTTGATGACGTCGTCGGCCTTTTGGCCGAAGGGCAACGGGAAGGGCCCCTTGCCGATTTTCAGCACGTCGGCCTCTTGCCCGAGGCGGACGACTTCGATGCGTGTGACGGTTTTCTGGCGGTGCTTGGCGATGTGCAGCCAGTGGCCGTCGAAAATGTAGTCGAGCTTGCTTTCGGCGACTTTGCCCTTGGCGAGCTGGAGGGTCTCAAAGCGGATCGCAAACCGCGCGGGGACTTTGAGCGTGCGGTTCTGGAAGGCGACGCTGCCGGTGCGGGTTTCCTCGTCGCCAGTGAGGCGGTCGATGACGTTGTAGTTCACGTCGGCGGTGAGGACGGGATAGTTTTTCCCTGCGAGCTCGAGCGCCTGGAGCATTTTCATCGCCAGGGGGTCGAACTTGGTCGCGGGCACGGCGGCGGCGGTGGGTAGGGGCGGCGAGGGCGGCCGAAGCAGCGGATGGGTCGGCCCGACGGCGGCGGCTTCGGGGCAGCAGGGCGCTTTGGGCGGTTCGGGGTTCGCGGCAGGTTGGGCCATGGCCAGCGAGGCCAGCAGCACGACGGTCAGGATGGTACGAAGGTGGGTCATGACATGTCTTTCTGCAAAAGCATATTCAGCGAGCCGGTTTGCAGGCCCGCGAGGTCGAGGGTGATGTAGGTGTAGCCGAGGTCGGTGAGTTTTTCGCGCAGCATGTCCCGCAGGAGCGTGGCTTTGTGGAACAGCTCGGGCGGTAGTTCGATGCGGGCGACGGGGTGGTGGTCGCGGCAGCGGCAGGGCGTAAGCCCCAACGACGCGAGGGTCGCTTCGGCGAGTTCGACTCGGCGGAGGGCTTCAGGGGTGAGGCGCGTGTGATAGGGGATGCGGCTGGCGAGGCAGGCGGCCGAGGCTTTGTTCGCCAGTGCGGCGAGGTCGAAGCGCGCGGCGAGTGCGCGAATGTCGGACTTGGTGAAGTTGGCTTCGAGGAACGGCCGAAGGATCTGGAGTTCTTTCTCGGCCACCAGGCCCGGGCGATAGTCGCCCAGATCGTCAGCGTTGGTGCCCGACGCGACGGCGGAAACGTTTCGGCGGGTGGCGATCTCCACGACCTGCGAAAAAATGTAGCGCTTGCAGTGGTAGCAGCGGTCGGGCGGGTTGGAAAGGATATCCTCTTCGGCGCAGTCGGTCATGTCGACTTCGACGAGTTCGACCCCGAGATGTGCGGCGATATTCCGCGCGGCGGCAGTTTCGCTGTCGGCGTGGATCAGTCCGGTCGCGGTCACTGCCAGCACATTTTCATGCCCGAGGGTCTCGGCCGCAATCGCGCACAGCACACCGCTGTCGACCCCGCCAGAGAGGCCGATGGCCACGCGCCCCGCCCGCGCAAGAAGGCGTTGGCAGTGAGCGAGCTTGATCTCGAGTTGGTCGGCGGTGTCGGTCATTTGGATTTTGCTTTGGTCGCGGGTTGAAGTTTCGCCGGGTCGCCGCCGAGTTTGCGATAGCTTTTCTCGGCGAAGTCGGCCTCGGCGGTGAGGTTGTGCTTCCTATAGAAGCTAACGAGTTGGACGAAGCGATATTTCGGATCGCAACCACATGCGAAGCATAATTTTGCGAGGCAGTGCGGCCCCATCGCGATCGGCCGACGGTCGGATTCGTCCTGATTGTTCGATCCGCAGAGGTTGCATTCATAGGCGATGCAGTGGTACATGCCGATCATGTGCCCGGCTTCGTGGGTCGCGGTTTGCAGCGCCCGTTTGAGCGCGAGGGTCTCGATGTTTTTTTTCTGGGCGGGCGTGGCGTTGGCGGGAATCGTTGGCAGGACGCGATAGAAACTCTGGACGCCGATGCGCTCTCGCAGCGAGGCCATGCCGAAGACGAAATTCCACCCGCGCCCGGGCCAAAGGTCTGTCGCGGTGATTCCGAAGAGGCACAGCGCGTCTTTGGGAAGTTTGGGTTTCAGCAGGCGATCCATGATCCACCCGGCGAGATATTGCTTCATGCCCCATTGGGGGTGGGTGCGTCGCGCGGCGGCGGGAATGGCTTTGTCCCCGGTGGCGGGCAGGAGTTTGGCGGGGAGCTGATAGTAGAGTCCGAGAAATTCGACGGTGGTTTCGAGAATTTTTTTCTGCTGCGGCGAAAATGGCCCGATGGGTATGACATAGATGGTGCGTCGCTTGGCGGTGGGGACGACGGGTTTGCTGGCGACGTATTGGGCGAAGGTTTGGCCGGACTCCTTGTGCTGGCTGAGCCAGTCGCCGGGGCGCGGTTTGGCGAGTTTGGTGTGGAGCGGCGTGAGGGTGGTGATTACCCGCTCGAGATTGGTGGGGTTGCAGGGGTGCTTGGGGGTGTAGGCGGGTTGGCGGGGCGTGGTGGCCCAGAGATAGCCCCCGGCCGCGAGGGTCAGGGCGAGAAGCAGCATCAATCGAAGGCTGCGGTGGGTCCGGATGGTGTGGAGAATGTTCATAATTGTAGTATAGCCAATCGGCCGGCGGGGGCAATGGGGAAGTCGCCCGGAAAAAAGGCAAATTTAACTATTGTGGCGGTTGACCTGCTTTCGCTACAATATGCACTCAAATGGCTACCACTCGAAAAACACAATCTGCAGCCGATGTTTTTGCCTCCCGCCGGACGCGACTGTATCGCCAACTGTGCAAAGACTCCAAGGCCACCGCGTACGTTGTGACGCGTGTCGCGGACGTGCGCTATCTCACGGGCTTTAGCGGCGAGGGCCTTGTGCTGCTCGCGCCGGGCGATGACGCGCTCGTGCCCTATTGGTTCTTCGGCGAACAGGCCCAGACTGAATGCGGCGCGCAGCCCAAGCTGACCGTGGTCGACCCTACACGCAATCCCTTCGAGAATGTGGCGAAACACATTCGCGGAAAGGGTGTGCGGGCGGTGGGAGTCCAGGCCGAAGAGCTGACGGTGGTCCGCCAGACGGCATTGCAAAAGGCCATCGGCAAAAAAACACTCACCCCCATGCCGAACCTGCAGGGGTATCTGCGTCTGCTGAAAACCGATGCCGAAGTGCGGACAATCCGCAAGGCAGTTCGCGTTGCACAAACCGCACTGGGCGACATGGCCAATCTCGGCGCGAGCTATCTCGTCGGGCGCAGCGAGCTGGACATTGCGGCTGAATTGGAATGCCGCATGAAGCAACTCGGCGCGAACGGTCTCGGCTTTCCGTCGATTGTTGCGGCCGGTTCGAACTCCTCGCGATGCCACCATAGTCCCTCGAATCGCAAGCTCAAAATGGGCGATCCTTTGCTGATTGACTGGGGCGCGATGGTCGGTGGCTATCGAAGTGACTTGACGCGGACGCTGTTTATGGGTACCATTCCGCCAAAGATTGCCGCGATTTATCCGGTTGTGCTCGAAGCAAACCGCGAAGCGATCAAGGCCGTCCGCTCGGGGATCACCTGTGCGACGCTCGACGGCATCGCGCGGAAGGTGATCGAAGACGCTGGCTATGGCAAGGAATTTTGCCACGGCCTGGGGCATGGCCTGGGACTCGATGTCCACGAACAGCCCTTTCTCGGAAAACAAAACAAGACCCGTCTCAAGGCGGGAATGCTGATTACCATCGAGCCTGGGATTTACTTCCCTGGCATCGGCGGTGTACGAATTGAAGATGACGTGCTGGTGACACCCGATGGGTATAAACTCCTCAGCACATTCCCCAAAGACCTGGACCACGTCGTACTCGACTGACCCCTGACCGAAGGACAAGGAAAGGAATCATGGCCAAAAAACCTACCAAAAAACCCGCCAAGAAAGCTACGAAGAAGAAGGCCCCTAAAAAGGCATCTCCCAAGAAGCGCGTAGCCAAGAAGGCCCCCAAGGGCGTAGCCAAGAAAAAGGCTCCCGCCAAGAAGCCCGCTCCCACAGCACCCGCGAACAAGAAGATCGCCGACGTCGAACACTTGATGTTGATGATGGCGGAATATGGCGTCACGGAGCTGAACATGGAAGACGGGAAGAACAAGATCGAGCTCAAGCGTGGCACGGTTTCCCCCGTTGCTGTTGGCGCACCAGTGATCGCTCCGGCCGTAGCTCTGGCTGCTGCTCCGGTTGCGGCTGCTCCCGCGGCTACCCCGGCCGATGCGCCCGCCGTCGATGACGGTCTGGTCGAGATCACCAGCCCGATGGTTGGCACGTTCTATGCCGCGCCGAGCCCCGATAGCCCAGACTTCGCCAAGGTTGGCGACACCATCAACGACTCGAGCGTCGTCTGCATCGTCGAAGCGATGAAGGTGATGAACGAAATCGAAGCCGAGTGCAGTGGCACGATTGCGGAAGTCTGCGTCAAGAAAGCTGAACCCGTCGAATTCGGGCAAGTGCTCTTCAAAGTCAAACCCGCATAACGCAGGAGAACGATATGATTTCTCGCGTACTGATTGCGAACCGTGGCGAAATTGCGCTACGGATCATTCGCGCCTGTAAGGAACTGGGTCTCGAAACGGTCGCCGTCTATTCCGAAGCCGACCGCGACGCCAGCTATTTGCATCTCGCCGACGAGGCGATCTGCATCGGCAAAGGGCCCAGCGCCGACAGCTATCTCAACATCCCACGCATCATCGCGGCGGCTGAAATCGCCGACGTTGATGCCATCCACCCCGGCTACGGGTTCCTCGCGGAAAATTCGCACTTTGCCGAAATTTGCCGCGATTGCAAGATCAAGTTCATCGGCCCGACGGTCGAGAACATGGAACTCCTCGGCGACAAAATTGCCGCCAAGGCTCTTGCGCTCGAAGCCAACGTACCGACCACGCCCGCCAGTGATGGCGCGCTCTCGACAGTGGCCGAATGCGTCGCGTGTGCCAACAAAATCGGCTACCCCGTCGCGCTCAAAGCCGCCGCGGGTGGCGGTGGACGAGGCATCCGCTTCGCCCACAACGAAGCCACGCTCCGCAGCATCTTCCCCCAGGCTGTGGCCGAGGCGGAAGTGTCGTTCGGCGATGGCCGGGTGTTCATGGAAAAATGTGTCGAGAACTTCCGCCACATCGAAGTGCAAATCCTCGCCGATGAGCACGGCAATGTGGTGCACTGCTGGGAGCGAGAATGCTCGGTCCAGCGGCGCAACCAGAAGGTCATCGAACAGACCCCCGCGCCGGGCCTCAGCGACAAACTCCGCAAAGAAATCTGCGAAGCGTCGGTGCGTCTCTCGGCCGAGGCAGGCTACCAGAACGCTGGCACGGTCGAGTACATGCTCGACCAAAATGGCGAGTTCTACTTTCTCGAAATGAACACGCGCATCCAGGTCGAACACTGCGTGACCGAACAGGTGACCGGCATTGACCTCGTGCAGTGGCAACTCCGCGTGGCGATGGGCGAAAAACTCGCCTTCACCCAGGACGAAGTGCCGCAGGATGGCGTCGCCATTGAATGCCGGATCTGTGCGGAAGACCCCGCGAAAAACTTCATGCCCCAGCCGGGCAAGATCAGCCACTTTGTCGCCCCTGGCGGCCTGGGTGTGCGCTGGGATTCCCACGTCTATCAGGGCTACACGATTCCGCCCACCTACGACAGCATGGTCGGCAAGTTGATCGTCCACCGCGCGACGCGCTCCGAGGCGATTGCCACGACCAAGCGCGCGCTCGATGAATTCGTCTTCGGGCCAGGCAAGACCACCATCTCACTCTGCCGGCAGATCCTCGACCACGAGGCATTTGTCAACGGCACATGGGATACGAAGATGATCGAACGCGACATCCTGAACTAAGGATCTGCGACGAACGAATACGCGGCGGGCTTCTAACGAAGTCCGTCGCTTTTTTTGATGGACGAGAAAACTCCAAGCCCGCCCTTGTAATATAGGCCTATAATGGGTATCATCTTGCCGAAAATATCAAACGCCGGACGAGTGTCCAGCGCACCCCGAACCCCAGGAGATTCTGACATGACCGACCTGATCAAAGGCAACGCTGTGATCGGCCAAAGTGGTGGCCCGACCGCCGTCATCAACCAATCCCTCGTAGGCATTGTGGAGACACTGAAGTCCTGCCGCAAAATCCCGAAGATTCTCGGCGCCAACCACGGCGTGGACGGGATCGTCAACAACAAATTCTTCGACCTCAAGAAACTCAAGAAGGCCGAACTCGAGCGCCTCGCGCTGAGCCCCGCCGCCGCGTTGGGTTCCAGCCGCACCAAGCCCACCCCCGAATTCTGCAAGAAGATTTTCGCCAGCCTCGAAGCCAACGACGTGCGCTACTTCTTCTACATCGGCGGCAACGACTCGGCCGACACCTGCCGCATCGTCAACGAAATGGCGAACGAGTCGGGCTATGAGCTGCGCTGCTTCCACGTCCCCAAGACCATCGACAACGACCTGCGCGTCACCGACCACACCCCCGGCTACGGCTCGGCGGCCAAGTTCGTCGCGTCGGCATTCGCTGGCGAAGACCGCGACAACGCGTCGCTGCCCGGTGTGAAAATTTCGGTCGTCATGGGCCGCGATGCCGGCTGGCTGACCGCCGCAAGCGTCCTCGGCAAAATCGACAACACTTGCGGCCCGCACCTTGTCTACGTCCCCGAAGTCGCGTTTGACGAAAAGAAATTCGTCGAAGACGTCGCCAAGACCTACAAGAAATACGGCCGCTGCCTCGTCGCTGTCTCCGAAGGCATCAAGAACAAAAAGGGCACCCCGATGGCCGTCGCCCTCTGCGAAAAAATGGGCAAGGAAATCGAACGTGACTCCCACGGCAACGCGCAGCTCTCCGGCAGCGGGATGCTCGGCGATATGCTCAGCGAACTCGTCAAGGCCAAGGCCCCGCGCAAGCTCGGCGTCAAGAGCCTCCGCGTCCGCGCCGACACCTATGGCTACCTCCAGCGCAGCTTCGCTGGCTACGCCTCGGAAGTCGACCAGTACGAAGCCCGCATGTGTGGCAAGACGGCTGCCGAGCTCGCCATGAGCGGCAACCTCGACGGCTCGGTCGTCATGAAGCGCGCCAAGACCAAGAAATACAAGGTCACCTTCGAACGCGCCGAACTGGCCCAGGTCGCTCGCGTGACCAAGGAACTCCCGCGCAGCTTCGTCAACAAGGCTGGCAACGGGATCACCAAGTCCTACGTCAACTACGCGCTGCCCCTCGTCGGCAAACTGCCGACCCTCGGCAAATTGTTCTAAGACGACGGATCGAACGATTCCAGCGGCGGCCTCTTCGGAGGTCGTCGCTTTTTTGTGGCGATTGTCCGGCCGGGCCGCTAGAATGTTTGACCCGTCGCGTTGTGCGGTGGTCCTAAGGAGATCGATGATGAAACGACTGATTGTTTTGACGCTTCTACTGGCCGGAGTTGCTGCACAGATGTCTCCCCCCGCGATGGCGCTGGGCCGATATGATCGCACGCAAAAATGGTATTGTGGGAACACCCACATGCACTCGTTCTGGTCCGATGGCAACCACTTTCCCGAAATGGCCGCGTCGTGGTACAAGAACAACGGCTACCAGTTCGTCGTTCTCACCGACCATAACAATCGTCCGACGGAAGAAGGCTGGAAAGATATTTCTCGTTACAAGGCCGAGGATCCCGCCGGGACGCTCGCGAACGAATTCGGCCACGATCACGTCAAAACCAAGCAGGATGCCAAAGGCAAGACGCTCCATCGCTTGCTGAGTTATGATGCGGTTTCGAAACTGGTGAATGCTCATGGGGAATTCCTGTTCATCCCTGGCGAAGAACTCACGAGCAAAGCGGGGCGCAATCCTGTCCATATGTCCGCGATCAACACCGGCAAGACCATCGGTGTGGTGCAAAAGGGGACGGTTCTCGAAACCGCCAAGGCCAATGCCGCCCGTGCTCGCGCTCACGAAAAATCGTACACGCCGCCCAATACCCTGCGCCAGATGGATCACCCCGATACGCGACCTTTGTTCCTCCAGCTGAATCACCCCAACTGGCGCTGGGACATGACGGCCGAGGTGCTCGCCGCGACGACCGACGCGGATGGCTTTGAGCTGATCAATCCCGGGTGTCATAATCTGGGCGATGCGCATTCGCCCTCCACCGAGCGGATGTGGGACATCGCTACGACGTTGCGCTTGAAGGAATTTCTCACCAAGCCGATCTGGGCTGTCGCGTCCGACGATACGCACAACTATCACGACTTCGAGAAAAACGCCACCAAGGCCAATCCAGGCCGCGGCTTTGTCATGGTTCGCACTACGGTCCTCTCGACATATCACATTTCCCAAGCACTCAAGGTCGGCAACTTTTACGCCTCGACGGGTGTGGTTCTCAAGACCGTCGAATTCGATCCCAAAACGCGCGAGCTGACGGTGGAGGTTGACCCGGCCGATGGCGGCAAGAGCTATACCATCGAATTCATCGGTACGTCGAAGACTGTTTCGATGGACTCCACCCCCGCGCCCGCGCATCGCGATAAGAGCAAGGGCAAGGGCAAATCCGTCCCGCGGAAGATCACGCGCATCTATTCCAAGGAGATCGGCAAGGTTCTCCAGACCGTCAAAGGCAAAACCGCCGCGACGTTCAAGCTTCCCGCCGATCTGCTGTATGTGCGATGCAAGGTGACCGACACCTCGCACAAGGGGTACACTTGGCGCGGCGAAACGATCCCGCGCGCGGCCTGGACCCAACCCGTCGGCTGGGAACCCGCACTGGCGGAACTCAAAGCCGCCGCAAAAACCAAGGCCAAAGCGAAGAAATAGTCGCCACATCATTGAAATGAAAAAACGCCCGCGAGCAATCGTGGGCGTTTTTTGTGGGTGGGCTATCGTTCCAGTGTGTCTGCGGCGGCGAGTGCTTTGGCGGCTGCGCGGTTGATGGCGTTGGAGGTACTGGTCGCGCCGGAGATGGCATCGACGGGTAGGGCGGATTTTCTCCGATCAGCGAACAGGTCGGTGTAGGCGGGCCTTGCCGCGCTTCGGCCGTGGGTGGAATTGTAGCGTGGGACCTGGAGGGAGACGATCTTGCCCGATTCGACGGCGATACGCACCGGAAAATGTGCGGATTTGCTGCGGACGGGAATCTCCAATAGCCATCCAGGTTTGCCAGAGGAAGTGGCGTATCGCCAGCCTTTGGAAATTCCCGCCGGGAGGGTGGTCGGATCAATCACCCGCAACGCAGAACCGCCCGGAGGCGGCCCCACGCGCGGGGAGGGAGAAGTTGATGTCGGTTCGCAACCGACGAATGTGATCGTCAGCAGGGTTATGATGGGAAGTGTATAGCGGATCATGATATCTCCCAGTGTGCGATCTTAAAAACTCCAGCCGACGCCGAGGTTGAGTTTGTTATCGGGTTTGGTGGTGGATTTGTCGTCGAGAATTTGGTAGTCGGCCTTGATGACGATCTGTTTTGACTTGGTGGGGTAGAAGTTCACGCCGAGGGTCCAGCAGGTGCGCTGGGCGGATTTGTTGGCGGCAACGCCGGAGGGCATTTTGTGTTGTGTGTCGACGTGTTCGTAGCGCACAAAGCAGAGGATGTCACTGTCGGCGAGTTTGCCGGTGAGCTCGCCAGGGCGCACGACGTGATAGCCCGCTTCGACATACCAGCCGAAGATCGCCTCGGCGGTATTGTTGCCGATGGCTTTGGCGTTGGAGATCGTTTCGTAGGCGAACGCGCCGCGTGCCTCAAAGCGGCGGTTGCGATAGCTGAAGTCACCGCTGAGGATTTTGAGTTTCCCGCCGAGGCCGTTTTCTTTTCCTTTGTTGGCGTTGTCGATGCCGCCGCAATAGCCGCTGACGCCGAGGCGGAGAAATTCGTCGGGGGTGTCGATGGGTGTGTAGTCGAGTCGGCCGGTGATGGCGACATCTTGGAAGCTGCCGCGTTCTTTGATGCGTCCCTTGCGGATGCCGTTGCTTGCGTCGAACTTCGAGCCGTCAAGCCCGCCGACGAGATACGCTTTGTAGGTGAGGCTCTCGCAAATCTCGCCCCACGCGCCGATCCCGTCAACGCTCCAGGTGCTGGGAATGATGTACTTGTCGAACATTGTGCGCTCGACACCCCAGGTCAGCGGCGGCTCGTGGTTCTCGTTGGTGATGCCCAGCGGCGCGAGCATGCGCCCGGCGCGAAGGTTGAAATTCTTGTGGAGATCGAAGTCGAGGTACAGTTGCTCGATGGAAATTTCGCCGCCAGCGCCGTCGGTGACGTAGGCGTGTTCGATTTCGATTTCACTGTTGAGATGAATCCAGTCGGCAAAGTCGTATCCGACGTAGAACACCAGGCGGTGGATGTCCATCATGTCGCTGCCGCCGGAGTTGGTGAAGTTGGCGTGGATTTCGCCATATCCGCCAAAGCGAAGCTTCTCGAATCCGCTATTGAGGTCGAGCCAGTTGTCCTTGACGGTTTGGACGTCTTTCATCATGGCTACCATCGTCGAGCGGATTTCTTCGCGCTTTTTGGTTTCGACTTCTTGCTCTTTTCGGACGGAGGCGAGGTCGACTTGGAGGATGCGGACCATCGCTTCAAGCTGGGCGACGCGGTCTTGGCCAGCCTTGGGAGCGGCCGAGAGGATTGGGGTTGCCGTCAGCAGGGCCAGGGTGGTAAGAACAATGCGGGTGGAAAATGTCATGCCAGAGACTCCTTGTGAAAAGGGGGGTCATTGAGTCGCTGGCTTGCGCGGTGCGCTGGCTGGCTACGGGTTGGGTTGGAAGGCTATTTTGTGAGGATCAGTTTTTCGTTGCGGGTGATTTGAAGGCGATATTCATCCCGGCCAAAGTGGATGCGGACTTCGCGGCCACCGGAAAACAGCTGCGAGGCATCATAGGCGACAGCGCGAGAGGGGCGGGGATTGGATTTTTCTTGTGAATGGTGATGCATTGCTGATCATTCCTTGGGTTGGCCTGTTCAGCGGGGAACAGGAGTGTTCGGTCGCTCTCGTTAATGAGAACTTGTCTCAACAGGGGGAGTATAGCGAGCAGGTTCCGCTTTGTCAACTAATAAGACAAGATTCTATTAAGAAAATTGGGACTAGAGTAGAGCGGAATGAAAGGCAGGCCGTAGCCTATGGATTTTGGGGCGCGACAGCCGGAAGTTTTCGACTTTGGTTACAGGAAATTTTCGGCTCATCTGTGATTCGTGCGGAGAAAAAAAAACACCCCGAAACGAGAAGGAGTGCAACTCGTTTCGGGGTGGGGGTGTTACTTCAATTTGCTCTAGCTGCGTTTTTTGACGCCTTTGGTGACGTCGGCCATCCATGCGTTGAGTTTGACGCGGAGAGCTTTGACGACGGTGGGGTTCTGGGCGGCGACGTTTTTCCTTTCGCCGATGTCCTTCGAGAGATCATAGAGTTGCACGCCTTTGGCGACGGCCTTGGCGGAAGCTTTCTTTTTTGCGGAGGCACCGGAGGCGATCAGCTTCCATTTGCCCGAGCGGATGGCGATGCCCTTGTTGACGCCCCAGAACAGATCGCGCTTGGCGAGGGCCTTGCCGGTGGTCCAATGGTCCATCAGGCTCACGCCGTCGAATTTGCGTTCGGCGGGGAGCTTCGCGCCGCCTGCATCGGCGAGTGTCACCAGCACATCTGCGCCCATCATCGTCTCTGCGGATTCGGTGCCGGCCTTGATCTTGCCCGGCCATTGCACACATGCGGGGACGCGGTGGCCGCCTTCGTTGATCGAGCCTTTGCGCCCTTTGAGTCCCCCGGACGAGCCCTCGTGGGCGGGGCCATTGTCGCTGAAGAACAGCACGATGGTGTCGTTCTCGAGTTTGCATTCGCGCAACGTTTCGAGGACTTTGCCGATGCCTTCGTCCATGACCTCAATCATTTCGGTATAGGCGCGCATGGCTTTTGCGCCTTTGGGGACCGCGTCGCGGTCCACGACGAGTTGGCCGTCTTTGCCATCTTTGCGGCTACGCTGGGGAGGGTCGTTGCGGCCTTGGAGCGGATAGTGCGGCGCTTCGTGCGGCAGGTAGAGGCAGAAGGGCGTGTCTTTGTGGCGGCGGATAAAGTCGCAGCCATATTTCGTGATCAGGTCGGTCGTATAGCCTTTGTCGTCCTCTTTCTTCAGACCGTTCCACCAGTCGAAATGGCCTTCCTGGTCGATGTGGCTGTGGAAATCAACGTTGCCACTGACGTAGCCGCGGAACTCGTCGAAGCCTTGATGCGTCGGGTTGAATTCCTTCGCGTAGCCAGTGTGCCACTTGCCGAAGAGGGCCGTTTTGTACCCGGCGGTCTTGAGGACTTCGGCGAAGGTGACTTCGGCCTGGTCGAGGCCGGTGTGGCGGTGGGACTTGGCGGTGACCACGCCGGTGATGCCCGAGCGCTGTTGGTAGCGGCCGGTGAGGAGCGCCGCGCGCGTGGGGCTGCAGACCGCGCCGTTGGAGTGGAAGTCGGTCATGCGCAGGCCGGCTTTGGCGATGGCGTCGACGTTGGGCGTCTTGAAGCGCTTGGAGCCGAAGCAGGTGATGTCGCCATAGCCGAGGTCGTCGGCGAGGATGATCACGAAGTTCGGTTGTTTACGCAACTCATTCGCGGCGGCGGGTTCGCCGAGGGCGAGTTTCGGTGCAGCCAGTGCGGCGGCGGCGAGCGAGGTGGTCTTCAGGAAGTGGCGGCGTGAGGTCATGCGAATCTCCGTGGTTTGCGTTGATGTCCGTGTACATTGATCCTGGCTTCTGCGCGCAGAGCTCAGGCATGGGCTACCAGTATAACGAATCCCGCCGGGATTTATTCACCCTTCTCGCAGTCATTTTCGGAGATGGTGTTTCAACTCGTTTGCGAGCAGGCGGGTAAATGTGGCGGCGCCGTCGTGGTTGAGGTGGCTCCCGTCGGGACAGCGGATCTCCCGTGCGGCGGGGATGTCGAGGAAGTGAATGCTGTCTACGTCCAGCTCGCGCACCATCTCGTCCCACAGCGGCCGATTGGTTTGGTGGATCGGCAGGCGCACGAAAATGACCTGCCCGCCCGATGCCTTGATCGCATCGATGTCCCGTTTGATGGTTGCGACCTGCTTCCCCCACGCCTCCTTGGCGGCCTGGGTTTTCCACAACGGTGTTTGCTGCGGGGTCACCCAGCGGATCGCAAGGCGGCGGCCATACTGTTGTTCGAGTTGGGCGGGGGTGAAGAATCGGTCGTAGAACGCTTTGCGCTGGCGGCTGGGCTGGTCTACCCAAAACGCATCGGGATGGTCGCGCTTGAGAACGTGCGCGAGGCTTTTCCAGCAGGAATAGTTCCATGCGTGGACGTGCTGTTGGAGTTTGGCACGGATCAATTCGTTCGCGATTTTTTCGTGTTTGCCGAGATTGCCGAACATGCTGGTGTAGATGTCAACGAGGGGCTGTTGGGACTCGCGCCGGGCGCGGCCGGGGGAAGGATTGATCCACGCGGGCTCGAACGAGACGATCACCGTGCCGCTGTAGTTTTCTTCGGCGAGATAGTGTAGCGTGGCCTTGGGGTTTTTTCCGAACATCGCCAGCAGGAATGTCGGCCGGTCGGGGAATTCCCCGGCAAAGACCTCCGCGTCAAATCCAAGTTGCGCCCGCGAAGCACCCAACATGGCGATGGTGGTTTTTGGGGCGGGGTGGGCCATCAACCGGTCCATCTCAATCGCCCAGCGGTAGACGCTGTCGCCCGCTTGGGCCTGGGTCGGCCCGGTGCGATAGTACCAACTCAGCCCCAGCGTGAGCGTAGCAAAAACGATTGCCCCCGTGAGCCATTGCGCACGATAGCCAATCTTCGGCAGGCGGTGGTTAGAACTGGAAATAGAGGAAGGCATTGCCTGCTCCTTGTGCGGTCATTTCAGCGAAAATGGCGAAGACCATCGCGCCCAGAATCAGTCCGCGTAGCCATCCGGGCAGGCGGGCGAATGTTTCTTCCATCGTTTTGTTTCGCGAGTACCAGTGGACCCCGAGCGTTACGCCCGTGAACAGCAGAACCTGCAGAAGGTGGTGCGTGGGGAGCGTGCTGGCACAAGAGCTTTGGCCGGTCATGCTGGCGATCATCGTTCCCGCCGCGTGGAAACTTCGCGCACGGAAGAACACCCACGCAAAACAGACGGCGATAAATGTCAGCGCGCACAGCAGGATCTGCATGGGATAGCTCGCCCAGAGTCGTTGGGGCGCGAACCATTTTCGCAGGAGCTGTTCGAGGACGAGATAGCTCCCGTGCAGGCCGCCCCAGACGATAAACGTCCAGCTCGCGCCATGCCACAGCCCGCCCAGAAGCATCGTCAGCGCGAGGTTGCGGTAGGTCTTGAGTTTGCTGCAGCGACTGCCGCCGAGGGGGATGTAGAGATAGTCCCGCAGCCAGGTCGACAGCGACAGGTGCCAGCGTCGCCAGAAGTCGGAAAACCCGATCGCCGCGTAGGGGAAGTGAAAGTTGTCGGGCAGGATGAAGCCCAGACACAGCGCCGCGCCGATGGCGATGGTGGAATAGCCCGCGAAGTCGCAGAAGATCTGCACCGAAAACGCCAGCGTCCCCGCCCACGCGTCGACGAAGGAGTGGGCCGTTTGGAAGTCGTAGACCGATTCGACGATCGGCGCGAGTGTGTCGGCGATGGCGGTTTTGCAGAACAGGCCGATGATCATCAGCGTCAGACCCCATTGAAATTGCTTGCGCGAGGCGCGCTTGGGCTCATCGCATTGGGGCAGGAAGTCCACCGCGCGCACAATCGGCCCGGCGACGAGCTGGGGAAAGAAGGTGACGTACAGGGCGTAGTCGAGGAAGCAGTGCCACGGCGTGGCTTTGCGGCGGTAAATGTCGATGGTGTAGGAAAGCGTCTGGAAGGTGTAAAACGAAATCCCCACCGGCAGGACGATGCTCATCGTCGCGGGGTGCCAGTCGAGCCCGAGGCTCTGGGAGAGCGCGACCAGATTGTTGACGAAGAAGTTGGCGTATTTGAAGTACCCCAGCATGCCGAGGTTAATCCCCAGGCTCGCCCACAGGTAGAGCCGGCGGCGGCGTAGGCTGTCGCTGGTGTGGATGGCGCGGGCGAGATGCCAGTCCGCAAGGGTCGAAATCCAGAGCAAAATCACGAACGGGGGATTCCATGCGGCGTAAAACAGGTAGCTGATCAGGAGCAGGAACGATTTGCGCAGCGTCCAGCTTTTCATGGACCGCGAGACCACCATCACGGCGGCAAAGAAGATCAGGAAGGTGAATGAGTTGAAAAGCATGGAGTGGTCCTCAGGGTTCTAATTCACGGAGTGTAAATGATTTCAGGAGAGCTTTCAACCGATTTTCTCACGTTTGACCATCGAGGGGACAGAGGATTTGCCAGAGGGAATGACCGCCCTGCGAGTCATCAGTATAGCGATTTCCGCCGGAATGGATTCACCCTTCTCACCGTCATTTTCGGAGGTCGATCCTGATTCCTTCGGTTGGTACTACTGTATAGAAGGCTGCGGAACGGCTTGGGGTTTGTGCCAGCCCTCGCGCAGGCCCTGTTGGAGAAAGGCTTCGAAGCGGGTGTGGAGAGCGGGGTTGGCCTTTTTGAGTTCGATGACCGACTTTCCCAACGGAAGCTCACCGACTCCGAACTCAAAGTAGATGTGGCTGAGGATCGATTCCTGCTTGGCTTTCGGCAGGCGGTCGAACGCGGCGTTGAACGTCGTGGGTTTGCCTTTGAAGATGATCTTCATAAGGTCTGCGCAAAAAAGTTCAGCAGGTCCGCCGTCGACTTCCTCACAGATTGACAGAAAGTCGTAGGTGACATTGGGGTCGTCGGATTCAATCACGACCTCGGTCAGATAGGATCGTCCTTCCAGGTCCGAAGACAAGCAACGGAATGCTGCGCCCAGGAGTTTTCCATCGGTAGGGCGATGTGCGGCCGGGGCGGTGGGGGGTGCGGGCTTGTTCTTCCCGCCGCAGCCAGCGAGGATTACAGCCGAAATTAACAGCGCGGCGAATGTGATTGTGCGTTTCATGTCAAACTCCCTTTGGTTGGTACTACTATATAGAAGCAAGCGGGGGGAATGCAAGGGGGAGGGTTTGAAAAAGGGGATTCGGCGCGGGATGGTCCGGCGAGACGGCCAAAATCGCGTGAAAACGGTATTTTTTGCTGTTTTTAGGGTTAGTGGGGGTTGTTGCGATAAAAAAAGTGAAAAAAAAACGAAAGAGAATTGACTTCATTGGGGATGTCTGTATAATTTTGCGTCCTGTCATCGGAATGGTGTGGCTGTAGCCAGATCGCCGAAAACGGGTAACATCCTAGAAAAAAAGGGCCTTGCCGACGCATCGGAATAGCTATTTCGGTAGTTTGCATGGCTTTGAATGACCGCTTCTGTAGCTCAGTGGTAGAGCGCGTCCTTGGTAAGGACGAGGTCATGGGTTCAAGTCCCATCAGAAGCTTTCCGACGATATCGTATCGTCGGGCCGAACCCAAAGGCGGTGAGTGGCGTGTGCTTCTTACCTGGCGATTGAATGATCGAAAAGCCTTCTATGGGAGCAATATCAAACGCTTCTTTTAAGGAGAACAAAATGGCTAAGGAAGTATTCGAACGCACCAAGCCGCACATGAACGTTGGCACGATTGGCCACGTTGACCACGGTAAAACCACCCTCACCTGCGCGATCACGAGCGTCTGCGAAGCCCAAGGCTGGTCGAAGGCCAAGAGCTACGACGACATCGCCAAGGCTTCGGAAAGCCAAGGCCGCCGCGACGCAAGCAAGATTGTGACCATCGCATCGGCACACGTCGAGTACGAGTCGGCCAACCGCCACTACGCTCACGTTGACTGCCCTGGTCACGCTGACTATGTCAAGAACATGATCACCGGTGCCGCCCAAATGGACGGCGCGATCCTCGTAGTGTCGGCCTTTGACGGCCCGATGCCCCAGACCCGCGAACACGTCCTCTTGGCCCGCCAAGTGAACGTGCCGAACCTGGTTGTCTTCCTCAACAAGTGCGACCTCGTCGAAGACGAAGAACTGCTTGAACTGGTTGACATGGAAGTTCGCGAACTTCTCAGCATGTACGACTTCGACGGCGACAACGCTCCCGTGATCCAAGGTTCGGCCACCGCCGCAATCTCCGATCCCGGTGGCGACGGTGCCAAGTCGATCATCGAGCTGCTCGACGCGCTTGACGCGCTTCCCCAGCCCCCCCGTGAAACCGACAAGCCTTTCTTGATGCCCATCGAAGACGTCTTCTCGATCAAGGGTCGTGGTACCGTTGGTACCGGCCGTATCGAACGTGGCGTTGTCAAGGTCGGCGACAAGATCGAAATCATCGGTCTCGGCGAAACCCGCGAAACCACCATTACCGGCGTTGAAATGTTCAACAAGGAAATGAACGAAGGCGAAGCGGGCGACAACTGTGGTTGCCTCCTGCGTGGCATCGACAAAGAAGAACTCGGCCGCGGCATGGTCCTCTGCAAGCCCGGCTCGGTGACCCCGCACTCCAAGTGCGAAGGCGAAGTCTACGTCCTGACCAAGGAAGAAGGCGGTCGTCACAGCCCGTTCTTCACCGGCTACCGCCCCCAGTTCTACTTCCGGACCACCGACGTGACCGGCACCGTGACGCTGCCCGAAGGCACCGAAATGTGCATGCCCGGCGATAACGTCCAGATGACGATTGAACTGCTGAACACCAAGATTGCTATGGAAGATGGCCTGCGCTTCGCGATTCGCGAAGGTGGCCGTACCGTGGCTTCGGGTGTTGTGACCAAGATTCTCGAGTAGTCTTGGACCTAAAGATCCCCAGGGCTTTCTGACAAAGTCCGATACCACGAGGTAAATCCACATGGCAAAGTCAAAAGCCCGCGAATACGTTTGGCTCCAGTGCAAAGAGTGCAAGGACCTGAATTACCGCACGAACGTCCGCGTCCAAGGCGGAGTTCCCAAGCTGGAATTCAACAAGTTCTGCCCGCGTGAACGTAAAGTCACCACGCACAAGATCAAACGTAAATAGACAATGACAACCCCGTCCCGATGGTTCGCCGTCGGGACGGGATACACGGCAGTAGCTCAATTGGCAGAGCAGCGGTCTCCAAAACCGCAGGTTGGGGGTTCAACTCCTCCCTGCCGTGCTGAACTCGCTTCGGCGAGTCTCAACACAACATAGCCGGGTCGGCGACGCGATTGGCGCGCGTCTTGAACCGATCCGGGGTGCATACGCACCGATTGTATTCCAAACAGAATGTCCCCCGTCGTCGCCAACGATGCGGTGGCAGACGATTGGAATCCAGCCGGAACTCGTTACTTCGGGCGAAGACTCGCCTGAATGTCACGGGTTTATTTTCGTATCTGTCTCGATACGGGCTCGCCAATGCCCATCCGAGACACTGCGAATACGACAGATGCTGTAGATTGAGCATTGCATTGTAATGATGCCAACTCTCTTGCTTGCAAGGAGTTGTGCGAAAAACAATGTACATCCTTGATCGTTCGGGACATTCGAAACCCCCTATGGAAAGGGACCACGATGAAGATTTACAAACGGAATCAGGGAAAATACACCCGTGGCGTCACTGCCGCAATTGTCATGGTTATGGCATTGTGGCTGTGTTGGTCACTGAAAAACACTCTTCTGAGCAGTGTCGGGGCTGGCCAGTCCGGAACGTATATTGCGTTCGGCGTGCCGCTTGCGGTCTTTGCGCTGTTGGGGTTGCTGGTCTACCGGATCCTCAACCGCCAGAAGTCGGCCGATTTCCTGATCGCGACCGAAAACGAAATGAAAAAAGTCAGCTGGTCGAGCAAGAAAGAAGTCATTGGCTCCACAAAAGTGGTTGTCGTGACGACCTTTCTGATGGCTGGCATGCTGTTCCTCGTGGATATGCTGTTCCTCGGGATTTTCAAGCTTATTAAAGTTCAGGGCTAGCCCCGAGCTCCGAAAGGCAAACTAATGACCGACCAGAACGATGCAAAAAGTATTGACGAGACGATCGCCGAAGCCGACGCGACCATCCAGCAGGCAGACCCTGCCCCCGAAGCACCGGCCGAAGAGGCTGTTGTGACTGAAGAGGCTGCGCCCGCAGAGGCTCCGGCCGAAGCGCCCGCTCCGGATGTCAAAATGGTGGGCGATCAGCCCCTCGTCGCGCCGGGCATGGTTTGGACCGTGCTACGCGTGGCAAGCAACAAAGAAGACATGGTCCGCGAAACTCTCGTCCGCAAGGTCAAGATGGAAGGCCTCGCTGGCAGCGTGAACCGGATTCTCGTGCCGACCGAAAAGCGCCCCGTTCAGCGTGGCCGCGGCAAGGCCAAGATGGTCGAGCGCAAGCTTTACCCCGGCTACGTCTTCGTGGAAGTCAAACTGGACTCCAACGGTAGCATTGACGAAAAAACCTGGTTCGCCATCAAGGAAACCACTGGCGTGGGTGACTTCATCGGCGCGGGCGGCAAGCCGGCTCCGATGGGCCTCGACGACGTCGAAAAGATGCTCCTCCAGGTCGTCAAGGCGCAAGAAGGCGCACCGGTGACCGTGGAATTCGAAGCGGGCCAGACCGTGAAAATCAAAGAGGGCCCGTTCGAGAACATCGAAGGCTCTGTCGACGAAGTCCTGCCCGACAAGGGCCTCGTGCGCGTAGTCGTGACGATCTTCGGTCGCAGCACGCCCGTCGAACTCGAATACTGGCAAGTCGAAAAAGTCTAATCTCATCCCTCGGGATGATGCAATGCATTGACCGGGTCGCCGGACAGCCGCGAATGGTTCGCGGGGCCTCCGGAATCCCTAAACTTCAAAGAAGGAAGTGATATCATGGCCAAGGAACTGAAACAAAAGCTGAAGCTGCAAGCCCCCGGTGGCAAGGCAACCCCCGCGCCCCCGATTGGGCCTGCGCTGGGTGCTGCGAACGTCAACATTGGGCAGTTTGTCCAGGCATTCAACGACAAGACCTCCGACCTCAACGGGATGATCGTCCCGGTGGAAATCTCGGTCTACGTCGATGGCAGCTTCGATTTCGTCGTTAAGAGCCCCCCGGCTGCGGTCCTGCTGAAAAAGGCCGCTGGCGTGGACAAGGGTAGCGGCGAACCCAACATGCTGAAGGTGGGCACGGTAACCATCGCCCAGTGCCGCGAAATCGCGGAACGCAAGATGGAAGACCTCTCGGCGCGTGACCTCGACGCCGGTGCGGAAATCATCGCGGGCACAGCCCGGAGCATGGGCCTGATCGTCGAGCGCTAAGCGCAGACGACCCAGACAAAACAACCATTGATCGGCCTCGGCCGATTCCCGCCGTGTGGCGGGCGCTAAACCACGGGCGACTCGTGGGAGACCGGCGCGAGCCGGATCGAACGATAAGGAGTGCATATTATGGCCAAACGCTATCCCAAGCGATACGGCAAGGCGCTCGAGATGCAACCAGCGGATAAATTGACCGTGGCGGAAGCCGTCAAAACGATCAAAGCTTATCCGGCCCCGAAGTTTGACCAGAGTGTCGAGCTTTGCATGCATCTCGGGATCGACCCCCGACAAGCAGACCAAGCCCTGCGCGGCAGCCTCTCGCTGCCCCACGGTATTGGTAAAACCAAGAAGGTGATTGCCTTCTGTGATGAAGGATCTGCCGCCGAAGCCGCTTTGGCTGCTGGCGCGACCGAAGCCGGGCTCGAAGAGCTCGTCGACAAGGTCGCCAAGGGCTGGATGGATTTCGACGTCGCAATCGCACACCCCGCAGCAATGCGCGTGGTGTCCAAGCTCGGTCGGGCCCTCGGCCCGAGCGGCAAGATGCCCAGCCCCAAAGCGGGCACGGTATCGCCGGACGTTGCAACGGCCGTCAAGGAATTCGCAGCTGGCAAGCTCGAATACCGCAACGACGACTTCGGCAACCTTCACGTTGTGGTTGGCAAGTGCAGCTTTGACGAACAACAACTGATCGAGAACATCGAGTTCTTCGTGAAGTTCGTTAAGAAGTCCAAGCCCGCGACCACCAAGGGTCACTACATCAAAAAGATTTCCCTTTCGGCCTCGATGACCCCATCGGCTGAAATTGCGGAATTTTAGGAGCTGAACCATGAGTAAACCTATCAAGGAAATGATGCGCGACGAGCTGATCCAGCGTTTTGATGACGCTGATTCGGTTGCGATTTGCGGTTTTACTGGGCTCGATGCCGAAGCGACCTACAACATGCGTGGTCGTCTGCAGGACAAAGAGATCAACTTCACGGTTGTGAAGAACTCCCTGGCCCGCGCCGCCTTTAAGAAGGTTGGCCTGGACACAGCCATCGACATGCTCGACGGGCCTTGCGCGGTTGCGTGGGGCAGTGACAGCATCGTGACGGTTGTTCGCGAACTGCTGGACATCCAGAAGAACTCCGGAGCTCTGACGATCAAGGGCGCAGTCCTCGACGGCGACGTGTTCGCTGGCGACGCTGCGGTCAAACAACTCAGCACCTTCCCGACCCGCGACGAGGCCATTGCCGACGTTGTTGGTTGCGTGCTGTCGGCTGGCGCGAACCTCGCTGGCTGCCTGATGGGACCCAGCGGCCAAGTTGCTGGCATCCTCAAGACCATCGAAGAAAAAGGCGAGTAGTTGTTCCCCGGCTGACGGCTGGGAGACACAACAGACTCAGGAAAAAAAGGCGAGTAAGCCTTTCCCGGCCGATGTGGCTGGGAGACAACTTAGATACGACAAATACACTTGTCGGCCGCGGATTGGGCGAGACTGCTCTCGCTTAAACGGAACCAGCGGGGTTCCTCCTATCAAGCCGACACCTACTCCACAGGAGACAGACAATGACCGAAGAAGCAACCAAAGAATTCGACGCAGCGATCAAGGAACTCGGCGACAAGATTTCCGCCCTGACCCTCAAAGAAGCTGTTGACCTCAAAGATTACCTCGCCGACGCATACGGCATCGAACCCGCCGCTGGTGGCGCGGTTGTGATGGCTGGCCCCGCTGGTGGTGGCGAAGAAGAAGCCGAAGAAAAGACGGCATTCGACGTCGTTCTCACCGGTGACGGTGGCAACAAGATCGCCGTGATCAAGGTCGTTCGCAGCATGACCGGCCTGGGCCTCAAGGAAGCCAAGGAATTGGTCGAATCCGCGCCCGCCAAGATCAAAGAAGGCATCACGAAGGACGAATCCGAAGAAGCCGTCAAGGAAATCGAAGCCGCTGGCGGTACCGCCAAGGTCGAGTAGTTCCGACGCTCCGGGCTTCGGCCTGGGCAGGAGATTGAACCTGCAATAAAAACACTCTGTACCATCCGTTCTACCGGACGGATGGTGCTTTCGCGAGTCGCGCGCGGTGAAAATCGCCCGGTTCGCGCACAAGACATGAACACTTCGCCCCACCCGACGGGATAGAATGGCAGCCAGTGGATGGCCTTGCCAGAGGGCCCGCCGGGATCGGGAAACGAGAACTCCAACTGGAGACTAACGAATGAAGACGGTCCGCAATTTCAGCAAAGTGGGCGACTCGGCGCCGATCCCCCGGCTCGTCGACCTGCAAACCGTGAGCTATGCCCGGTTCCTGCAGGAAGACGCCGATTCGACCAAGCGAAAAGGCCAAGGTTTGGAAGAATTGCTTCGCGAGGTATTCCCCATCGTCAGTTACGACGAAACGATGGAACTGGAATATGTCTCGTATGATCTCAGCGAACCCCCGCGGTACACCCCGCAGGAATGCCGAGATCTTAAGCGAACCTATGGCAAACCCTTCCGCATCACCTGCCGCCTGAAGCACAAAGAGAAATCGGATGTGCTTGAGGAAAATATCTACGTCGGCGAAATGCCGATCATGATCGGTGGCGGCGAGTTTATCATCAACGGTGCTGAGCGCGTAATCGTGTCTCAGTTGCACCGCTCGCCGGGGATCGACTTCACGGTCGAGCTCGAAGAATCTGACCGCCCGCTGCACTCGGCGCGCGTGATTCCCGAGCGCGGCAGTTGGATCGAACTCAACGTGACCAAAAAGGACTCGATCACGATGCGGATCGACCAGTCCAGCAAGATTCCCGCGACGATGTTCCTGCGTGCGGTTAACCCCGAATGCGGCGAAACCAGCGCGATTCTTCGCATGTTCTACCCGACCAAGCAGGTGACTGCTTCGAAGTTGACGGCGAACATGTACCTCGTTGAGAGCTACATCGACCCCGACACCGGCGAAGAGCTGGTTCGTTCGGGTGGCCAATGTGGCGACGCGATCACCCAGATCCAGGCGACCGCCAAGGGCAAAATCGAAGTGATCGGAGAGGACTGCGACCCGCTGATCCTCAACACGATCGCCGAAGACCCCTCGACCGACCACGATACGGCGCTGCTGCGTCTGTACGCGCGACTTCGTCCGGGCAACCCGCCGCAACTGGAAAAGGCGAAGGTCCTCTTCGAAGAGAAATTCTTCGACGAAAACCGCTACCGCCTCGGCAAGGTTGGCCGCTTCCGCATCAACCGGAAGTTCGGCGAGACCGACACCAAGGAAATGACGCTCGAAGCAGGGGACTTCATCAATACGATGGGCTACCTGCTGGCGCTGCGTGGCAGCGATGCCGGGCCGATCAACAAATCGGGCGAGACCTATGTCCGCGCGAAAGTGTCGGCCACGAAGAACCGCTTCCACAAAATCTGCATCGACGATATCGACCACCTCGGTAACCGTCGCCTGCGTACGATTGACGAGTTGGCCGCTGAAGAAATCCGCAAGGGCTTCCTCAAGCTTCGCCGAACCGTGCAAGAGCGCATGAGCCTCAAGGACCCCGAAGAGATCACCAAGATCGCTGATCTGGTCAACTCCAAGGCGCTCTCGAGCAGCATTGACTACTTCTTCGGCCGTGGCGAGCTTTCCCAGGTCGTTGACCAGCAGAACCCTCTGGCACAGCTGACCCACGAACGTCGTCTTTCGGCGTTGGGACCGGGTGGCTTGAACCGGAAACGTGCTGGCTTTGAAGTGCGTGACGTTCACATTTCCCACTACGGCCGGATCTGCCCGATTGAAACGCCGGAAGGCAACAACATTGGTCTGATCTCGTCGATGGGCATCTACTGTGACATCGACGAATACGGTTTCCTCATCACTCCCTACATTCAGGTTCACGGCCGCAAGATCGACCGCAACCCAGTGATGTTGCGTGCGGACCAGGAATCCGAAGCGATTCTTGCTCCCCCGGAAGTGCTCAAGGACGCCAAGAGCCGCGGCGACAGCGAATCGTTGCCCACAGGCCGCGTCCTCGCACGTGTCCACGGCGAACTCTCGACCTCCGAATCCAAGGACGTCGGCTACATCGACATCTCGCCCAAGCAGACCGTCGGTGTCTCCGCGTCGCTGATTCCCTTCCTCGAACACGATGACGCCAACCGCGCGCTCATGGGTTCGAACATGCAGCGTCAGGCCGTGCCGCTTCTGCGCGCACAGGCACCGCTCGTGTCGACGGGGATGGAACCCAAGGTCGTGGAAAATTCGAGCTTCGTGGTCAAGGCCCGCAAGCCTGGGGTCGTGACCTATGTCGATGGCGAACGCATCGTCGTTGACAATGCGGACGAATACGAATTCCGCAAGTTCGAAAAGCTCAACGAGCGCGCCTGCCTCAACCAGCGCCCGCTTGTGAACCTCGGCGAGAAGGTCAAGAAAGACCAGATCATCGCGGACGGTTCGAGCTGTGACCAGGGCCAGCTGGCTCTCGGCCAGAACGTGCTTGTCGCGTTCATGCCCTATGATGGATATAACTTTGAAGATGCGATCCTCATCAGCGAGAAGCTCGTCCGCAAGGACACCTTCACGTCGATCCACCTCGAAGAATACGATGTCGAGATTCGCGAAACGAAGCTCGGCAAGGAAGAGTTCACCCGCGACATCCCGAATGTCTCGGAAAAGGCACTGCGCTACCTCGACGAATTTGGTGTGGTGCAGGTGGGCACGCGGATTAGCAATGGCGACATTCTTGTCGGCAAGGTGAGTCCGAAGTCCAAGTCGGAACTCAGCCCGGAAGAAAAGCTGCTTCACGCGATCTTCGGCCGCGCCGGCGAAGACGTCAAGAACGACTCGCTGGAACTTCCCGCCGGGGAAGAAGGCGTCGTGGTCGGCACCAAGCGCTTCAGCCGCAAGGCCAGCCGTGACGACGACCAGAAAAAGCAGGTCAAGAAAGATATCAAGGTCTACTCTGACCAGATGAATGACCGTATGATCAAGGTATTCCACGTGATGATCGACGCGATCAACGAACTTCTTGACGTATCGATGATTGACCCGATGACTCGTCAGAAGGTTGGCCAGAGCGATAAGAAGGCTGTTCTGATGGAACAGATCGAAATGTTCAACGCCAAATGGATCAAGGGCTCGGCCGCCGCGAAAACCAAAGCCGCCGACGTGTACGACAAGTACTGGCCCCGCCTGAAGGCCATCGAGGCCGAGCGCGATCGCAAGTCCCAGCGCATGGCCGACGGCGACGAGCTGCCCACGGGCGTGCTCGAAAAAGTCAAGGTCACCGTCGCCACCAAGCGGAAGCTCGGTGTGGGTGACAAGATGGCTGGCCGTCACGGGAATAAGGGTGTCATCGCCCGTATCCTCCCCGAAGCGGACATGCCGTTCCTCGAAGATGGCACGCCGGTTGAGATTCTCCTCAACCCCCTCGGCGTTCCCGGCCGTATGAACCTTGGCCAGATCCTCGAAACCCACCTCGGTTGGGCAGCGGAAGTCCTCGGCTTCCAGGCTGTCACGCCAGTGTTCGACGGTGCGACCGAAGCAGAAATCTTCGAATGCATCGACGAAGCCAACGAATTTGTCCGCGATCGCCGCAACGACCTGGAAGTCGTTCAGGGTGCGGGCATGACCGAAGAGCTGCTCGCTGAGATGCCGCTCGACGGAAAGGTGCGTCTCTGCGATGGTCGGACGGGCGAACCGTTCGAGCAGAAAACCACCGTGGGCTATATCTACATGAACAAACTCCACCACTTGGTGGATGAAAAAGTGCACGCACGCGCGACCGGCCCGTACTCGCTGATTACCCAACAACCGTTGGGCGGCAAGGCACGAACCGGTGGCCAGCGCTTCGGCGAGATGGAAGTCTGGGGCCTTGAGGCCTACGGCGCCAGCTACACGCTGCAAGAATTGCTGACCGTCAAGAGCGATGACGTCGAGGGCCGGACCAAGATTTACGAATCGATGGTCAAAGGCCAGAACACGTTGGAAGCCGGTACGCCGGTGAGCTTCGACGTGCTGTGCAACGAGCTTCGTGGGCTGGGACTCAATATCCAGCTCGAAAAGAAGAAGCTATTGTAAGGCCCGGAACAGGAGACGGAAGAATGACATCCAGGATGCTACATTCTACAACTCCCACGGCCAAGCAAAAAAGTCCACGACCTGCTAACTACCCTCAACATGGAGTATAACCATGGCTGAAAGCGTTTTCGAACGAATCAATGACTATGGCTCGGTAAAAATCCAGCTTGCCTCGCCCAACGACATCCGCAGTTGGTCGTTTGGTGAAGTCAAGAAACCCGAGACCATCAACTACCGTACCTACCGCCCCGAAAAGGACGGCTTGTTTTGCGAGCGCATTTTTGGTCCTGAAAAGGACTGGGAATGCTCGTGCGGCAAGTACAAGGGAACCAAGCACAAAGGCATCATTTGTGATCGCTGTGGCGTGAAAGTGACGCACTCGCGCGTCCGCCGCAAGCGCATGGGGCACATCAACCTCGCCGCGCCGGTCGTTCACATCTGGTTCTTCAAGGCATTGCCCTCGCGTTTGGGCACGCTGCTGGCGATGCGCACGGCCGACCTCGAGAAAGTGATCCTCTTCCAGGATTACGTCGTGGTCGAACCCGGCGACACGCCGCTGAAATTCAAGCAAGTCCTCACCGACGAAGAATATCGCTCTGCCGCAGAAAAGTACGGCAGCGACTTCAAGGCGATGATGGGCGCGGAAGCAATTCGCGTTCTGCTGGACAAGCTGGACATGGAGCTTCTCGTTGGCGAACTTCGCGACGACCTGAGCAAGACCGCCAGCAAGCAGAAAATCAAAGACATCACCAAGCGTCTTCGCCTCGTCGAAGGCCTCAAGGGCTCGGGCAACGATCCGGCCTGGCTGGTGATGGAAGTCGTTCCGGTCATCCCGCCGGACCTGCGTCCGTTGGTCCACCTGGAAAATGGCAACTTCGCCACCAGTGACCTCAACGACCTCTACCGCCGCATCATCAACCGCAACAACCGCTTGCGGAAACTGATGGACCTCAACGCACCGGAAGTCATTATCCGCAACGAAAAGCGGATGCTGCAACAGGCTGTCGACGCCTTGTTCGACAATGGCCGTTGCCGCCGCCCGGTCCAAGGCACGTCCAACCGCCCCCTCAAGTCGCTCACCGACATGATCAAGGGCAAGCAGGGTCGCTTCCGCGAAAACCTGCTCGGGAAACGTGTTGACTACTCCGGCCGTAGTGTGATCGTCGTCGGTCCCGACCTGCTGCTGAACCAGTGTGGTCTTCCGAAGAAAATCGCGCTGGAACTCTTCCAGCCTTTCATCATCCGCAAGCTCAAAGATCGCGGCCTCGCCGATACGATCAAATCGGCCAAGCGGATGCTCGAACGTCGTGACCGCGAAATCTGGGACGTCCTCGAAGAGGTCATCTACCAGCACCCGGTCATGCTCAACCGTGCACCCACGCTTCACCGCATGGGGATCCAGGCCTTCGAGCCGGTTCTCGTGGAAGGCAACGCCATCCGCCTGCACCCGCTGGTCTGTAAAGGCTTCAACGCTGACTTTGATGGTGACCAAATGGCGGTTCACCTTCCGTTGTCGGTCGAAGCCCAGGCTGAAGCACACGTGCTGATGCTGGCGACGAACAATATTTTCGCGCCGTCGAACGGCTCGCCGATTATGTCGCCGACGCAGGATATGGTCTTGGGGATCTACTATCTCACCAGTGATCGCGGTCGTGAAAACGTCTCCGAGAAGCTGCTGAAAGTCGACTTCAATGGCCAAAAGCTTCCCGCGTTTTCCTGCATGAAGGAAGCAATCATGGCGTGGGATCAGGGCCTGCTGGGAATGCACGCACCGCTGGTGGTTCGCATCGATTCCCGCTTCGAAACCATTGCCGAAGAATCCGGCATCCGCGCGCTTGACGGTGGCAAGGCCATCACGACCGTGGGTCGCTTGATCTTCAATGACATGTTGCCCGAAGGCATGAGCTACTACAACACGCCGCTGGGCAGCAAGGGCTGTGGCCGCGTGATTAGCGATTGCTACGCCGTTCTCGGCCGTCGCGACACCCTCGACCTGCTCGACAATATCAAGAAGCTTGGCTTCCGGTATTCGACGCTTGCGGGTCTGTCGTTCGGCATCACCGACGCGGCCATTCCTGCCGAAAAGGCCGAGATTCTCGGTGCGGCTCAGAAGCGCGTCAACAAGATCGAAAACGACTATGCCGCCGACGTCATCACCGCCGGCGAACGCTACAACCAGATCATCGACGAATGGGTCCACGCCAACGAAGAGGTCAAAAAGCACCTCATTCAGACGCTCAAGGACGACAGTCGCGCCGACGACCCGGGGTACCTCAACCCGGTGTTCCTGATGACCGATTCGGGCGCACGTGGCAAGATCGACCAGATCCGTCAGTTGGCGGGGATGCGTGGTCTGATGTCCAAGCCGTCTGGTGAAATTATTGAAACCCCGATTAAGGCAAACTTCCGCGAAGGCCTGACCGTTCTGGAGTATTTCTCCTCGACGCACGGTGCGCGTAAGGGTCTGGCCGATACGGCTTTGAAAACCGCTGACTCGGGTTACCTCACTCGTAAACTCGCTGACGTCGCGCAAAATGTGATCGTCAACGAACTCAACTGTGGTACCGTTCGCGGCATCACCAAGTCGACGATCCGCAAGGGCGAACAGATCGACCTCGCATTGCGCGAGATGATCATCGGCCGTGTCGCGCTCGACTCGATCCGCAACCCCATCAGCGACGAAGTCGTCGTCAAGTCTGCCCAGGTGATTACCGCCGAGATGGCTGACAAGATCGAAGACCTCGGCATTGAAGAAATCCGCGTCCGTAGCCCGTTGACGTGCGAAAGCCCCTTGGGCTGCTGCGCGAAGTGCTACGGCCTGGATATGTCCACGGGCCTGCTCGTGGAAGAAGGCCTCGCGGTCGGCATCATCGGCGCCCAGTCGATTGGTGAGCCTGGCACGCAGCTGACCATGCGTACGTTCCACACCGGTGGTACCGCGACGCGTGCGCTGGTGGAAAACACCCTTAACGCTCCGATGGGCGGAACGGTGAAATACCGCGACCTCAACGCAGTGCCCAATCCCGACGGCGACGGCTTTATTGCCCTCAAGCGCCAAGGGGAACTGGTCCTGGTCGATGCCAAGGACCGCGAACTCGAGAAGTTCAAGGTTCAGTATGGTTCGCTGATTTCCGCGAAGGAAGGCCAGAAGGTCAAAGCCGGCGCCAAGCTGGTCGAATGGGACCCGCACGTCCTTCCGATTCTCGCCGAAGCCAAGGGTACCGTCCGCTTCGAAGACGTTAAAGAAGGCGAAACTGTCCGCGTTGAAGACGCTGGCCACTCCGTCCGCATGATCGTCATCGAGCACAAAGGTGACTTGCACCCGCGAATCGTTATCGAAGACAAAGACGGCAAAATCCTCGACTTCCACTACCTGCCCGCCAAGGCGCGCATCGAAGTGGAAGAAGGCGACACCGTCAAGCCGGGTAACCTCCTCGCGCGTCAACCGCGTGAAACGTCGGGTACCCAGGATATCACCGGTGGTCTGCCGCGTGTTACGGAAATTTTCGAAGCACGCCGTCCGAAAGACCCCGCAGCGATGGCCGAAATCTCCGGCCGGGTCGAATTGCGCACCGACAAACGTCGTGGCAAGATGACCGTCATCGTCCGCAGCGACAGCGGCATGGAACGCGAACACCACGTTCCCAAGGACCGCCACCTGCTGGTGCACACCGGCGACTACGTCGAAGCGGGTGAACCGCTGACCGAAGGTCCGCTCGTGCCGCACGACATCCTCGACATCCGTGGTGAAGAGGCGCTCCAGCAGTACCTCCTCAGCGAAGTCCAGGGCGTTTACCGCAGCCAGGGTGTGGGCATCAATGACAAGCACATCGAAGTGATTGTCAACCAGATGCTCCGCAAGGTCCAGATTGACCAGGTGGGGGACTCGAATCTCCTGCCGGGCGAAATCGTCGACCGCTATCGCTTCCAGTTCGAGAACGCTCGTCTGAGCAAGGGCCTCAAGATCATCGAGCCGGGTGACACCGCGCTCAAGGGTGACGAGATCTACAGCCGCGACGACATCGAACAGGCCAACATCGACGCCGAAGCACTCGGTGGCGAGCCCGCGAAGACCAAAAAGCCCAAGCCCGCAACGGCCAAGACGTTGCTGCTGGGGATTACCAAAGCGTCGCTGCAGAGCGAATCGTTCCTCTCGGCTGCGAGTTTCCAGGAGTCGACCAAGGTCTTCACCGAAGCATCGCTGTCGGGCAAGATCGACGAATTGCGCGGCCTGAAAGAAAACGTCATTCTCGGCCACTTGATCCCTGCCGGTACAAGCTTCAAACCGTACCTCGACATGCAGATGATCAAGGACATCCCCGAGGAAGACATCGAACCGACCTTCGAAACCCCCGAAGCCGCTGGTCCCGAATCGGCGATGAGCGACGACGAAATCACCGCCGCCGTGCAGCAAGCCCTCGGCGCGCTGGGTTTCGGTGACGAACAGGTCGAAGAAATCGAAGAAGTCTAACGCACTGAAGAGTAAAAGGTCGGATTGGAGTTGCAAAATTCCTTGAGAACCTTTATTCTTTCGGCGCAAAAAAACTACAACGCCTCGAACCACCGTGGTTCGGGGCATACCCCTCATACTGGTACATGAAGGAGATCGAATGCCTACGATCAACCAACTCGTCCGCAAACCGCGGAAGAAACAGAAATCCAAGTCGGTGGTTCCGGCTCTCGAGCAATGCCCGCAACGTCGCGGTGTCTGCCTGCTCGTGAAGACCGTCACCCCCAAGAAGCCGAACTCCGCGCTGCGTAAGGTTGCCCGTGTGCGCCTGAGCAATGGCCGCGAAGTCAACGCCTACATCCCCGGCGAAGGGCACAACCTCCAGGAACACAGCATCGTGCTGGTTCGCGGCGGCCGTGTTCGCGACCTTCCCGGTGTCCGCTACCACATCATCCGTGGCGCGCTGGATACCCTCGGTGTCGAAAGCCGTCGTCAGGGCCGTAGCAAGTACGGTGCGAAAAAGCCCAAGGGGTAATCCCCTCAGGCCCGAACAGCCTGACCCAATGTTCATCCCTTCTGCAAGGTGCAGAAGGACTCACGCTCGACGCGATCGCCGAGAGTACTGATTTATAAAAGGGCGGCATGACTCCATGTCCGCCACAGGAACGATGAGTGAAAGGAACCCATCATGGGACGCAAAAAATACACTGCTAGTGCTGAACAGTTGAAACCCGATCCCCAATTCGGGAGCAAACTGTTGGCGAAATTTATCAACGTGATGATGCTGGACGGCAAAAAATGGGCTGCCCAAAAATTCATGTACCAGGCCCTCGATATCATCTCTGAGCGGATCAAAGAAGAAAAGCCGCTCGACGTGTTCGAAAAGGCAATTGAAAACCTCAAGCCCCGCCTCGAAGTCCGATCCAAGCGCGTTGGTGGCGCAAACTACCAGGTCCCGATGCCCGTGAACCAGAAGCGTCAGCTCTCGCTGGCAATGCGTTGGTTGCGGGACTCGATCCGCGCCGGCAAGGGCCGCCCCACGGCGATCCGCGCTGCTGACGAAATCGCCGCCGCATTCCGCGGTGAAGGTGCCGCCATGACCACTCGCGAAAACATCCACCGCATGGCCGAAGCCAACAAGGCCTTCGCCCACTTCGCGTGGTAACGATTCGCAGGATCGCTTACGCGACATCACGAAAAAATCCCCGACGAGCTTCACAGCTTGCCGGGGATTTTTCTATGTCGAGTGTCGTGGTTACAGTCCCTTGGCGATTTCGGCGATGAGGCGCGCGGAAAATTCGATGCCGCCGTAGAATTGGCTGAGTTTGAATTTCTCGTTGGGCGAGTGGATGTTGTCTTCGTGTAGGCCGACGCCAGCGAGGATCGCATCGAGGCCGAGGATGTCCTGGAAGTGTTTCGTGATCGGGATCGACGCCCCCGCGCGAATCGTGAGAGCTTCGGCCCCGAAGGCCGCCAACATGGCCGCTTTGACCGCGTCAATGGCGGGCGAACTGACCGGGAATTCCACCGCGCCGACGCCCGCTTTGGGTTCGACGGTCATCGTGATGCCTTCGGGCGTGTTCGCTTCGATGTGACGCACGATACAGTCCAGCACGTGCTGTGGGTCTTGGCGCGGAACGAGGCGGCAGGAAATTTTCACTGATGCGGTGGATGGGATGATCGTTTTTTGTCCCGGGCCTTGATAGCCGCCGGTGATGCCGTTGCAGTCGAGTGTCGGCCGGGCCCAGTTGCGAACCAGTGCGGGCAGGTGACGTTCGCCGCCGCCGAGAGCGGGTGCGCCCAGTTCTGCCGCGTGGGCCGCTTCGTCATAGTTCAGCGAGTTCCACACCGCAAGCTCTTCGTCGGTGGGATCGAGGATATTGTCGTTGAATCCGTCGATGGCGATTCGTCCCGTTTCGTCGTGCAAGGACGCGATGATGCGGCAGAGCGCGTTGATCGGGTTGGCGACCATGCCGCCCTCGGAGCCGGAATGAAGGTCGCGGTCCGGTCCGGTGGCGGTGACTTCGACAGCCGCGAGTCCGCGCAGGGCGGTGGTGATCGACGGTTGGCCCTCGGCGAAAAATGCCGTGTCAGACACGACCAGTACGTCGGCGGCGAGTTTGTCTTTGTGAAGTTCGAGTAGCTCGGGCATGTGGTTCGAGCCGATTTCCTCTTCGCCCTCGATGAAGAGCTTGAGGTTGATGCCCATGGGTGTGTCGGTTTTGAGATAGGCGCAGGCGGCCGAGACGTGGGTGAACAATTGCCCCTTGTCATCGTCGGCTCCGCGGGCGAAAATCCACCCGTCGCGCACTTCGGGCTCGAACGGCGCGCTGTCCCACAGCTCGAGTGGGTCGGCCGGCTGGACGTCATAGTGGCCATAGATCAGCAGCGTCGGCAGATCGTCGCCTTCGTGGTGTTCGGCGAAGACGGCCGGCTGGGCCTCGGGCAATTCCAGAAGCTCGGTCGCAAAGCCCGCCTTGGCGAGGTACTCCGCCAGCCACTGTGCGCAGGGGGTGCAGCCGTCGGGATCGGCGACGTTGGCGATGGAGGGAAACCCAAGCAGCGCAAAGAGCGATTCGAGCGCGGCGTCGCGGTGGGAGTCAATGTAGGTTTGCACGGCAGTGGGGATCATATTCATATTCCAGAAAGAGAAATGCGTTTCACTCCATATAGCATAGGGAATGAGGAAAGCAGACGAAAGGCCAAAAAAAGAACGCGACGAAGAATACTCTTTGCCGCGTTCTTGGAAGTGCAGGGTTTGCTTAGCCGGGGAGCAATAATCCGTCGTCGTCACCGGTCTCCGCAGGATCTTCGAGCTCGGGTTCTGGATCGAGATCGGGTTCGAGATTCGCCTCCTCACCGGGTTCGAGGTCCAACTCACCATCGGATTCGAGGTCCAGCTCACCATCGGATTCGGGCATATCCAGAGTATCGGGTGTGTCCGGCGTGTCGGGTGTATCCGAAGTCTCGGGAGTATCGGAGGTTTCCTTTTCGCCGAACGTTGAGGTCGCGAGATAGGTGTTTTTTACGGCTGCGGGTTCTGCGTCATACATGGACGTGGGCGCGGGGTCGATTGTAGGGGTGTCGGTGTCGCGCTCAGGGCGGGAGCAACCCACCGTAACCACGGCCGAGAGAATCAGCAGGAAGGACATGAATTTCATTCTTGATCTCCTTGAAGGGGAATGGTATATGCAGGATTCCATTATCGGCGAACGGTCACAAAAATCAAGCTTGAAACGCGGAACTTACGAAAACAACGAACCGAATCGTTTTAACTCGCCGTGATCGGTGTTGTCGATGGTGATAGGTGTGATGGTAATGTGGCCATTTCGGAGCCATTCGACGTCGGTGTCGGACGAGGGGGAATCAAATTCGAACTTGTCACCGATGTGGAAACGATGGCCGAGGTCGTCGGATTGTTCTTCGCGATAGGTGTCCTGCACGCGGGCCTGGGATTGGCGGCAGACGCGCGGGGCCTTGGGCGCGGGGTGGCGTTGCTGGTTGGGCAGGTTGATGTTGATCAGCTCGCCGGGGGCGATGCCCGCGTCGAGCAACGTCGCCAGCAGGGTCGTGAACGGTTCGATGGCGACGTTCATGTCCGGCTGAAATTCTTTGTCGAAGGGCGTGGCGACGCTGAAGGCGACGGCGGGGACGTTGTACATGGCCGCTTCGGCGGCGGCACCGACCGTGCCGGAATAGTGGATGTTCATCCCGACGTTTGCGCCAGCGTTGATGCCCGAGAGCACCAGGTCTGGCGGCGCGTCGAGCAGGTTCCGCATCGAAAGGCGGACGCAGTCGGCGGGGTGGCCTTCGAGGCCAATCGCACGGACGGCGGGGAAGGCGTCGAAGCAGAATTTGTGCGCGACGAGCGGCTGGGTAAGCGTGATGGCGTGGCTTTGGGCGGATTGGTGGGTGTGGGGCGCGACGACGGTGACCTCGCCAAATTGCGTCGCGACCGCGAGCAGGGCTTCGAGCCCGGCCGCTTCGATGCCATCGTCATTGGTGAGGAGGATCCGCATTGGCTTACTTTTTCCCGTGGCGCTGGAAGGCCTTGTCAAAATCGTCGTTGTCGACCGGTCCGCCCGAGGGCGCTTTGCAGCGCGTCAGCAGCAGCTGGCAGGACTTGGCATTGCCGGAGTCGGTATCGACGGTGACTTTCAGGGCGTACATGCGCGGGTCGGTGAGTGCGACGTCGAACTTCTGCGGCAGTTGCGTGACCATGTGTTTGACGACGCGGTCTTTGCGGCGTCCTAGGACCGAGTCGTAGGGTCCGGTCATGCCCACGTCGCAGATGAACGCGGTGCCGCAGGGCAGCACGCGCGAGTCGGCTGTGGGAACGTGGGTGTGCGTGCCGAATACGACGGATACTTTTCCGTCCGCGTGCCAGCCCATTGCGATTTTCTCGCTGGTGGTCTCGGCGTGGAAGTCGACGATGGAGATGTCGGCGTGCTCGGCTTCGGCGGCAAACTTGTCGAGCGCTTCCCACGGATTGTCGGCGTGGGTGTGCATGTTGTATTGCCCGAGGATCGAGCAGACCGCGACGGTGGCCTTGCCGGATTTGGTCTTGACCAGGCAGGTTCCGTGGCCGACGGCCCGGTTGGGGAAATTGACCGGCCGAAGGATGATCTCTTCGTCGTCTAGGGTTTCGTGGATGTCCTTCTTGCGGAAGGAGTGATCGCCGAGGGTGACCACGTCGACGCCCCAGTCGATGAGCTTCTTGACGATCTGCGGCGTGATGCCGCTGCCGCCTGCGGCATTTTCGGCGTTGCAGACCACGAAGTCGATGTTGTGGTCGGTAATCAGCGCGGGGAGGGTTTGTTGGATGACGGCGCGGCCGGCGCGGCCGACGACATCGCCGATGCAGAGGATATTGAGTTCCATTAGTTCACTTTCCAGCCGGGTTGCGGCAAAGAGGAGCACAGATTATAGAGGCCCGGCGAGGGGGTTGAAAGAAAAATGTTTCCTTGCATGTGAAAACTCCACCGAGTAAAGTGATTCGTTGATGAAATATCCAATTCAGGAAAGCGTTACCCACATAGAATAAACCGATCTTTCCCCCTCGAAACAAGGAGATATCAGATGAATCAAATTACCCGTCGTGGCTTTGTCAAAGCTACCGCTGTTGCGTCCGTCGCTGTCGGCGCACCGTCGATCCTCTCGGCCCAGAATGCCGGCAACAAACTGCACATTGCCTATGTGGGCGTGGGCGGCAAGGGCGCCACGGACCTAGGCGCGACCAGCTCCCACAAGAAGACCGTTACCGTCGCCCTGTGTGACACCGACAAGAATATCCTCAATGGTCAGCTCCGCAGTAAAACCAAGGCCGGCAAGAAAAACTTCACCCAGGCCAAAGGGTTCACGGACTGGCGCGAAATGCTCGACAAGCTCGGCAATAAAATTGATGCTGTGGTGTGTTCCACGCCCGACCACATGCACGCTCCGGTGTGCGTGTCGGCGATGAATCTTGGCAAGCACATTTACTGCCAAAAACCGCTCACCTGGAGCGTCTACGAATCGCGCCGCATGGCGGAGATCAGCAAGGACAAAGGTGTCATCACCCAGATGGGCACGCAGAACGCATCGAAGCAGGGCAAACAGCTCGGCGTGGAATTGCTCAAGGCGAACGTCCTTGGCAAGGTCAAGAAGATTTATGCCTGGAGCGATCGTCCAATCTGGCCTCAGGGCGGTCCGAACAATTTCGGCAGTGATCCGGTTCCGGCGAATCTCGACTGGGACAAGTGGCTGGGCGTTGCACCCAAGCGAGCTTACAAAGACAAATACCCCAAGAAGTGGCTCAATAGGCACTGGAAGAACAAGCGCGTTGGCCGCGGAAGTGTGTATCACTCGTTCGGTTGGCGCGGCTGGTATGACTTTGGCTGTGGCGCGGTGGGCGACATGTGCTGCCACATTGTGGACACGGCGTTTTATGCCTATGGCCTGACGCACCCGTTGACGATTATTGCAGAGCCCAATGGCGTTTCGGCCGATGGGGAAATGTGCCCGGCCTCGCAGACGATCCACTTTACCTTCGCTGGCAATAAGCACACCGTCGGCGACACGCTGCCGATTACCTGGATGGACGGCGGACTCAAGCCGAGCTGGGAAGCGATCGGCTTTCCCGAAAGCAAAGTAGCCGTCCCGCAGAACTGGATGGCAGTGGTCTGCGAAAATGGTACCTTCATGCTGGAAATGGGCGGCGGGATGAAGTTCAGCACCGCCGAGGCCAAGGCCAAGGCTCGTACGTTCATCAAGACCCAGACCCAGATTAAATCCCAAAGCCACTACCACTCTTGGGTGGATGGCTGCTTCGCGGGCAAGAAGGTCATCGCCGATTTTGAATTCGGCGGCAACCTCACCGAGACGCTCTTGCTGGGGACGCTGGCAAGCAAGTTCCCCAAGATGGAACTCAAGTGGGACCCCAAGGCGATGAAGATCACCAACAGCGCCAAAGCGACCGGCATGCTGCGCCGCAAGCCGCGTAAGGGCTGGGAAGTCAAAGGGCTCGACGACTAACGAGCGATCAGAAAAACAAACACACCCGTTGGAGCGATCCAGCGGGTGTTTTTTTGTGGCTATTGTTTCCCGTGATAGCGTTTTACAGCGCGGAATTTCGGTTTCGCGTGGGCAGTGAACTTTGGATCGGTGACGGGGGAGTGGCAGGTGGTGCATACGGCGGTGGCCGGTTTGGCGAGGGCCGGGTTGGCCTTGAACAAGAGGTCCGCCTTGGTTTTGCTGGCGTGTTCGTCGACGCCCATGCGATGGCAACTCTGGCAGTGGACGCCGCCGAGGGCAGGCGTTGTTTCGTGGGTATAGAACCCGCCCTCGAGCCCGAAGCCCAGGCTGTGGCACGAGACGCAGTTCGGGTCGCCGGTGCGTTTGGCGGTTTGCAGCGTTTTGTAGGCACGCGCGTGACGCGAGGTCGCCCAGCCGGCGTATTCCTGTTTGTGGCATCGCCCGCAGGCGCTGGAGGGGACGAGTTCGAAGCTCGCGGTGTTGCGTTCGGCATCGAGCGCGGAACGCATGGCATCGCGGGCGTAGGCCTGGTAGATGTCGAGCATGCGCTTGTCGAGTGGCCACTCGTCGTTGACGAGTTCGGCGCGATAGTCCAGCGCGGTGATGCGGCCTGCGGGGTCGGTGGTGATGGCCACCGCACCGACGGCATCGCTGTTGGATGCGTGAATCAGCCAGGCGTTTTGGACGCGGGTGGCGGCGGATTTGAAGTGGACCGAGTGTCCGCGGAGATAGAGGTCGGCGCCGAGGGTGTTTGCGGCGGCCAGGGTGTCGTCGCCGTCGGCGTGAACCGCGACGAGGACGGTATAGCCGGCGGCTTTGCGTTGGGCGATGTGGGTTTTCAGCGCGGCGTGGGCGGTGAAGCGAAGTTGTGCGAGGCGCGATTTGTCCATGAAGAGTACGCTGTCGCGCTGGAGGTCGGAGAGGACGCAGAGTTTTTTTCCGCTGGGGAGGGTCCGTAGGAGTTCGCTCGCCAGGGGAAGGGTTTTTCCGGTGGGGGTGATCGATGCCGTCGTCGTCGAAAGCCACGTGGTTTTCCCCGCTGGCATGGCCTTGCGGAGGGTCGCGTCGCTGGCGGCCCATTCCTGATCGCCGAGGACCACCGCGTCATAGCCCATCAGGCGGTAGGCCTGCATAAGATAGAGGTTGCACAAATCGCTCGGCTCGGCCCAGAACGAATCGCCGACGCTTACCAGCAGCGCGCCCGGAAACGCGGTGCGATAACTCAGCACCAGTCCGCTGCGCCGCGCCTGACCGCCGGGCATGGGCCCTTGGCAGTTGCACACTTCCAGCCGGCCATTCGTGCCGCCCGTGACCAGAATCACTGCGTCGGGATTGGCGATGGCGAAGGGGGCCACGGCGACGGGCGTCGGTGGGTTCGAGTCCGAGCGGCCGTGATGGGACCCAATTTCGCACCCCAAAACTGCCACGAATCCAGCCAAGATGAAAACAAATCGCATCATGTGCGAATTGTAATTGTTTTCCCCCCATCAGAGCAATACAATACCTTCAGAATTGGACAAACCGTCCGAATAGTCTGAAAGGAACGATTTTCATGATTTATGACACGATTGATCACGCCGCGCTCTATGCCCCGATTTGCGACGCGCTGAAGACGATTCTGGATTTTGCCGCAGGGGTGACGGCTTCGACCGAAACCGGCAAGCATGAACTGGGTGACGGCCTGTTTGCGATGGTCGGACGCTATGCCACCGAGCCGGCGGAGGAGCGGTTGTTCGAGTCGCACCGGAAGTACATCGACGTGCAGATTGTTGTCGAAGGGCGCGAGCGCCTCGACGTTGCGCCGCTGGCGGTGGCGGTGGAGAATGATCCGTATGATGCCGAGAGCGATTGTGCGTTCTATCACGCCCCGGCCGAGTTTACCACCCAGGTCGCACTTCAAGAGGGCGCGTTCATCGTGCTATATCCCCACGATGCGCACAAACCCAACTGCACCCTCGAGGAAATCGAAAACATCACTAAAGTCGTCGGAAAAATCCCGGTGGAATAATTTATCCCGCCGCTTGGACGAAGATTTTTTCGGCCATGGTTTTTCCGATCATCAGCTTCGCGTCGTGCACGCGGACCACGCACGGGCCGTTGGGCTGGCGGGAGACCAGCTCGAACTCGGACCCGACGGTCAATCCCATCTCCGCAAGGCGGTGACGAAGCCCATTGCCCCCGCGCACTTCTCCCACACGAAGCACTCGGCCTGGCTGGGCGAGGCGCAACGGCATCATGGGAATCTCGGGATGGGGCGGGGTGCTTGGCATGTCTGTTGAGACAATATCTTAATAAAGCAATCTCTGCGGGTCAAGTGAAACTTTCTGCCAGCCCTGCAAGACCCGCATCGTATACACGTTTGTTCTTGTATAAAGGGCTAAAACCCCGTACAATGCTCCCGAAAATTGACACCCTATTCCATGGAGAACTTCACATGTTTCGCAAAAAAGTCAACGTAGTAGACTGCACCATTCGCGATGGCGGATTGATGAATGACTCGAATTTCGACCTTGAAACGGTTCGCACCGTGGTGGCGGCCACCTGTGCTGCTGGCATCGATTATTGCGAGATCGGCTATCGCAACAGCAAGGATCAGTTCGACCCCAAGCAGTTTGGCAAATGGCGCTTTTGCGACGAGGAAGACCTAGTCGCAGCCACCGAAGGTATTGACCTGGGGACCACCAAGATGGGCGTGATGATGGATGCCCACAAGTCCGACAAGAACGACCTGCTGCCCGCCAGCGAGTCGGTGATTGATATGGTTCGCGTGGCGACCTATTGCAAGGACGTTCACAAGGCGATTGATATTGCCCAGCATGCCGACGAGCTTGGCTATGAGACGGCCGTGAATATCATGGCGATTTCCCACGCCTACATGAACGAGCTTGAGCAGGTTCTCGAATTGCTCGACAAAGAAACCAACTGCAAGGTCGTCAATATCGTCGACAGCTTCGGCGCACTCTATCAGGATCAGTTGCACTTTATCATCTCGAAGTTCCAGATGCACCTGGAGACCAAGGCCGTCGGCTGCCACTTCCACAACAACCAGCAGCTGGCGTTCGCGAACACGATTGAAGCGATCCTCAAGGGTTGCACCTGGGCCGACTCGACGATCTACGGCTTCGGCCGCGCGGCGGGCAACTGCTGCACCGAACTGCTCCTCGGGTTCCTCAAAGACCCCAACCACGACATCCTTCCGATCCTCGACGTTCTCGGCAGCCACATTGTGCCGCTGAAGAAGTCCATCGAGTGGGGCTATCACATCCCCTACATGGTCACTGGCATACTCAATCAGCACCCCACGGCCGCGATGAACTTCATGGGCCTGCCGGAAGACGAAAAGTACGATTACCGCAAGTTCTACACCATGGCTGACGAATAGGGACACACATGAGCGACGACACGACCCCCGCGGACGAACCCAAACGTAAAGACTTTATCCGCCAGTGGATCGACCGGGACAACGAATCCGGCCGGTTTGGTGGTGAGGTGCATACGCGGTTTCCGCCCGAGCCCAACGGCTATCTTCACATTGGTCACGCCAAGAGCATTTGTCTGAACTTTGCCCTCGCGGAAGACTATAGCGGCACGTGCAATCTTCGCTTTGACGACACCAACCCCTGCAAAGAAGAGCAGGAGTATGTTGATTCGATCCAGGAGGATTTGGCGTGGCTGGGCATGACCCCCACGAAGGTGTGCTATGCGAGTGACTATTTTCAGCAGCTCTACGACTGGGCGATTCAGCTCATCGAACAAGGCGTAGCGTACGTTGACGAATCGACGCCAGACGCGATCGCCGAAATGCGCGGCGGCGGGCTCGACGAGGGGACCAACAGTCCCTATCGGGATCGACCTGTCGAAGAAAGCCTCGACCTGTTTGCGCGCATGAAGGCCGGCGAATTTTCCGACGGCAGCATGGTTCTGCGCGCGAAGATCGACATGGCCAGCGCGAACATCAATCTGCGCGACCCGATCATGTACCGCGTGCTTCACGCCCACCATCATCGTCAGGGCGACGCGTGGTGCGTCTATCCGATGTACGACTGGGCGCACGGCCTCGAGGACAGCATCGAGGGGATTACCCACTCGGTCTGCACGCTGGAGTTCGAGAACCACCGCCCGCTGTATGACTGGTTCATCGACCAACTCACCGACATCAATCATCCCCAGCAAATCGAATTCGCACGGCTGAACCTGACGTACACCGTCATGTCCAAACGCAAGCTGCTGCGGTTGGTTCAAGAGAATCTCGTGACGGGCTGGGACGATCCGCGGATGCCGACGATTTCTGGCCTGCGCCGACGCGGGTATTCGCCCGAGGCAATCCGGAAATTCTGCAAGACCATCGGCGTGGCGAAATTCAATTCCACCATCGACATTCAACTGCTCGATCACTGCCTGCGCGAAGATCTCAACAAGACCTCGCCACGCGTGATGGCGGTGCTTGACCCGCTGAAGGTGACGATCACCAATTTTTCCGAGGGCGACGTGGATCAGCTCGAAGCGATCAACAATCCCGAGGACGAATCGGCCGGAACGCGGATGGTTCCGTTCACGAAGGAAATTTATATCGAGCGCGCCGACTTCATGGAAGATGCGCCGAAGAAGTTTTTCCGCCTCAGCCAGGGCCGCGAAGTGCGTCTGCGCTATGCCTACTTTGTCACTTGCGACGAGGTGCTCAAGGATGACGCAGGCGAAATTGTCGAGCTGAAATGCAGCTACGACCCGGCCACGCGCGGCGGCGATGCCCCCGACGGCCGGAAGGTCAAAGGGACACTGCATTGGGTCTCGGCGAGCGAATGCCTCGACGCCGAGGTGCGCTTGTATGACCACCTGTTCACGAAGGAAAACCCCGACGCCACCGAAGAGGGCCAGGATTTTATAGCGAACCTGAACCCCGATTCGCTCAAGACGATTACCGCCAAGGTCGAGCCGTATCTCGCGGCCTCCACGCCCGGCGACCGTGTTCAGTTTGAGCGCACGGGGTACTTCTGCGTGGATACCGACTCGGCCGCAGATGCGCTGGTGTTCAACCGGACCGTCACGCTGAAGGACAAGTGGAAGAAGATCCAGAGCAAGCAGGGCGGCCAGCAGAAAAAGAAAAAGAAGCAGGGCGGCCAGCAAAAGAAAAAGCCCCGCCTGGACTATTCCCAGTTCAAGAACAAAAAGAAGTAGATCATGGCTCGTAGCGAGAGGACAATTCGACACGCTGAGCTCGCGAAGGGGTGGTTCAAACGGATAGCTCCGTTTGCGTGGCTACCCGTGTTGTTGGTGTCGCTGGCGAGTTGTGAGTGGTTCTGTTTGCCCACCGAGATCGCGACGATGCCGACGGTGGATGCCCAGGTCGACCGCAACGCTCAAGGGATTGTGGCCCCGCGTTCGACGGTGAAATCGACCGAAGAGCCCGTCGTGATGTTGCCCAACCATACTCGCTCGATTCGCGGGGCGTATTGGTTCAACGCCGAGGTCGCTTCGATTCCCGCCCGCTATTACACGCACGTCTATCACGCGTTTTTGCGCTCGGACAACAATGGTAATTTGCTGTTGAATGCCGCCTCGACGCCGACGGCGAGCTTTGCCCAGACGGCCGCGAAGTTTGTCGCCCATGTCCACAAGGGCGGGGCCTATGCGATGCTGTCGCTCGGCGGGGGAATGGACAAGTCGTTCCATGTGTTCACGCCCAATGCTGTCAAGCGCCGGCGATATGTCAACGCGGTTCTCGCCGTGGTGCAGAAGTATGGCTATGACGGCGTGGACCTCGATTGGGAGCATCCGCGCAACGCGACCGAAAAACGCCACTGGGCAGCACTGATGACCGACATGCGCACCGGGCTGGACATGCTGGCGCGCCGGAGTGACAAGAAATATTGGCTGACCGCAGCGGTCGGCACGAGCAAGTGGAACGCGGGCTATTTCGACATTCCCACGATCCGCACAAAGCTCGACTTCATCAACCTGATGGCGTATGACTATATCGGCCCGTGGGGCGGCGACCCCGCCGGAGACCAGGCCGCGCTGGCGACGGCGTCCTATGGCGGACACTCGACCTACAAGGCGCTCAAACACTGGCACGATCTGGGGATCAAAGCCGACCAGATCGTCATCGGCTTGCCGTTCTATACGCGTGCGTGCTTCGGGTACAAACCCGGGCAGATCATCCAAAAAAACGCATCGAGCGGAAAGCGCACCATGGCGTTCGGCTATGACAGTTTTGTCGCCTATGCCGCGCAGAAGCGCTGGACCTATCGCCTTGACCCGGCCTCGAAAGTGCGCTGGTATCGTTCGCCGGGCGGAAGCCACTTCGCCGCCGTCGACGGCCCCGAGGCCATTGCCCACAAAACGCACTTTGCCGAGTCCAACGGCTATCGAGGCGTGTTCTGCTGGGCGACCTATCACAATCCCGGCCAGCAATTGCAAAAAGCCATGGCCCGCGAGCAATAGCCGCGACGGCCTGTCCCGTTTCCCTTTAGAGATTGAGATTTCCATGATCCAGATCAAGACTCGTTTTGCTCCGTCGCCGACGGGCTCGCTGCATGTCGGCGGGGCCCGCACGGCATTGGCCTGTTACCTCGTCGCGAAGAAATTCGGCGGCACGATGCTCCTGCGGATCGAAGACACCGACCGCGCTCGGCACCAGGAAGAGGCCGTCGAGAAGATTCTTGCCGACCTGGCTTGGCTGGGCATCGAGATCGACGAAGGCGTCGGTGCGGGCGGCGATAACGGCCCGTATCGCCAGTCCGAACGGCTGGAGATCTATCAGGCGCACATCCAGAAACTCCTCGACGAGGGGAAGGCCTATTACGCGTTCGACACCCCCGAAGAGCTCGAAGCGTTGCGCGACGCAGCCCGGGCGGAAAAGCGCGACTTCAAATATTCCCGCCCCCAAACGTTGCCGACCCAGGCCGACGTTGATGCCGCCCGCGCCGAGGGCCGACCCGTTGTGGTGCGGCTGCTGTCGGACAAGCGCGATGTGAGCTTCGTCGATGAAGTCTTCGGCGAGATCACCATCCCCGCCGACCAGACCGACGATTTCATCATCGCCAAAGGGGACGGCTGGCCGACCTATCACCTCGCCAACGTCGTCGATGACCACCACATGGGCGTGAATTTCATCCTCCGCGGACAGGAATTCCTCGGCCAGACCTGGCGGCATGTGCTGCTGCGCGAGGCACTTGGTTTTCCCGCGCCGCGCTATGCGCACCTCGCGTTGATTATGGACATGAAGGGTCGCAAACTTTCCAAACGCGACGGCGATGTCGAGGTCGACCTGTTCCGCCGCGCGGGCTATCTGCCCGAGGCGCTGGTGAACTTTATCGCGCTGCTGGGATGGAACCCCGGCGATGAGCGCGAATTTTTCACGATGGACGATCTCGCCGAGGCGTTTGAGATTTCGCGCGTGAGCAAGACCAATGCCAAGTTTGACCGCGACAAGCTGATGTCGTTCAATACCGATTGGGCGGCCGCGCTGGAGGCGGATCGTTTGCTCGGCGCGTTCACTGATTATCTTTCGACGACCGATTCGCCGCTGGCAGATCAAGACGAAGCGACGCTTTCCGCCGTTCTCGCCGCCTGTTCGGGCTTCCGACGTTTCGACGAAGTACTCGCCAAAGTCGCGCCGATTTTCATGGCCGACGACGCGTACGAGTATGACCCCAAGGCCGTCAAGAAGGGACTCGAAAAAGGTGAAGGCGCGGGTTATGCGCGGCTGGAATTGATCCTGCCCGAAATCGAAGCGCTCGGCGACTGGACGGCTGAGGCGATTCATAACTGGATGGGCGCATACTGCGAAGCGAACGAGATCGGCTTCGGCAAGATCGGCCAACCTATGCGCGTGGCACTCGCGGGCGGGATGTTCGGCCCGGCGATTCCCGAGATGATGGTCCTGCTCGGCAAAGAGCGAGCGATGGCCCGCATTCAGCGCACGATTGCGATGCGCGGCGAATAGAAAAACAAAAATCACTCTTGAATTTCGACGGGGGGTCGGTATAATATCCGACCTCCAAGGAATAGAATTCCTTGGGAATGGGGCCTTTAGCTCAGTTGGTTAGAGCGCACGGATCACACCCGTGAGGCCACTGGTTCGAATCCAGTAAGGCCCATCGAACGCGGATACTTGCGAATTGCAGGTATCCGCTTTTTTGTGGAAAGTGGGTACAGATCATCTCGGATGAGCGAAAGAAAACGCTTGCCCGGAATGGGGCCATGACGGTACAATCCCAGCAGAATTTCAGCACTGTACACCAGATACCCGGCGATTGTTCGCAGGGCAGGGTGGTGTATATTCCTTGGAAGGATTCCCTTGACTGATCGAACACCCATACCGCTGTCGAGCCAGGACATTACCGAACGCGAAATCCAGGCCGTCGTCGACGTACTTCGTGGCAACCGCCTGAGCATTGGCCCGCGCACCGAAGCGTTTGAATCCGCCTGCGCCGCCGCCAGTGGCCGCTCCTATGGCGTGGCCGTCAACTCCGGCACGTCGGCGCTGCATCTGTGCGTCAACGGTCTGGGCATCGGCGAGGGCGACGAGGTCATTACCTCGCCGTTCAGCTTTGTCGCGACGACCAACTGCATTCTCTTTGAAAACGCGACGCCCGTGTTCGTGGACATCGATCCCGAGAGCTACAACATGGATCCCGCCGCGACCGAGGCCGCCGTCAACGACCGCACCAAAGCGCTGCTTCCGGTGGAGGTCTTCGGCAACACGGCACACTTCGACACCTACGAATCCATCGCTCAGCGCAACGAGCTGAAGATGATCGAAGATTCCTGCGAGGCCCTCGGCGGGCGACTTGGTGATCGCAAGGCCGGGAGCTTTGGCGACGCGGGGACCTTCGCGTTCTATCCCAACAAGCAGGTCACCACCGGCGAAGGCGGGATGCTCGTGACCGACAACGAGGAACTGCGCGACATGGCGCGGGCGCTTCGCAATCAGGGCCGCCACCCGCGCGACGCCTGGCTGCAACACACCTACATGGGCTACAATTTCCGCATCAGTGAAATCACCGCCGCCCTTGGCGAAGTGCAGCTTTCGCGTCTTGACGAGATCGTTTCCAAGCGCCGGGCCGTGAGCGCGCTATATGATGAAGCGCTTTTGGGGCTTGTTGAGAAGGGGTTATTGCACTTGCCGCCGATGGCCCAGCGCGAATCGGCGAGCTTCTTCGTGTATGTCATTCGCCTTGCGGACCGGTTCAGCGAGGCCGACCGCGACGATGTTCGCGCAAAGCTCACCGCCGCGGGCATTGGCAACAATTGCTACTTCGTGCCGATCCATTATCAGCCCTACATTCAGGAGCGGCTTGGCTATCAGAAAGGCCAGTTCCCCGTCACCGAACACCTTGCCGCGCGGACGATCGCGATTCCGTTTTTCTCGAACATGACCGAGTCCCAAGTTGGACAGGTCGTCGACACTCTTACCGAAATTCTCACGGCCTAGCATGAACGCATGGACCGAAAAACCCGTACACCGTTTCCTCAAGCGCGCGATGGACATTTCGGCGGCGCTGTTGGTGATCCTGTTGGCGTCCCCGCTTTTGCTGGTGACGGTGGTGTTGGTGCGTTGGCGCCTGGGAAGTCCGATCCTGTTCCGTCAGACCCGCCCGGGCCTGGGCGCGAAACCCTTTTCCATTGCGAAATTTCGCACGATGCGCGATGCAGTGGATGGGGATGGCAATCCACTGCCGGATGACGTTCGGCTGACCAAGTTCGGCAAACTTCTTCGCAAGCTCAGCATTGACGAGCTGCCGCAGTTGTGGAACGTGCTGAAGGGGGAGATGTCGCTCGTGGGCCCCAGGCCGCTGCGGATGCATTATGTCGAGCGCTATAACGCCCGCCAGGCGCGCCGGATGGATATGCGTCCGGGGATTACGGGCTGGGCGCAAATCAAGGGGCGAAATTCGATATCCTGGGAAGAGAAGTTCGAGTTTGACGGGTATTACATCGAGAACTTTTCGATCTGGCTGGATATTAAAATTCTGTTTCTCACTGTGGTGAAGGTGTTCAAGGTCGAGGGGATTTCCCAAGGTGGTCAGGCCACGATGAAAGAATTCATGGGTACGGACGAATCTTGAGAATTGCCGGTGCTTTCGCGTTGACAATGTTGCTCTATGCCCATACCATGAAGAAATGTGGAGTCTTCATACGAAGTAGCTTCCTTGTTGAAAGAAAGTGAATTCATGTCAGCACTGCCATCCAATTCTCCCGCCTTCGCTTCTGTTCGAGACGTGATGTCATTTTTTCCTGAAGGGCGATTGACCAACGAGGATATTTCCGCGCAGTTTCCCGATTGGACGGCGGATAAAATTTATGAGAAGACGGGTTTCCGTAGCCGCAATATCGCCGCGAGCGATGAGACGGCCTCTGACCTGGCCTATGGGGCCGCCGTAAAATTGTTGGCCGCCCATCCCGGCCTTGCCGATCAAATTGACTTGCTCGTGTTTTGCACCCAGAGCCCAGACTATGTCCTGCCCACCAGCGCGTGTGTCTTGCAGGATCGTTTGGGGCTTGCGACGACATGCGCGGCGTTTGATTTCAATCTTGGCTGCAGCGGGTATGTCTATGGGCTGTCGATCGTCAAGTCGATGATCGAATCCGGCCAGGCGACAAAAGCATTGTTTCTGACGGGGGAGACCTATTCCAAGTGGATGGGGCCGACGGCCCGCTCCGTGATGACCATTTTTGGCGATGCTGGAACGGCCACGCTCGTTGAGGCCTGCCAGGCCGAGGCGCAGAAGATCGGCCCGTTTGTCTATGGGACCGATGGCCGCGGGAAAAACGATCTTATCGTCCACGGCAGCGCCACGCGCCCTCTGGACAGTGATGCTCAGAGCGACTCGCTTCCGCCTGAGGGGAATTTGCCAGACCGGCTGTATATGGACGGGCCGGAAATCTTCTCGTTCACGATTCGCTCGGTCCCCAAGGCCGTTCAGGCGTTGCTCACCAAGTCCGAGATGACGTATGACGACTTGGACTGGGTGATTTTCCATCAGGCCAACAAGTTTATGCTCGACCACCTGCGTCGCCAATGCCACATCCCAGAAGAGAAATTTGTCTTCGCGATGGAGAACTACGGCAATACGGTGTCCAATACGATCCCGGTCGTCTTGGTCGACATGCTTGCCGCAGGAACACTTCAGCGCGGACAAAAACTGATGCTTGTTGGTTTTGGGGTTGGATATTCCTGGTCGGCGTGTATACTGGAGTGGTAACCCTCTATGAACTCTTGTGAAGGATTGAAGAATGAATCAAGCTGAATTTCTCGAAGAACTCGAAGTTGTCCTCGACGAAGATGCCGGTACGCTGGCACCTGCGACCCTCATTGCTGACATTGAAGGATGGGACTCGACGGGCTTGTTGAGCGTGATCGCGCTTCTCGACGGCGACCTGGGAGTTCATGTGAACATTGACACCCTTCGAGCGTGTAAGACGCTCGCGGACCTGATTGCGTTGCTGGGCGATACCATTACTGAATCCAACTGAGGGCGATCTGTGAGCATTTCATTTGACTTGACGGACAAACAGATTTTAGTCACGGGTGCCTCCAGCGGCCTGGGGCAGTCGATTGCGATTCATGCCGCTCAGGCGGGCGCGAACGTGATCCTGCTCGGGCGCAACCCAGAGCGCCTGGACGAAACGGCGTCTCAATGTGATGGGCGCGGCGTGTGTGTCCAGATGGACCTGATGGACCTCGATGCGTTGCCCAAATTGGTGCAGTCACTCGCCAAGGAACACGGGCCGCTGTCGGGCCTGGTTCACAGCGCGGGAGTGTATCAAAATGTCCCGCTTCGGGCCATTCGCGGCGAGAAGTTGCAATCCACTCTGGCGCTCAATGTCTCTGCGGGTGTGATGTTGCTCAAGGGCCTGTCCGTTCGCGGGTGCCACGCTGAAACGGCTTCTGCGGTGTTCCTCAGTTCCGTGATGGGCAAGGTAGGCCAGCCTGGCCTGGCGGGGTATTGCATGAGCAAAGGGGCCGTGGAACAGGCCGTCAAGGCCCTGGCGCTGGAACTACAGCCCGACGGGATCCGCGTGAATGCCATTGCGCCCTCGGCCATCCAGACGCCGATGATCGACGCTGCCTTCGCCACATTGGGCGAACCCGAACGCGAAGCCATTCTCAGCACTCTTCCCAGTGGACTCGGCCAGCCTGAGGACGTTGCGGCCGCGGCGATCTATCTTCTTTCGGACGCCAGCAAATTTGTCACCGGAACCAGTATGCTCGTCGATGGCGGGTATTGCGCACAATAGGAATTATCATGACCGAGAATTCAACCATTTCGTTTTTGCTTGCGGGCGCTGGCGGCTTTGGCCGAGGGGTTTATCATTGGCTGTGCGATTATGCCACCGCTACCTATGGCCCGCGCGGTGAAGCGTGGGAGGTTCGCGGTTTCCTTGATGACGACCTTACCGCGCTGGAGGGGTTTTCTGGATTTCCGCCGATTGTGTCCACGATTCAAGACTATCGCCCCGAGCCTGGTGACCGGGTGGTTCTGGCGATCGGTATCCCGCGGATTCGCAAGGCCGTCGTGAAGAAATTACTCGAAGTCGACGCGACGTTCGAGACCCTGATTCATCCCCAAGCGTTGGTGCTGTCCACGGCGAAAGTTGGTTTGGGCAGCATTGTTGGGCCGTTCAGTACGATCAGCGACCATGCGGAAGTGGGCGACTATGCGTTGGTGAATTCCTATTCCAGCATCGGGCACGATGTGAAAATCGGCGCGTTTTGTGACCTGTGTCCGCACGCGGCGCTTTCGGGGTTCGCTCGCATCGACGATGACGTGTTTTTCGGCACGAGCTCGGTGGTGGTTCCCGGAAAATCTGTTGGTCGCGGGGCCCAGGTGGCTGCGGGGTCGACGGTCGTACGCAATACACGACCCTACTCGTTTGTACAAGGTGTTCCAGGCAAAGAAGTTCGCGACTTTTTTCCCAAAGACGACGCGTAAGCTGTCGGGCTATTTCTCTGCGGCCGCTTCGAGGGTTTCGACGAATCGTTTCCCGAGGATGTCGCGGCTGAAGGTGGACTCTGCCAGAGCGCGGGCATTTGTTCCCATCGCGGGCAGCTCGCTCCGTTTGGCCATCAGCTCTTCCACGGTGTCCGCGAAGGCTGTCGCGTTGTCGGGCTCGACCACCACGCCGCACTGATTGTCGGAAATGTATTCGCCGACCCAGCCGGGATAATTATTGAGGATCGGCAGGCCGCACGCGAGGTAGTCGAAAAACTTGTTCGGGCTCGTGCCGCGATAGAAGGCCGGGACGTTTTTCAGGATCATCATCCCCACGTCAAACTGCGGCAGCAGGCGCGCGAGTTCGCGTTTTTTGATCGGGTCCACCCAGCAGGTGTACTCTTCAAGCCCCTCGGCCTCGACGCGCTGAAGCAGGTGAGGCTTTTTGCCGCCACCGCCAATGAAGCAGAACTTCACGCCGGTGATGCCGCGTTGTTTGATTTCAGCGACGGCATCGAGAACCGCGTCGAGCCCGTTGGCGAGGCCATGGGCACCGGTGAACACCATGCGGAAATCGCCGGGCGAGCCAAAGCGCGGATCGTTGTCCACTTCCGAGTGGTCCGTCGCGGGCTGAAACAGATCGATGTCGGACGAGTTGGGCACCATCGCGACGTGGTCGGGGTTGACGCCGCTTGCGAGGATGCCCTTGCAGATGCCCGGCGCGAGGCCGATGATCCGCTTGGCGGCGCGATAGGCGCGCTGCTCCATCCGCTTGAGATAGACCTTCAGCGGCCAGGGTTTCACCAAGCCCATTGCGATGGGCAGCTCCGGCCAGAGGTCGCGCACTTCAAACACGAACGGGCAGTTGTGGTGCTTCGCGGACTTGCGGCCGATGTCGCCGGTGGTCAATGGCGTCGAGGTTGCGAACACCAGATCGACGTCTTGGAAGGTCTTGATCAGCTTGGTCGCACGTTTGGCGAATTTCAGGAACGTCATCCAGCGCTTGGGGAAACTCATCGCATTGGAGTAGGACTGGATGATGCGGAAGACGTCGATCCCGTCGATGGTCTCGCGCTGGACTTCGCCGAGTTTGCCTTCCACCGCCGTCAGGTCGCGCGTGCCGAAAACCATTGATACGCGGTGGCCTGCCTGGATCAGGCGGCGGGCCATTTCGTAGCTGCGGGTTCCGCCTTTTTGGTCGGGCGTTGTGAAATATTGGTGGATGTAGACAATGTGCATGGCAAGCCTCGGTTGTGAGAAATAGGATGCGCCAATTCAGCGGGCGCGCAGACACCAGTATAGGGATTTTCGCTGCGGCTGGCAATGCCTTCTCTGGCGGCGTGGGGGCGGGGGGCTGTATTAGCGTCGCTTGGGGGGGCTGGACTTGCGCGGGATGGTGCGGGCACCGGAGGCGTTCTTGGGGCCTCGCTTGTTCTTGGGGCGGCGCAGGTCGGGCTTTTTGGGTTTCGCGGCCTTGGCCAGGCGCTTGTTGGCGACGGCGGCGTTGGGGAACTCGCCGGGCTTGTACATGATGAACAGGTAGTTGAACCCGCGCAGGAAAAAGTTCCCCTCCTCGGCCGACTTGCGATAGTTGCCCATCTCCAGCGTCTTGTTGTGGCGCGTGACGGCGATGACGTCCACCGGCGCGAAGGCGTCGCACATCATCGCGAACAGCTCGAGGCCGATGGGGAAAAACCCCTTGCCCGTCTCGAACGAGTCGCTGACGTAGAGCCCCATGTAGCTGTCGGGTTTCAGGATGCGGTGGATGTCCTGCAGAACGTCGCCCATCGCGTCATAGTACCCTCCGTCGACGGCGGAGAGCTTGCCGATGCAGGCCGGGTCGTCGGAATATTCCAGGTGCGTCGAGTAGGGCGGATCAATGAACACGAAGTCGACGCTCTCGTCGCCCTGCGGCATGTTTCGCGAGTCGGCATAGGTAATGTCGCCGCGCTGGGGATCGACGTCAAAGCCGATGCCTTTTCGGCCGAGATCTTTGCACACGTCCAGCGTCGTACCCGATCCGCAGCAGGGGTCAACGACCGTATCTCCTGGTTTGGTATAGCGTTGCAGCAGATTCCAGATGATGTAGCTCGGCGTCGCGCCGCGGTAGTTCGGGTCGCCCTGAAGCTCGTTGCCGTAGTGCTGGGAGGGGTAGTCCCACAGCGTGGTCGGCTGAATTGCCAGCGACGGCTTTTTCGCCCCGGCATGTGTATTGAACGGTTTTTTGCCGGGATAGGGTTTTCGCCCGCCCGAGTTGTGGGATTTTGCGGCGTGATTCGCCAGCGGATTGCGGCCGGGGCGATTGTTGCGGTTGGATTTTTTGTAGTCACTCATGGCCCTATCGTAGCAGAACCACGCAAAAAACGCACGATTTTTCATTTTTTGCGAACGGATTTGCCCCTCGGACGACTAAACTTATATGGAACTTCCCCGACATGCATCTATATAAGGAGATCGCGATGAAACGACTGATGATGGTAGCGGTATTGCTGGCGATGGCCAGCCCGTCGATGGCGGCACTGTGTAAGAAATGCAACGGTCAGCCCACGATTATGAGCATCGGCCAATGTACGGCCTGCAAAGGCCACACCTCCAGCGGCGCGAACAAGCTCTGTCCTAAGTGCAGCGTCAAGCAGGGCAAGTGTGAACGCTGCCTCGTAGCGCTCAAGCCCGCGAAGAACCCCGCGCCCAAGCCCGCGCCAGGGATCGCGGCCGGCGGTGGCTGCGTCCAGCCTCCCAAGCTGCCCGCCAAACCCGCGCCGTTCAAAAAGCAGTCCTGGGGTGAGTACAGCAAGGACCGCGCGCCGATGGCCAAGGTCAAAACGCTCCTCGGCGGTAACGATTTTATCGCCGACGCGGAAACGTTTGCGAAGGTGTGGAAGGCGCTGAATGGCAAAAAGGCCGCGCCGAAGATCGAATGGAAGAGCGAACTCGTACTCTATTTCAGCGTGATTGCGAATAACCGCCTGCGGCCGTTCGTGAAGAACACCAAGGGCGCTGTGCAAGCGAGAGCGATGTCGACGCGCATGGGCGGGCCTGGCTTCCGTTGGGCGATGGAAACCTATTCGCGAAAGGGAGTTAAGACGGTCAACGGCAAGGCTGTCCCCGCTGCCAAGGCCGTAACGAAAAAAGTCCCCACTGGCGGCAAGGCGATCAATCTGGACGAAAAGAACAACGGGAAGACTGTGGCCGCGCAGGTGGGCGACACGATTCTCATCAAACTCGATTCGAACCCTTCGACGGGCTACGGCTGGAAACAGGGCGACCAGCCGAAGGGCTCGGCCGTCGAATTCAAGTCGAAGAAGTTCCTCACGGCCTCGCAGATGAACTCGGAGATGCGCCCCATGCCCGGCCAGGGTGGCGCGACAACGTTTACCTATCTCGTCGTCAAGCCCGGCAAAGTCAAAATCGACCTGAACTATAGGCGGCCTTGGGAAAAGACCAAACCCGCCGCCAAGACGGTTCAGGTAACGATTGACGCGAAGAAGGCCGTCGTCGATGGCCCGGCGGTCACTGGTAAGCTCGTATTCAGTACGCCGCCGGACGTGAAGAAAATCAGCCGTATCGTTGTAGAGATCCGCAACGTAGCACTGATGGATGGCCCGGCGCCGTTGATCGGCCAGGTCGAACTCAAGGGCCCGTTCACGCTGCCGGTGAAATTCGCGATCCCCTATGACGCGTCGAAGGTTCGGCCAAACCCGAGGTTCTATGCCCTCAGCGCCCGGGTCTACACCGAAGCCGGCGGCAAAGAGAAGCTGTATTTCATCAACGACACGCGCCACAGCATCCTCACGAAAGCGGGGGACACGGCCAAGGACATCAAGGTCAAAAAGTTGTGATAGCGGACAATGGGCTTCCTGCCCGAAAAACCGAACGCAAAACAGGTGGTTCCCGCAAGGGGTTGCCTGTTTTTTTTGATTGGAGAAGGTTGTTTAAGGCCCCATAAATAGAGGGCGATATGGTGCTGTTGAAAAAAGTGGAAAAAAAGGGGCCAAAGGCCTTGACTTATTTCTCTAGTTGAGTATGATTCTCCTCCCTGCCAGCAAGGGCAGGAACGCTAACACACAGATTCATCGGGCTAGTAGCTCAGTTGGTTAGAGCGCACCCCTGATAAGGGTGAGGTCGGAGGTTCGAATCCTCCCTGGCCCATACGGCAAGGCTGAAACGTCTTCGGATGGTTCCAGCCAACCCCATACTGGGGGCGTAGCTCAATTGGGAGAGCACCTGCTTTGCAAGCAGGATGTTGCAGGTTCGAGTCCTGTCGCCTCCATGAAAACTCTATCGCGCTAGACCCCTGTTTACAGGGTGATTTGCACGAGAGCATGACTTTGAAAAAGAAAAGTTGGAAAACTTCACTTTTTTGAAAGAAAGCACTTGCAAGAGACAGAGCGAACGGCTATATTCTCCGCCCCGATGCGAAACCGCAACGGAGCGAACAAGCGTCATCTGAGTGACGCGAAAAGAAAACTTCGAAAAAACGAAAAAAGAGCTTGCAACTTAGCGAGCGAATCAGTAAGATGTTTCACCCTTCGCTGATAACTCCGCGAAGGGAACACATAACCGACGAGCCGCAAGGGTTCGTGTAAGAAGCTGATTGACAATAGCATAGGATTAGAGAACGTTCGAATTTCCAAAGAATTTGAACCGAGAACCAAATAAACGAGCGTTGAACACGTGCAAGCGTGTTCGATTGAACGCGCGCAAGCGTGTTCTAAAATGAATCGATACAACTCTTATTATGAATGGCAGCTTGACTTGAAGCGGTCCGGAAACGGGCTTGCGACAAATGTGGTCAAGCTACTAAGGGCATACAGTGAATGTCTTGGCATGGAGAGGCGATGAAGGACGTTGGAGGCTGCGATAAGCCTCGGGGAGCCGCCTACCAGGCTTTGATCCGAGGATTTCCGAATGGGGAAACCCAGCGGGACAGTGCAAGCTGATCCCGTTACCCACGGCTGAATGCATAGGCCGTGTGGGGCGAACGCAGAGAACTGAAACATCTCAGTACCTGCAGGAAAGGAAATCAACCGAGACTCCGTAAGTAGCGGCGAGCGAAAGCGGATTAGCCCGTGTGGATGAAGTGGATAGATAGCCGAAGTGCATGGAAAGGCACACAATATGGGTGACAGTCCCGTAGGCGAAATACTTCATATCTGAAGCACCTTGTGAATAGTACGGATGCCGTGAAACTCCGTATGAACATGGGAGGCCCACCTTCCAAGGCTAAGTACTCCTCCATGACCGATAGTGAAAAGTAGCGTGAGCGAAAGATGAAAAGCACCCCTATAAGGGGAGTTAAAAGTACCTGAAACTGTGTGCCTACAAATTGTTGGAGCCCTATGGAATTTATTCCAGGGTGACAGCGTGCCTTTTGCATAATGAGCCAGGGAGTTGTGGTATATGGCATGGCTAAGCCTCTCCGGGGCGGAGCCGTAGCGAAAGCGAGTCTTAATAGGGCGACCGTCGTATGCTGCAGACGCGAAACTGAGTGATCTACCCATGGGCAGGTTGAAGGGTCGGTAACACGACCTGGAGGACCGAACACACTAACGTTGAAAAGTTAGGTGATGACCTGTGGGGAGGAGTGAAAGTCTAATCAAACTCAGAGATATCTCGTTCTCCCCGAAATAGCTTTAGGGCTAGCCTCGAGTTAACTATGTTGGGGGGGTAGAGCACTGAATCGAACGAGGGCCCTTCCCGGGTACCTCCTCGAATCAAACTCCGAATACCCCAATAATTATCTCGGGAGTCAGACGGCGGGGGCTAACCTTCGTCGTCAAAAGGGAAACAACCCAGATCGCCATCTAAGGTCCCTAATGTATACTAAGTGCGTAAGGAAGTTGAAGTGCAGTGACAGCCAGGATGTTGGCTTAGAAGCAGCCACCATTTAAACAGTGCGTAATAGCTGACTGGTCGAGCATTTCAGCGCCGATAATGATCGGGACTAAGTATACTACCGAAGATGCGGACTCACACTTTTGTGTGAGTGGTAGGGGAGCGTAACTGTCGGCATTGAAGCGATACCGTAAGGAGTCGTGGAGTGGCAGTTAGTGATTATCCTGGCATGAGTAACGATAAAACAGGTGAGAATCCTGTTCGCCGTAAACCTAAGGTTTCCTGGGGAAGGTAAATCCGCCCAGGGTTAGCCGGGGCCTAAGGCGAGGCCGAAAGGCGTAGTCGATGGACATACGGTTAATATTCCGTAGCTCTACGGTTAGGTTGATATGAATATGACGCATCTCCGAGCGAGTTCCACCCGCCAGTCGTGGTGGTTCTTGCAGACGTGAGTCTGCGAGAGGTGGGCATTCGCCCTGAAGTCTCTTACGCAGGTGCCGAGAAAAGCTATTCATGGACGACCCGTGGACCCGTACTAAAACTGACACAGGTAGGTGAGGAGAGTATCCTCAGGCGCTCGAGAGAACCGTTGTTAAGGAACTAGGCAAATTGACCCCGTACCTTCGGAATAAGGGGTCCCTACCCGATCCTGCATTTATGTTGGAAAGGGAGGGCGCAGAGAAATGGCGGTAGCGACTGTTTATCAAAAACACAGGTCTCTGCAAACTCGTAAGAGGACGTATAGAGACTGACTCCTGCCCGGTGCCGGAAGGTCAAGGAAGCTGGTTAGCCCTCGGGTGAAGCTGGCGACTAAAGCCCCGGTAAACGGCGGCCGTAACTATGACGGTCCTATGGTAGCGAAGTTCCTTGTCGGGTAAGTTCCGACCTGCATGAATGGAGTAACGACTTCCGCACTGTCTCAACAACGGACTCGGTGAAATTACAGACGCGGTGAAGATGCCGCGTACCCGCGGAAAGACGGAAAGACCCCGTGAACCTTTACTGCAGGCTGGTATTGGCGCTTTGTATCAGATGCGTAGAATAGGTGGGAGGCTTTGATCTGGCATTTCAGGATGTCAGGGAGTCAACTTTGAAATACCACCCTTCTGCTATGAATCGTCTAACCTCGAAACCCATGAAGCTGGGCGAGGAACAGTGCTTGTCGGGCAGTTTAACTGGGGCGGTTTCCTCCCAAAGAGTAACGGAGGAGTCCAAAGGTTCCCTCAGCACGGTCGGCAATCGTGCGCAGAGTGTAAATGCACAAGGGAGCTTGACTGCGAGACTTATAAGTCGAGCAGGTGGGAAACCAGGGATTAGTGACCCGGTAGTCCCGTGTGGAAGGGCTATCGCTTAACAGATAAAAGGTACTCCGGGGATAACAGGCTGATGACTCCCGAGCGTCCATAGCGGCGGAGTCGTTTGGCACCTCGATGTCGGCTCATCTCATCCTGGGGCTGAAGGCGGTCCCAAGGGTTTGGCTGTTCGCCAATTAAAGAGGTACGCGAGCTGGGTTCAGACCGGCGCGAGCCAGGTCGGTCCCTATCTTCCGTGGGCGTAGGAACGTTGAGTGGATTCTTCTTCAGTACGAGAGGACCTAGAAGGAGTAACCTCTGGTGCACCAGTTGTTCTGCTAAGAGCACCGCTGGGTAGCTAAGTTACGAACGGATAACCGCTGAAGGCATCTAAGCGGGAAGCCAACCACAAGATTAGCGTTCCATGCGAATTTATTCGCGAGAGTCCCCATCAAGACTAGGTGGTTAATAGGCCAGATGTGTAAGCTGTGAGAGCAGTTTAGCTGACTGGTACTAACGGACAATCGCTTGATCACATTTGTCGTGTGCCCCCGGGCATACTGCTGCTGATCAAAATAAGACAATTTCGATTCAAGAGCTCGTTTTCTCATCTCTAATCCTATGCTTTTCATATTCATGTCAAGTCCCAAATGCATCCGAATACCGGGTGACTTTGATCCTTCGGGAAATGGACTTGATGTAAAAATTTCTGAATGTTGTGCGACAGCGCAACATTCGGTTTGCCGGTGATGATACGTTAGGGGAAACACCTGTTCCCATACCGAACACAGAAGTGAAGTCCTAACGGCCGATGGTACTGCGATCGCGGGAGAGTAGGTGATCGCCGGTTTATATGGAGCCTTTGGAGGGTAACCCCTTCGAGGCTCCTTTTTTTATGCGCACTGGATTGGGGGAATCTTGCGGTCTTGTTGCTGCTTGCAACTTCGTCTGTCTTCGTCATGCTCATTCAAAAGCCCATAAAGGGCTTCTTCACTCGCCTTCCTTGCCAGTCTTGTTTCGCCAACGCAGAACCCTCGCAATCTTCCCCCAACCCAGTGCGCGTTGCGCGGTTCCGAGCGCCAGAGGTCTTGGGGCAGCCAGGGGAGGAAGATTGGGGAAAAGAGAAAGAGGAGAAAGGGGAAAGAGAAAGAGGGAAATGGAGGGAAGGTGTCAGAAATAGATGATCTGTAGATTAAGATGCGAATTCACAGATTTAGTGCATTGAATTCGAATGCTGTTTTGTTACAATTTGTTGCCTCGATACTCCTTATGCAAATTCAGAATTTGCCCGAAGATGGAGTATTGCGATATCACTTGATTTTCCACCTACCCCAAAAAGGAGTTCCTCATGTCCAAGCGTCCAAAAATTACCGTTCGCGCAATGCAGCCATCCGACCGCGCCGAAGTGGCCGAGCTGATTTGCGTGTCGACGAACTACTGGTTCCAGATGAACGGCAACCCGGCCGTGTTCCCCGACGGCCCCAACAGTACGTCAATTTATTTTGATGTCTATGAAACCCTCGATGCCGGAGAGAATCTCGTCGCAGTCAACGAAGACAATGGCTGCTTGGCGGGGTCGGTGTTCTTGCACCCGCGCGAAACCCACATCTCGCTGGGGATCATGAACGTTCACCCGAACTACTTCGGCTGCGGCGTCGCCAGTTCCATGCTCCGCGAAGCTACCAAGCGTGCCGACGAAGCGGGCAAGCCCATGCGCTTGGTCTCCAGTGGCCGCAATACCGACTCGTTCTCGCTCTACAACCGCGTCGGGTTTGTCCCGCGCGTCCTGTTCCAGGGCATGTGGCTCACCGTTCCCGAAACCGGGCTGGACGCGACGGCCGACGGCCAAGAGTTCGTTCGCGAGGCGACGCTGGACGATGTAGACGCGATGGTCGCTGTTGAGTTTGAAGTCGCCGGAATCAAACGGCCGAATGACATCCGCTATTTCATTGAAAACGTTCACGAGTGCTGGCATGTGTCGGTCTATGAAGATGCTGCGGGCGCCATCCAAGGCTTCGCCGTTTCTTGCGAACATCCCGGCTGCCGGATGGTCGGGCCGTGCGCGTCCCGCACCGAAGCTCAGGCCGCTGCGCTCATGTTGACTGAACTCCAGCTTCGAAAAGGCCTTACGATGGCCTACATGCTTCCAGTTGCATGTGAAGAGCTGGTGAAAACCTCCTACAGCTGGGGCGCGAAAAACTATGAAGTCGCTCTCGGCCAGGTCCGCGGCGAGTACCAGCCGATGAACGGTGTCAGCGTTCCCACGTTCCTGCCCGAAACCGGCTAAAACGTCCTCCGAATTGTAGACATAAAAAAGCCCGGCAGAATTTTCTGTCGGGCTTTTTGTGTGTGATGGGCAGGGTTGTCGTTAGCGCTTGTTGACCCAGATCGGGCTCGACCAAGCGTACTGTTCGTTGGCCTGGACAACGCGGACGTAGTACCAGTCGTCCTGTTTGCCGTCGCCGGTGTCGTCCACGGTGAAGTTCGTTCGCCAGTGGTCGGCAAAGGTCAGGCGGTGCAGCATTGCCGACTCCTTGGGGAAGTCGCCGCTGAAGAACATGTCGTTGCTTTCAGCCAACTCGGCGAACGTTTTGGTCATGGTCACCTTGGTCGGCAGGGTGGTTTTGATGGTGACTTTGGTCTCGGGGCTGGCCTGGAGTTTCATGACCATTGCCTTGGTCGAGATGTCCTCGAATTGCTGGCGCAGTGCGGTGAACGAGCGAATGTGAACGCCGGTGGCCGTTTGCTTGACCACTTCGTCGAGACGTTTTTCTTCCAACGGGCCAGACTGGAAGCACGGAAGCGCTTCGAGAATTTTGCCACCTTCGAAGAAGATCTCGAAATCCCAATCGCATACGCGGGTCATGTCCAGTGCCGGCCAGGGGCCCCAGCCATATTCAAACCGGAAGATCACCGGCTCGTTCCAGCATTGGGCGGAGGGCTCGCGGTCCATGGGGAAATTGCGCGCGATCACGCGGTTGTTCTTGAGAAGCTCGACGCGGTCGACCTGGTCCCAGCCTTCCACGGACATTTCGAGTTTGCGTTTTCGCGTGTAGTCCAGCTCTTGTCCCATCGGCCGATCGTTGCAGTGGAACTTCATCTTGATCCGGTCGCCGCTGACGGCGTAGCATCGGCGGTTGCGCAGTGCGTCGAGGATTGCCTCGGGCGTCAGCTCGTCGGCGATAATCGCAGCGAGCCCTTCGCGATAGCCACCCGGGAAACCGAGGTGGTCGTCGGTGCTGGCGACCACGCCCATGCGATGCCCGTTCTTGAGGAAATGTTGCAGGGTATTTTGCGTCCAGCGGCTTCCTTCGGTGTGGCGGACATAGGGCGAGGGCGCGCGGTCATGTTCGGCATTGCCCCACTCCGAGAACATTTCCAGCACGGGCGAGACTTCGGGGTCGCGCTTTGAAATGTCCAGGCCGCGGTGGCCGATCTTGTTGGCGGGGTGGTGGGGGATCAGCAGCGCACCTTTGGATTTCGCAAACTTCTGAAACTCTTTGAGAGTCTTGGAGCGCGTATACTCGGCGACTTTGGTGTTCGGGAAAATGATGTGGTAGTCACCGCAGTGGGTGGAGTGCCATTCAAAGCCCGCCATGGCGACAAACTTACCCGGCTTGTTGAAGCGGTTGACAAGTCGGAGAACCTCGGGGTATTGCTTGTTGACGACGTTAAAACCGTTGAGCCATTTCCGTTCGATGTTGTTCTCGTAGGTGCCGATGTCGGGCCACCAGCCGTGGGGAGTGGAGGCGAAAAAGTCGAGGTGGCTGCGCGCAATTTTGAAGGAGCGCTCCAGCGAGCCTCTCGCATAGCCGCACTCGGTGTGGTTGTGGAAATCGCCGAAGAAGATGCTGCTGTTTTTGAACATCGAGTCTTTGGAGCTAGCGCTTCGGACGGTGCTGGCGGCGAGGCCTTGGTCTGCACTGGAGCAACCAATCGACGAGCCGAGCAAACCGGCCGCACCCAATGCTCCAACCGATTGAAGAAGTTGGCGGCGGGTCGGGGCGGGCGAGTCGTTGCGTTTCGGTTTACGGGGTTGTGAATCGGATTCCGACATGGCGTCTCCTTTGAGGAAAAGGGAATAATGTTCTTGAATATGACCCTGTTGCAGATCTTGGATTTTCGATATTACGCGATTCCGTGGATCAATACAAGGGGGAGAATTCCTAAAATCAGGTCGAAATTAGAAGTTAAAAAAAGACACAGGAACATGGGCTCCTGTGTCCGTTGTATTTGGGGTGGTTTCTTATTCTTCGGATTTGGGAGTAGCGGGTTATTTGGCGGCTTTTTTCTTCCTGGTTTTGCGGGGGACTGTTTTTTTCGCGGGTTTGAGTTTCTCGGTGTATCCTTCGGGGAGGATCGTCGGCCCGTCGGATTCTTCCGCCCGGCCAGAGACGTAGCCGTTGGCTTTGAGCCAGGGCTTTTGCGCGTCGGCGAGTTTCTGCATGTCCTCCAGGCTTGCCGCTGGTTTACCGTGCCACATCAACTCCGACATCGCAAAGATCCGCGGGAAGGTGCGGATGTCGAGGAATGCCTGCATGAGGTTGCCGTCGGTCCAGAGGCTCGCGCCCATGCCGAGGATCAGCTTGCGTTGTTCGTCGGTAATTTTGTCACTCATGCCGATGGCGGCGGGGTTTTCCGTGTAGCACTTGGCCATGCCGAATGTGCGCCCCTTGCCGTAGACGCTGTAGGGTGAGATGGGGAAGTTGAGGTAGGTGTAGTTGTTGGGATTGAGGATCACTTCGCGCCCCATCTCCAGCGCCTTGAAGACCATGCGGTCTTTTCGCGCGCGGTAGTTCCACCAGTTGACCACGACGTTGTCGGCGAGTTTCGGCCCGCCATTTTTGGCGATGACGTCGTCCCAGCAGATTGCTTTTCGGCCGCGGGCTTTGAGAATCGCGGCGATGCGGTTGGTGAAGTGGATCTGCAACTCGTGCATATTCTTGAGGTTGTGCTTCTTGAGGAGCGCCTGGCAGGAGGGGCATTGGTCCCAGTGTGCTTTTGGTGCTTCGTCGCCGCCGGTGTGGATGTAGGGCGAGTTGGGGAACAGGTCGCACACTTCGTTGAGGATCGAGGCGAGGAATTTGTAGTTGTCGGCCTCGGCTTTGCCCGCGCAGACGATGGGATTCATGCGTGTTTTTTTGTCGGTGGCCTTGGGGTCGACGGTGCCCTTGCAGGAAAATTCGGGATAGCTCGCCATCAGCGCAAAAGCGTGGCCGGGGAGATCGATCTCGGGGACGATGGTGATGTGGCGCGCTTTGGCATAGGCGACGACCTCGCGGATTTCAGCCTGCGTGTAGAACCCCTGTTGCTCTTTGCCCGTGGAGACCTTCGATCCGATTTCGGTGAGCTTGGGCTGGGACTTGATTTCGATGCGCCAGCCGTCGGACTCGGTGAGGTGCCAGTGGAAAATATTGAGTTTGTAGCGCGCCATCCAGTCGAGGGTTTTCTTGAGGTGCGCGATGGTTTGGTACTGCCGGCCGGAGTCGAGCATGAAGCTGCGCCAGCGGTAGGTCGGCTCGTCGGTGATGGTTTGACAGGCGATGGTGCGCTTGCCGGCTTTGTCGGTCTCGACGAGCTGCAGGAGCGATTGCGTCGCCCAGAACACGCCCGTATCGCTCCCGCCGGTAATGGTGATCGCCTTGGGTGTGATCGAAAGCGTGTAGGCTTCTGCGGCGAGGGTTTTGTCGACGGTCGCCTTGGCAATCTTGGCAACGTCAGCCTGGGCAGGGATGGTGAAGCGGCCTTCACTCATCACGACCGATTTGGGCGTGGGCAAAATTTTGGCAGAAGACAGAGATGCCAGTGTAGCAGAACTCAGCAGGAGCAAGGCGAGGAGGGGGAGGGCGATTCGGCGCATGGGATTGTCTTTCTGGCAAAGGCGTTGAGGGCGGCGCAGGGTCGCCCATTTGGATTGGTGTCTGACAGTATAATGCAGACGAGAGGCGATTGTTCCAATTTTCGGATAATTATTTCGTTGGCGAATGAAAATAACTCACCGATGGGCGAGGCGTGTGAGTCTTCGGAGAGGCCGATTTTGGAGGGACTATCAAGAGAATCTGTTGTTTTTCAATTTTGAAGGGAGATTTTTGCGGATTGAGTGTTTATTATGAGAAGAGCGATTATACCTGTGTCCCTTCGACGCCCGATGTGGGTTCGTTGTCAAAGCGGCGCAGGTCCTTCGCGAGGTGGATATACTGTAACGGAGAGACTCGATGAAATGGATGAACTCATTCCGACGTGGCTTGTTGTTGACGGCATTGTTGCTTTGTATGCTGTCGGTCTCGCTATTCGCAGCTCCGCCCAAGGCCGCCAAGACCGCCAAGGACGCTCCCAAAAAAACACCCACCGCACCCGCCGCACCCGTCGCGAAGGGTCGTCCGGAAGTGACGCCGCCGCCGATTTCGGGAATTCCCGCGCCGGATGATTTGGTTGGCCGTGCCGATGCCCGCAAGGCGCGTGTCGCAGAGCTTCTCGAGGGGAAGCTGGTCGTGAAACTCATGGGCCTGTTCGAGGACAAGAAGTATGACGAGGCCAAGACGGTCGCGATGCAACTGATCCGCCTCAGCCCCAAAAACGGCACGCATTGGTACAATCTGGCGTGCATCTATTCCCGCCTGGACAAAGCGCCCAGCGCATTCAAGTGCCTCCGCCGCGCGGTGGATCTTGGGTATGATGGCATCCGCCACATGGAGCGTGACGAAGACCTCCGCTCGCTGCGTGACACGAAAGAGTTTTCCGAAATCGTTTCGATGCGCGACGAAATTCACCGCAAACGCGCCGAGCGAATCGAAGCGGACCTTCGCAAGAAATATGGCGAGGATTATCTCATTGAGGTGGATCACGAAAACAAGCTGGTCTTCGCGACGAACATCGACCGCCAGACCCTCGACGCTCTCAAAAGCCAGCTCACCCAGCGCGCCCAAATGATGTGGAAGGTGATGTTCCGCAATCGGTTCGAGCGCTATGTGACGGTGATTATTCCCAAGACCAAAAGTTCCGAAGACATGGGGGATATCGGCGGGTACTACAATCCCAGCACCAGCGTGCTTGTTGCGCGCCAGCTGGGAATGGTGATGCGTCACGAGTTCACCCACGCGCTGCACTTTGCGGACATCGAAGGCCGCGAGGGCAAGGGCATGCACCCGATCTGGGTAGCGGAGGGGCTCGCGACGCTGTGCGAAGGATCGACGTTCGACGCCAAGGGCAAGCTGGTCCCGGGCAACTCGGAGCGCTTGCACCATTTGCGTCCCTATCTCAAAAGGTACAAGTCGGGCGTGCTCCTGAAAATTATGAAACTCAGCCATGGCGATTTTATGCGTAGCCCGGGCTTCCACTATTCTGCGTCGCGGTTCATGATGGCCTATCTGCATCATCACGGCAAGTTGCGCGAGTGGTATGACACGTTCCGCACTGCCTATCCGGATGAAGATAAGACCGGCCAAAAGACGTGGGAAAAAGTGTTCGGCAAACCGATTGAGACGATTGAGGTCGAGTGGCGCACCTGGCTGATTTTGCAACATGCGCCGAAGATGACCATCGGCGCGAACGGGCCGTTCATGGGCCTCGGAACCGATCAGGAGGTCGACGGGCTGAAGATTACCCGAGTGGTTTCCGAGTCCTCTGCGGCCAAGGCTGGCCTGCGGGTTGGCGATGTACTCGTGGGGCTTGCGGGCCAGACGATCTATGATCAGATGGATATGACGGCCGTATTGCTGGCACATGAGGTGGGCGATACGATTGCAATTCGCTTCCGCCGCGGGAAGAAATATAATGACGGCAAGCTGACGTTGATGGCCCGTCCGGCCTCATATAGCGATCCGCGTGTCCCGCCGCACCCCGCCGCCGACAAGCCGTATGTGGGCCTCGCTACGGACTCTGTCGGAAACAAACTGACAATTACGCGCGTCGTTCCCAAGAGTTCCGCCGCGAAGGCGGGGCTGAAGGTGGGGGACGTTCTTGTCAGATTTGGCGGCAAGGCCGTGTCCACCACGGCAGAGGTGAAGGCTGCGCTCGCCAAGCACAAAGTGGGTGAGACGATTGCCGTTTCATATCGCCGCGGCAAGGAAACCATCAACGCGAAGATGAAACTTCTGGCGCACCCCGATGCGCCCAAAAGAAAACTCAAACCAGACAAGCCAACCGCTACTCCCAAGCCGCCAGCCGCGAAACCCGCGATGAGGCCAGTCAATCCACCCACCAAACCCAAGCCCCCGGCTGAGGTCAAAGCAGAGCCCGTCCTGGAGCACGTGTAGAGACCATGAAAAAACCCGAGCAAATGCCCGGGCTTTTTTTTTGTGGTTGTGGAATCAGCGTACGCCGAAGAGGCGTTGGGCGGCGCGAAGGGAGCAGGACTGATATTTCGCATAGGCCGCTGCCGCCGCTTGGCGGATCTCCGGTTCGGGTTGATTGTTGGCCCAGGCGCGCAGGGACGCGTCGAGGATGTACGCCTCGGGGGCCATGTTGCTGAAGGTGCTCGTGATCAGCTTGCAGCGGAGTTCCCCCAGCAACGGCCGAAAGTACCGATCCGACTGGCAGGCGAAAATGATTGCGGGCGTGATGAATTTCGCTTTGGGCAGCGGGCCAATCTTCGTATCCATCAGACCATTGTGGCCGACGAAGCAGAGCGTCTCGGCAGAATGACCAAGGGGAAATGTATGGTGAATGGGTTTGTACCCGAAGGAAAATTCTTCCTTGTAGGGGCACGGCATGCCGTGCCCATGTTTCTTCGTATTTTTCTTGTAGGGGCGAAAAATCTTTCGCCCAATCTGTTTTCTATTTTGTGGGGGTTTCGCTTATGGCGTTTTTGTGTTTTTGCATGTTTCGCAGGGCACGGCATGCCGTGCCCCTACAGGATAGAATGCCTTTCCAGAACACAAAGAAGCCCGAGCGTGTGCCCGGGCTTCTTGTGGTGCAGGTTTCTTCCCTGCACAGTTTCAACATTGTTCGATGCAGGCTGGAGGCCCGCACCACAATGGCTACTTGTCGAATTGGCCGTCGAACGCGATGTCCGAAGGGGTGAAGTCCACGGCGCGGACAAAGTCGCACGCTTCGATGGCGCCTTCGACGCGGTCCATGCCGGCGTCTTCCCATTCCACGCTCAGCGGGCCTTTGTACTTGATCGTGTTCAGCGCGCGGATGATGCCTTCGAAGTCGACTTCGCCGTGGCCGAGGCTGCGGAACATCCAGCCGCAACGCGGGTCGCCGAGGTCGAGGTGGCTACCGAGCACGCCCGACTCGCCGTCGAGCTGCATCGCCGCGTCCTTCATGTGGACGTGGAAAATCTTCTTGGGGAACGCCTGGATGAACTTCACCGGGTCCACGCCCTGCCAGAACAGGTGCGAGGGGTCGAAGTTGAACCCGAACGCGGAGTGGTTCTTGATCGCAGCCAGCGCGTGGCGCGTGGAGTGGATGTCGAACGCGATTTCGGTCGGGTGGACTTCCAGCGCGAACTTGATCTTGTTGGTCTTGAAGACGTCGAGGATCGGCGTCCACATTTTTGCGAAGTAGTCAAAGCCGCCCTGGATCTCGGCCTGGGATGCCGGCGGGAAGTTGTAGACCATGTGCCAGATCGAGCTGCCGGTGAAGCCGTTGACGACCTTGACACCGAAGTTCTTCGCGGCGCGTGCGGCGTTCTTCATCGTCTTGACCGCCCACTTGCGCTTGGCTTCGGCATCGCCCGCGACCGAGGCCGGCGCGAACTGGTCGCTGCGTGCGTCGGTGTTGGGGTCGCAGACCAGCTGGCCCTGGAGGTGGGTGCTGATCGACCAGCAGCCCAAGCCATATTTGGCCAGCAGAGCGCGGTGGTCGGCGCAATATTTCTTGGACTTCGCGGCTTTGTCGACGTCGAAGTGGTCGCCCCACGTCGCCAGCTCCAGGCCGTCATAGCCCATGTCCGCGGCCATCTCGCACATCGTTTCGATGGGCAGGTCTGCCCATTGTCCGGTAAAGAGTGTCACTTTGCGTGCCATAATTGAATCTCCTTGAAAGAGTGTGTGTTGTTGTCTAATGAGGTCGATCGTGTTCTGCGGAACAGGGACGTTATTTGATCTTGGTCCATTTGCCCTTGGATTTCACGACGGCTTCGATGAACTTCATGCCCGAAACGCCATCGGTGACGGTGGGGAAGTCCAGCGAGAGCGGGTCAGCCTTTTTGCCCGCGACGCGTGCGCGGATCGCTTCGCCTGCGCGCATATAGAGGTTGGCGAACGCTTCGATGTAGGCTTCGGGGTGGCCGCCGGGCAGGCGCGAGTTTTTCGCAGCAGCCGGGGATGCCGCTTCGACATAGCCATTGCCGCGTTCCCAGATTTCCTTCGGCGCGTCGATGGGCTTGACGAGGAGTTGGTTGGGGTGCTCTTGGTGCCATTCCAGCGAACCGTTTTCGCCATAGACCCAAATCGCGAGGTCGTTGTCGTGGCCGACCTGAACCTGCGACGCGGTGAGCACGCCCTTGGCACCCTTGTTGAAGTGGAGCAGGACATTGCCGTCGTCGTCGAGCTTGCGCCCTTTGACAAACGGGGTGAGGTCCGCGCAGAGTTCCTTGATCGACAGGCCGGACACATATTCCGCGAGGTTCGCCGCGTGCGTTCCGATGTCACCCATGCAGCCGGCCGCGCCAGCCTGCTTGGGGTCGGTGCGCCAGGCGGCTTGTTGTTGGCCGCTCTTTTCCAGCGCGCGCATCAGCCAGCCCTGGTGGTACTGTACGATCACCTTGTGAACTTTGCCGAGCTTGCCGTCGGCGACGAGGTCTTTCGCGAGCTTGACCATCGGGAAGCCCGTGTAGGTGTGGGTCAGCATGAAAATCTTGCGCGTCTTCTTGACGATTTCCTTCAGCTTGACGGCCTCTTTGACGTCCATGGTCATCGGCTTTTCGCAGACGACGTGGAAGCCCGCTTCGAGGAACGCCTTGGCGATGGGGAAGTGCGAGCTGTTGGGCGTGGTGATCGAAACAAAGTCGATGCGCTCGCCGACGGGCAGCGCCAATTCGCCCGCGATCATGTCTTGATAGGTGTTGTAGGCGCGCTTCTTGGGCAGATAGAGCATCCGTCCCATTTTGCGGGATTGCTTGGGGTCGATGTCGAACGCGCCAGCGACGAGTTCGATCTCGCCGTCCAAGCGGATCGCTTTGCGGTGGACTTCGCCGATGAAGGCAGTCGGACCGCCGCCGACCATACCCATACGAAGTTTGCGGCTGAGGATTTCATTTTTCTTGGCCATGATCGTCTCCTTGTGGATGTGCGAAAAACCTCCCAGCCGCCATTGGCCAGCGAGGCAATCTACTATACATACACGATTTGGTAATACCATTCAATATCAAAGGGTTGAAAGAAATTGTACAAACGTAATTTTTTCGGTCACAGAGGGCGGTTGCATTTTCTGCGATGATGGGTAGAATTGAAGGCATGACGGATCGAATGACATTGAGGCGACGGATCGCGGCAGTGCTTCTTTATGTAGTATGCTCGGCGAATGTGTGTGTGGCGCAGACGGCGGCGGGCAAACCTGCGTCGAAACCGACCCCGTCAATTCAGACAAAGCTCGCGGCGATTGTCGGGCAGTTCGAGTCGAGCAAGACCGGCGGCCCGGCCGGGGTGAGCGTGCGGGAGATTTCCACCGGCAAGAGCCTGTACGCCTATCGAGCGACGGAAGCGTTTATTCCCGCGAGTAACCAGAAGCTGCTCGGTGCGATTTTCTGGCTGGAGAAAAAAAGTCACGAGGGCACGTTCCAGACCGAGGTCTATCGGCGCGGCGACGAGTTGCTGATCGTTGGCGATTTTGATCCGCTTCTGGGAGATCCCTACGCGGCCAAGCGCGAGAAGAAAAGTGTCTACGCGGAGGTTGACGCGTGGGGCGCGGCCGCAAAAGAGGCGGGCATGACGAAAATTTCCCGCGTGTTGGTGATGAATCGCCTTGGCGGGGTCTATCCGCCGACGTGGCTGGATCGCTACAAGCCCCACGACTATGGCGCGCCCGTCGCGAGCGCGAGTTTTTACTACAACTGCTATGGCGTGACGTTTGTCAAGACGGCTAGCGGCAAGCTGGTTCCCGATGTGACGCCGACGAGCGGGCGGTTTATCCGCGTGGTCGATCAGGTCAAAACCGGGTCGCGGCATGTGTTTTCCATTCGCGGTGAAAATGACGAAAGCGTGCTGACGGTGCGCGGGACGGCGAAGGTCGCCGGCGGGGATGTGCTGCTCTCGCCATGCAAGAATCCGCGGATCCGCCTCGCGCGGGTGGTTGCGGGTCGGCTGGACAAGGCCGGACTGAAGGTCGCCGCGGTGGGAGAGGTGGCCGAAGCCGACGCGGAAAAAACGGAGTGGACCAAGCTCGCCACGACAACGCGCAGCGGCGCGACCGTCCTCAAGGAGAGCCTGCAACACAGCTTCAATCTCGCGGCCGAGTGCGTCGTTCTCAATGCCGGCGGGGGAACGTTCGCCGCCAGCGCCAAGGCGATGACCACCACGCTGACCACGACGTTCAAACTCAAGCCCGGCGCGCTCACCGTCGCCGACGGCAGCGGGCTTAGCCGAGAAAACGCGGTCACGCCCGAGGCGATGACGACCGTGCTTTCCGGCGCAACGACGCGCTGCTATTGGGAACTCCTGTGCGGCGCGATGGCGAAATCGGGCGAAAGTGGAACGCTGAAAAAGCGCATGACCGACATCGCTGGCCGGATCGTCGCCAAGACCGGCTACATCAACGGAGTGAGTTGCCTCAGTGGCTATCTCCTCGACAAGCCCGGCGGTAAACCGATCTATTCGTTCAGCATCCTCACGCGGGACATCCGCTCGGGCGCGGATGCGAAAAAATTCCAAGACAGCCTCTGCCGTCAGCTCCTCACCCACCTCGACGCAAAGTAAACAATCGAAGTTAGAATTCGGAGCCGTCGAAGTCGAGCAGGAAAAGTTCCCATCCGGTCGCGGTGTGTTGGAGGCCGGTTTGGGGGTGTTCAAATTGCATGCCGGCGGTGGCGTTGACGATTTCGATCACCGCGCCGTCGAGTTCGGCCGTCCATTGTTTTTTCAGTTCGGCGACGATGGCGGTTTTCAGTTCGGCCGGGTCCACCTGGTAGCGCTCGCCGACGAGGATTGTGATGCGGTAGATGCGTTCATACTTCGACCACTGTCCGATGGAACGGAGGTGCAGAGCGAACTGGCTGGCAAGGTCGTTGGGGTCGATCATGGGTCTGATGAATTGTAGGGCGTGTTTGTGTTGGGAGATATTGTATTGTTTTGTGTTTTTTGCCCAAAGAGCGATTTATGTCCTGTTGGACGATTGTAGTTAGGCCCGAAGGGCCGTCAGTTGATAGCCGGGGGCGTAAGCCCCCGGTAGAGTTGCTAAATGAGTTGAGCCCCGAAGGGGCGGCAGAGAACCGGTCAAAGGTATCGTTCGTCGTATTCAATTTCATGTCGGTCCAACAAGCTTCGCAATTCGTCCTGAAATGACATTCGTTTGTGATGGTCTGGTTGTGTCTGAATATAGGAAACAACATTGGGAACAACCGATTGGGAAACCGAAAAAATGGAATATCCATCTTGCCATGCGAAATCTGAGTTATCTGGAAAGGTCTCATGAATCCACCGCGAGGAATTTGCTTTGATGTCACGGATGACTTCTGCTGGTGTACAAGTTGGTTGAAGGGCAAGGAGTAGGTGTAGATGATCGGCTGTCCCATTTGCAGCAAGAAGTACACCGCCAGCCTTTCGAATGATGCCGCCTGAATAATCGGCAAGACGTTGGATTGTTTCTTTGTCAAGAAAGGGCTTTCGCCCCTTTGTGGCATAGACAACATGAAAATTGATGTCAGAAAAACTCATTGCTTGCTTTCTGCCGCCCCTTCGGGGCTCGAGCTTGGGGGCACCTTTTCCGGGGGCTTACGCCCCCGGCTATCGACTGCCGCGCCTTCGGCGCTGGGCGGCTTGCCATATTGCATGATGGGAGACTATTCTGTCGTGTGTCCCACGTCCTGGCCGCGCCTTCGGCGTTAAAGGCGAGATTGCTTGCGGTATTGTTTGCACACACTTCTCGGACGGGGGGATGCCGTTAGATCACGCCTTTGGTGGACGGGATTTGGGTTCCGCGTCGCGGGTCGATTTCCATTGCGCTGCGTAGCGCGCGGGCGAGTGCCTTGAAAATGCCCTCGGCAATGTGGTGGTCGTTGCGGCCGTGGGGGACGCTGACGTGGAGGTTCATCTTTGCGACATTCGCGAAACGGACGATGAATTCCTCGATGAGTTGCGAGTCCATCGTGCCGATTTTTCCCGTGGCAAATTCGACGTCCCACACCACGTGCGCGCGGCCGGACAGGTCGAGCGTGACGTCGGCGAGGGTTTCGTCCATCGGCACACGAGCGTGGCCATAGCGGTTGATGCCGGCCTTGTCGCCGAGCGCTTTTTCCAACGCCTCCCCGAGGCAGATCGCGATGTCTTCGACGGTGTGGTGGTCGTCGATGTGCAGGTCGCCCTCGGCGCGCACGGACAAATTGATCAACCCGTGGCGTGCGAGATGGTCGAGCATGTGGTCGAGAAACCCTACGCCGGTGTGGATGTCGGCGGCGCCAGTGCCGTCGAGATTCAGCGAAAGGGTGATGTCGGTTTCGTTGGTTTTGCGTGTGATGTCAGCGGTGCGTGGCATGGGTGGCTTTCTAGTCTATGTAGTTACAGGGCCGCCAAGACGGCCGCGGTTTGTTCGTCGGTCCCCACGGCGATGCGAAGATAGTCCGCAAGCCGGGGCTGTTTAAAGTATCGGACATATATGCCGCGTTCCTTGAGCCGTTCGTAGACCGCTTCGGCATTTCTCTCTGGCGGCGCGGCGAGAAGGAAATTCGCGCCCGAGGGCACGACGTCCCATCCGCGGGTGGTCAGCTCGGCGGCGAGGGCCTCACGTGTGGCGAGAATTTTCGCGGCGTTGGCGTTTTTGTGGTCCTGATCGACGAAGGCTCTCGCGCCCGCCAGCAGCGTTGTGGTCGAGACGTTGTAGATTTCCATCGCCTTGAACAGCGCTTCAAGAATCGGCTCTTGCGCGATGGCAAAGCCCATGCGCAGGCTCGCGAGCGAATAGCCCTTCGAGAGTGTGCGCGTGACGATGACGTTGTCGCAGGTGTCCACGAGGGGCAGGGCCGTGACGCCGCAGAAATCGTAATACGCTTCGTCGACCACCAGCAGCCCGTCGAGTTTGCGGGCGAGCGCTTCGATGGCTTCGAGCGGTTCGAGCACGCCCGTGGGATTGTTGGGATTGGCGAGGAAGGTCACCGCCGCGTTGGCCTCGGCGAGGGCGTCGAAGTCGACACGGAAATTCTCGTCGGTGGGCACTTCGATGATCTCGGCCCCTTCGACTTGCGAAAGCGTTTCGTAGTAGGGGAACGTTGGCGTGGGGATCGCGATGGGTCCGCCGGCGGCGTGGATGACGGCCGCGAGAACGTTGTCACTGCCATTGCCCGCGAGGACGCGCGATTGGGGCACGCCGAGGGTCTCGGCCACGGCGGCAGTAAACACCGCGCCCGTGGGGTCGGGGTAAACGCGCAGCTCGTCGTCGGAGATGTGCGCGAGCGCTTCCCACGCCTTGGGCGACGGCGGGTAGGGGTTCTCGTTGGCGTTGAGCTTGATCGCTTCGGGCCCGGGCTGGAAGCCGGGGACGTAGGGCGTCATGGCATCGATGTTGGATTTGAAGTAGGACATACTGGTTCCGTGGTTGGGGATATGGATCGTGGGTTGGTTTCGCGGCGACTATTCGAGGTTCGCGTGGCGCGAGCGGAAGACGTTGTTGTCGACATGGAATCGCTCGGAGAGGATGTTGAACACCGCATCGAGACAGACGATGGCGGTATGTTCGAACACGGCCGCGCGAAGGACGATGTCGTTGACGTCGACGGGGATGGTCACGACGTGGTCGGCGAGTTTTGCCAGAGGCGAGTCGGCCTCGGTGGTGATCACGCAGACCTTCGCGCCGAATTCTTTGGCGCGCTGGGCGAGATAGTCGGTAAAGCCGGTCGAGCCGGTACAACTGATCGCCACGAGCAGGTCGCCCTCGGCCGCGGCGGGGGTGATCGTTTCGCCGGGGATGTGCGCGGTGATGCCCGCGTGCATCAATCGCATGCCGAACATGCGCGCGACGAGCCCGCTGCGCCCCGCGCCAGAGACGAATGAACGCTTGGCATCGAGGACCATGTCAATCAGGTCGGTGAAGCTTGACCAGTCTGCCTGAGCCACAGCCGCATCGACCCGTTCGAGCAAATCGCTCGCCGCGTCATGCAGTTCATTGCCGAGTTGTGATCGTGGAGTCATCATTCCGTACATTGTACCATGAACCGCGCTGGGTTCAAGGCGTGGAATGGAGAAAAAAAGAAGATCATTTCGAGGGGAAAATTTAGTTGAAATTATCGCGCTGGGAGGGAGAATGATAGTAGGACCACAAGGGATCATGAAGGAGTTGTACCATGGCGGAATATGAAACACAGGTTGTCGCGGCGTTCGCGACTTCGAACACCGAGGCCGAGGAGCTTGTTGAGCTTCTCAGTGACCACGGGATTGAGGTTACGGCTGATCGGGATTACGACGGGCCAGGCAGTGAGAACGGCATTGCGATGCTGGTCGACGAAGAGTACGAGGAGGAAGCCAAGTCTTTGATCGACGAGCATTCCGACCTTGATATCTATGCGGCCTCGATTGCGACCGACGACGAAGAACTCGACGTGACCGACGACGACGAGAAAGATCCGATGCTCGGGACGGAGCTGGACTCCACGGGAAGTTTCCAGGACGACGAACCTGCCGTTGCTGCGGCGGGGGTGGGTGGCCTGGAGGAGTCTGTGCTTGAGGACGCTGTCGATATCGCGGATGTTGAGGTGGCCGAGGAGGAAGCGCCCGACTTCCTCAAGGCGCTCTTCAGCAACGGCGACGATGTGGACGAGTATGACGAAGAGGACGGCGATGGCTATGACGGTCCGAAAGATTTATTTGACGATTCCGCCTTCTTCGAGGAAGCGGACGGAATCGACGACGCGGAAGCATAGCCAATTGAATGACAAACCCCGGCCGGTTTTCCACCGGCCATTTTTTTTGCAGGGACGACCCCGCAATCATGGGACATTGAAATGACCGACGAAACGAATAGTGAAATCAAATATGTGTCACGCGCAGGGAAAAAACTCGCGGGGGCGTTGGACGCGATGGGCGTCGACCCGGCGGGGTGGGTGTGTGCGGATTTTGGCTGCAATGTCGGCGGGTTCACCGATTGCCTGCTCCAGCGCGGCGCGGCGAAGGTCTATGCCGTGGATACTGGCTATGGCGCGCTGGCGTGGACGATGCGCCAGCATGAGCGCGTGGAGGTGATGGAGCGCACGAATGTGCTGCACTGTGACGTGCCCGAGGCGGTGGATTTGGTCGTGATCGACGTCGGCTGGACGCCGCAGGTGAAGGTGATTCCCGTCGCGGCGAAATGGGTGCGGCCGGGCGGGCGGATCGTCTCGCTGCTCAAGCCGACCTTCGAATATGACAAGCAGCATCCCAACCAGCGGCGCGACAAGCGCGTGCCACTGACGGCGGAACAAACCCAGGCCGTGATCGACGGCGTGTATGCGGGACTCGAAAAAATCGGATTCACGCCAACGCAAATCGTCGAATCGGTCCTCCTCGGCAAAGGCGGCAACCACGAATATTTACTTGAGTTCGTACTGTAGGAACGGTTTTTTTGTCCGCCTCACGCCTCCACGAATATTTATTGGAGTTTGTACTGTAGGAACGGTTTTTTTGTCCGCCTCACGCCTTCACGAATATTTGCTCGAGTTCGTACTGTAGGAACGGTATTGCTGTTGGGTTGCGTTTTTGTTACGCGCCGGTGAAGATGTGGAAGACTTCGTCGGCGGAGGTTGCGGCGAGGATTTTTTCGCGGCCTGCCTCGTCGAGGACGGTTGAGATCGTGGACATGAACTGGACGTGCGGGGCGGGTTTGTGTTCCGGCGAGAGGGTGAGCACGAAGATCGTCGAGGGTTGCTGGTCGAGTGCGGCGAAGTCGATGCCGTCGGGCTTGATGCCGACAACGCAGACGAGCGTGTCGACCGCGTCGGTGCGGCCATGGGGAATCGCCACACCAAATTGCATGCCGGTGGTCATCGATTCTTCGCGTTCGCGCACGGCGGTCAAAACGGTGTCACGGCTGGTGGTTTCAACCTGGCCAGTGGCGATCAGCAGGTCCACGAGTTCCACGAGCACTTCGTCCTTGGTCGTCGCGGCGAGGTTGGGCTTGATGAATCGCGGCTGGAGATAGTGGCGCAGCTGGCGGGTCTGCTCGTTGTCGCAGGTCGCCGAACCCAGTGAGCCGCTTTGAAGCTCGCTCGAGTCGAACGGTTTGCGGAGGTTCTTCACCGCGTGTTCCACGTCGGCGGTGGCTTCGAGCATGGCCGCGCGAATAAAGCGCACACAGCGGTTGGGGCAGGTGAAATTCAGCTCGGTCCCCATCGCGGTAAACTCGATGACGTCGGCGTCTTTGCGCAGTTGCCACAGGCGTTGCTTGCGGTTGAGCAGGTGGCAGAAAAAGCCCTCGTGCTCGAAGATGTGGGTGAGGCGCGTGACGAAGAATTCGATCATCGGGATCGAAGGGAACTCGAAGTTCAGCTCGGCCTCGTCGGCGTCGTGGGCGGTTTCCTTGCGGGTGCCGCGCTTGGGGCTTTTGAACAGGCCCACCAGCACGGGCGGGGCGAGGACGGTGTTGATGACGACCATGATGATGACGGCCGCGAACAGTTCCGGATCGAGGATTTTCTTGGACAGGCCGATCGACGCGACGATCAGGCCGACTTCGCCGCGAGGCGCCATGCCGAAGCCCACGCGCATCGCGCCGCGGAAATTGAAGTTCGCCAGCATCGCCGGCAACCCGCAGCCGAAGACTTTCGCGATCAGCGCCAGCGCCGTGTAGACCCCGCCGAACGCAAGGACCCTTGGGTCGGTCATCGCCGTGAGGTCGATCATCATGCCCGTGACGCAGAAGAACACCGGCACGAGGAGGGTGTAGATGGAGTGGATTTTCTCGCGGACGACGTGGGAGATGTCCGCCTGGGAGAGCGACAGGCCCATGACATACGCGCCGATGATCATCGCCAGGCCCGCTTCTTCGAAGAGCCCCGCGAGGATCAGCGCCATGCCAAACGCCATCACGGCGATGGAGGTGCGCTCGCCGAAATACTTCAGCAGGACCGAGATTTTTCGCGATGCGGCGATGCCGATCACTGTCGCGACCAGCCAGACCCCAACGGCCTTGGCGCCGATGGTTCCGATATGGCCCCAGTTGACAGCCGTCGAGCCGCCGGTTGCTTCGGCGGCCTGCTGGGATTGGGCGATGCCCGCGACGATGGCGAGCATGATGATGCCGATTACGTCGTCGATGACGGCCGCAGAGAGAATCGTCACGCCTTCAGGACTGTCGAGTTTGCGCTTCTCGCTGAGGATCCGCGCGGTGATGCCGACCGAGGTGGCCGTCGAGACCACACCCATGAACAGGCATTTGTAGTGGAAAAAGCCGACCTGCTCGTTGAGCATGGACTCGCTGAAGAGCCACATTGCAGCCATCCCCAGCGCGAACGATGCGACGACCCCGCCGATGCCGACGAGCGACCCGGCGAAGGAATAGCGGATCAGCAGCTTGAGGTCGGTTTCGAGCCCGACGTCGAAGAGTAGCACGATCGAGGCAATCGTCGCGATTCCGGTGAGTTCGGGGCTGACGGCCTGGACCGCCGAGAACGGTGCGAAGAGCCCGCCCGCAAAGCCCGGCAGCGCCACTTGTCCCAGTGCGAACGGGCCGATGACCATCCCCGCGCACAGCTCGCCCAGCACGCCGGGCATTTTGAAGCGCTCAAAGAGCATGTTGAAAAATTTCGCAGCGAAGATGATCGCGCCGAACTGAATCGAGAGCATCATCATGCGGTGGATCATGTCGATCTCACCGGGGGCCTTGGCATCGCCAGATCCCAGCGCGTTGGCGCAGCACACCAACAGCGCGGCGAGCGTGAACTTACTGCTCGGCAAAAAGCGGTTTTTGCGTGTGCGGAAGGATAGCGGGGCTTGGGTTTTCATTCGTGTTATCCAGTCGGGCGGTCAGGGGCCGTGTCGGTCCAGTGTAGGTCCTGTGCATCGTTCGGGCAAAAAATTACAAGGCGGAACTATACCGACCTTCCCTCCAGTTGTAAAGAAAAAAACTTGTTAGCCGTGCATAAAATCGCGCGATTTGAAGATGATCATTGCAAAAAAACGCATTCTCTGCTATAGTCCCGCCACTATGAGTTTACCAGTCGTCGCCATTGTGGGCCGCCCGAACGTAGGCAAGAGCAGTTTGCTCAATTGCCTCGCCGGCCGGCGAATTTCGATTGTGGATCCGACCCCCGGGGTAACCCGTGACCGGATCTCGTTTCCGTTGTGCATTGGCGAGGGCGAGGACGCGCCGTATGTCGAAGTGGTCGACACAGGCGGCATCGGCATTGTCGACTGCCACAGCCTCGAAGAGAACGTCGAAGAGCAGATCGATTTCGGTATTGAAGATGCCGACGTGATCCTGTTCGTGGTGGACGCGCGCGAAGGCGTTCAGCCGCTGGACAAGGAAGTTGCCGACCGACTGCGCCGCCTCGAAACGCCGGTGATTCTGCTGGCAAACAAAATTGACGAAGCGCGCCTCTTTGGCGAGATTGGCGAGCTGAACTCGCTCGGCTTTGGCGAGCCGCACCCCATCAGCGCCCACCATGCGCGCGGGATGCACGCGTTGCTGGACATGCTCCGCGACGCCGTGAGCCACTTGCCGCCCGCCCAGCCCGAAGCCGAGGGCATCAAGCTCGCGATCATCGGTAAGCGCAACGCCGGCAAGAGCACGCTCACCAACGCCCTCGCGGGTGAGGATCGCGTGATCGTTTCGTCCACGCCCGGCACGACGCGCGACAGCGTCGACGTGAAACTCGAAATTGACGGTCAGCGCCTGACGCTGATCGACACCGCCGGCGTGAAACGCAACCGCTCGCTGAATGATGACATTGAATGGTATTCCCAGCACCGCGCCCTGCGGAGCGTTCGCCGCGCGGATGTGACGGCGTTTATGATCGACGCGTCGCTGCCGGTGAGCCAACTTGACAAGACCCTCGCGGCTGTGATTCAGGAAGAATTCAAGCCCGTGATTTTCGTGATCAACAAGTGGGACCTCGCGCGGGACGTCGCCGATCCGGATGACTATCTCGAATACATTGAACGCGAGTTCCAGCAGCTGACCTTCGCGCCGATCCTGTTTGTTTCGGCCACGGAAGGGCTCAACGTCAAAGCACTGGTGACCCTCGCCGCACAGGTTCACGCCCAGGCCAGCACGCGCGTGGGCACTGGCGAACTGAATCAGATTGTCGGCTCGATCATCGAGCGGCGCGGCCCGAGCCACAAGGCCGGCACGAAACCGCCGAAGGTGTTCTACGCCTCGCAGGTCAGCACCAATCCGCCGACAATCGTGCTGATGGTCAACGCGACCGAGAGCTTCGACAACAATTATGAGCGATTCCTGCTCAACCGATTCCACGAAGTGATGCCGTTTTCCGAAGTGCCGATCCGTCTTCTGTTGCGCGGCAAGGGCAAATGGTCCGAACGTCGCGGTACGCGCCTCGGCAAAGGCAAAAACCCCGATGGCGAAGACCAACAAACCGACGAGTAACATCAAATATAATAAAAGCCCTGCGTCACCGCGGGGCTTTTTTTATTCCACAAGAACAATACGGTCGGGAGTGTGTCAGAGTTTCCGATTTTCGTCGTGAATCGTGAAGGAATGATCTAGAAATTCAGGGCTGGACATGGCGTGTTGTTTGTCGAGATCGTCTTGAAGTGTTTGCGCGTGGCGTAGCAGTCTGATTCCCAGGGTAAATTGGGAGGCCCACAGGACAATAACGAACGCGATGAGGCCGGGCATGTTCAGAACTTTAATGGCGGCCCAAGCAAGACATACGAAAACGGGGAGTCCAAGAATTGAGTTTCGTATCAGTTTCCATCCTCGACGGTGTGTGGCCAAGACATGATTTTGTTCTGCAAGGGGGGTGGTTTCGTGTTCTGTTATATGCACCTCGCCCTCAGAGTCTGTAAGGGCGGCATGTTGGCAAACGCCCCGAAGAGTTTCGATGCAGTGATCATATCCCGTGGCCATGCGAATTCGGGTAGAGGTGTTTCGGGTCTGAATCACGAAGAAGATGCGGCCGGGTTGTTCGACAATTCCGCAAACATCTTCCGTGCGGATACGCGTTTGGCCAATGCCTTTGTTTTGAATAATTTCGTTGGGAGTGATTGTGAGTGAAAAATCAAAGCATTTGCGTTTGCACCACCAAGTCACTCCTCCTCCAATTAGAAGCGCCACGCCAATAAGAATCAAAAAGGAATCATCAGCGATAGACCATGAATAGAAACCAGCTAGGAAGTGGAATAAGCATGTGGCGAGTATGGATGTCAGCAGAAAAACGATAGGGAGGATCAGCATCACAAGGGCTCCTCCTTGCATTGCTATTTGGGTGTGGTAGATTACGTCGTCTGCGACTTTGGGCTGGATATTATCTTCTGAATTTTGAAGACAGGAACCAACGTTATCGGGTTCTATCATTGGGTACTCCGCGTTGCGTGGAATTACTTCGTATTATTTATCGTGACAGGTTCGACTATAACATCCGCGTCATCGTCTTCCGCGTCATCGTCTTCGTCGTCCTGTTCTTCGTCGGTGGCGGGTTTGGGCGGGGCGATGGTTTCGAGGCATTCGCCGGAGCGGAGGTTCCAGGTTTTCTGCTCGCCGTCTTCGGTTTTGCTGATGAGCTGTTTTCCGTCGAGGCGGATCGAGAGGACCCACACGGGCAAAAGATGCCCGGCGTAGGTGCGCAGGCATTGGCCGGTATCGAGATCCCAGAGTTTGATGCTGCCGTCAACGCTTGCGGACATCGCGCGCTGGTGATCGGGCATGAACGCGACGGCCGAGACCGCAGCGTCGTGGCCCGTGAACGTCGTGGCGCATTCGCCGGTCTCCACGTTCCACAGTTTCATCGTCTTGTCCCAGCTCCCCGACAGCACGCGTCCATTATGGTCGCACGCGGCGACGGACGTGACCCAGTCGCGATGGCCGTCAAGTTTACGGTTGGGCGCGGAGTTGCCGTCAGTGGTCACGCTCAGCGTGTTGTGGTCGGCGGAAATATTGATCTGCCCGTTGGGGCTGGCGGCGGTGGCGCGGATATGGCCCGACGCGGCATGGCTGCACAGTAGATCGCGCGCACGGTTGGCGGTGGCGGGCTCGGGTGTGGTCCGCACGAGCTGGCGGATTTGCACGAGCAGATCGTCGACGGCGGCGGTCTGTTCGGCGTTACGGTAACAGGGGTTGGCGGGGAATTCGCCGAGTTCGGCGGCGAGCTGTTGAAGGTCGGACTGCTTTTCCTCGGCGATGGCGGCGATGATCAGCCCGGCGGCCGCGATGATGCAGCCGCCAACGTTGCAAACGGCGAGCGTACCGACGAGAATCAGTGTCGCAAAGAACGATTTGGAGGAGGTCATGGTCTGCTTTCGAGAATCGATGGAGTAGACGCGGCGCACTTGGCCACGGACCATTTACTCTACAGTGAACCGCGCGGCCTGTCAAGACAAACGCCCGACGAACCGGCCGATTCGTCGAGCGTTGCACGGGGGATGGGATTGGTGTTAGCGCCGATGTGTCGAGCTGCGCGAGCTATGGCGCGTCGAGGTCGGCGGACGGTGTGAGGTTGTGCCACTGCGGTGTGAGGTTGGCGGACGGTGCGAGGTTGTGCCACTGCGGTGCGAAGTTGTGCCACTGCGGTGCGAGGTCGTGGTGCGGTTGCGTTGCCACGGCGAACTCGCGGACGGCCCTTGCCGCCAGGGCGAAGTGCTGCGTGTGGTCACTGGTGAGGATCGATGATGCGACGTCGGCTTGTGATATGACGTCGGTTTGTGATGGCTGGGTTTGTGATATGATGTCGGTTTGTAGTGGCTCGATTTGTGATAGCTGGGTTTGTTGTGGGAGACGATCACGCGCGGGGTGGAATAGCCGCTATGGTAGACCGTCGGGCGGTAGTAGGCGTGGCCCCAGTCATAGCCTGCCGAGACCGTCACGCGTGGGCGATGATAGCGCGAGTGGCGCACGCTGGCATGGGCGAAATCGCAACCCGAGGCCATCAGCAACGCGGCCGCGACCAGTCCGAATGTGAGGGTGTGCTTGAGGTGGGTCATGGTATTCTCCTTATTCTTTGTGGTTCTTCATTGCCTCATTCTATGGGGGCTAACGGGAAGGAGACAACTCCTATTTCGATAAAATCAAAAATTTATTTTAAAAGTCGGTTTGAATAGTAACATTGGAGATGGGTTTGGAAACGGAACATTGGCTTGGGGAAATAGGCGATTATCTCTGGTGGCGGAGCGAGAATAATTATTAGCGTATAATTAAGATTAATTTTTTAAGAATTTCAGTATATTCTTATTGTAAAGTACGATGTTTTTGGTATAATGAGGGCGAAGGTTAATTCAGACTATTGGATACGACCCTGCAGAAAGGATGCACCATGAAGAATACACAACTGATCTCGCTTGCAACGTTACTGCTGTGCGCTACGGTTTCGTTGGCAAAGCCTCCAAAGAAACCTAAGGATCCGCCAGTGACACCGCCCACAGGGGATGGACTGATTCTCAAAGAGACGATCAAGTCCGGCTATGGTGACTATACTGGAACCGCGACCCTCGGTGGAATCTATACCCAGACGTTGGACCACATCGGGCCAACCCACCTTCACTTCAAGAAAGATTCCTACACGGGCCCGCTTTCCGAGGCGGCCTATGGCGATGGACACCATGTGGATCTGTTTACGGCGGGGATTTTTCAAGAGACCTACGAGACGGACATCGCTTATGACGTGACGGCCTTGTCGGCCGGTCCGGTGGGCGGGGTAGAGAATGCTGCTTTGTTCCCCACGGGAATGGGCCAAGTCAAGGCCGATGCCTTGGGGAAACTCTTCGGACTTTACTCGGCCGAAGCGGTTGCGCCAAAATCCGGCGACAGCACCGACCAAACGGCGGCATTCCAAGCGGCCGTCTGGGAAATTATTCACGAAACGTCTGGCACCTATGGTCTTGGCGATGGCGAATTCCAGATCGCCGGTACCGGGGACTGGATGGACCTGGCGGACCACTATCTCTCGACGTTCGAGCAGGCCACCATCGCGGGTGAGTTGATGTTGCTTTCCAACGAGACCTATCAGGATTACATTGTGATGGGCGGTCAAGTGGCGGTCGAAGCGCCGTCGGCCCCGGCCGTGCCCGAACCAATCACGCTCGCATCGCTAGGGTTGTGCTTTCTTGGCGCGGGAGGTTACCTCCGCCGCCGGCTGACATAACCGTTGCAATGATGGGACAAAACCGCAGGCTTGCCCTGCGGTTTTTTTGTGGTCAGACGAGTTCCGCCGAAGAACAAATTGGGCGAGTACCTAGCCTCGCGGGTGAAATTTTTGGTGAATACTTTGGAGTCGTTTGGCATCGACGTGGGTGTAGATTTGGGTGGTGGCGACTGAAGCGTGCCCGAGCATGTCCTGGACACTGCGCAGGTCGGCGCCGCCGGCGAGGAGGCTGGTTGCGAAGCTATGGCGGAGAGTGTGGGGCGAGACCGATTTGACGATGCCGATCCGCTGTGCGTATCTCTTTACCATTGTGTAGACTGCAGTGCGGTGGAACGCTTTTCCGCGGTTGGACAGGAAAAGACGGTCCGGACTGACGGGCGTTTTCAGGCGCCGGTAGTCGCTTTCGAGATAATCGTTGACGGCCTGGACTGCCCGCGGCGCGACGGGAATCAGCCGTTCTTTGTTGCCTTTGCCGAGTACGCGGAGCAGCCCGTCGGTTTCGTCGAGGGCGCGGCGGGGAAGGTTGACCAGTTCGCTTACGCGCAGGCCCGTTGCATAAAAGAGGATCAGGATCGTCCGATCGCGCGTGGAAAATGGGTCCAGCTCGTTGTTGGGTGCGGCGAGCAGGTCGCGCAATTCGGTCTCGTTGAGTACCGTCGGCAGATAGCGTCCGCGCTTGGGCAGGTCGATGCTCGCGGATACGTCGCGGTCCTGAAGGTTTTGCAATACCAGAAATCGGCAGAACATACGAACCGATGCGAGGACGCGGGAAATCGTGGACACTTGCCAATCGCTCTGGGTGCGGATGTGGTGGAGGAAGGCTTCGACATCGGTCGCGCAGAGTTTGCGCAGATCACAACGGCCTCGCTCGTGGAGACATCCCAAGAACGTCAGCAGGTCGCCACGATAGGCGATGCGGGTATTCTGCGAGCGGCCACACTCGATCAAAAGATAATCGAGAAATTCACGCAGCCAGCGGACCGCTTCAGACGGCAAATCGCAGAGGTCGGCTCTGGGAGGTAGTGTGGGCATGGTGGGGTTTGGCAAAGGCCTGGCGGTAGTGGCGGCATTGCTTATAGCAATCGCCGCAGCGGGTCATGACGTGGGTGAGATTGCGGAGGGTGATCTTCCCCGCGCAAGCCGAAGTGGGGTGTTCCAGGAAGGGGCACATGAATCCATTCTCCTTTGGCTGGTGGAAATCCGTTCCATCCCTTTTATCGGCGATTTTCACCCTCACTCATGAGGATTAATTCTATTTCTCAACTGGCGGGTTGGATCAATTGTATGGTGGAGGATTGGATTTTGCAGATCGCGGGGGGAGAAATAGTGATTAATTTCCGAAAAAAAATAATGAATCTTTCTTGAAATCCCGATAAATTGGGATAGAATGCAAATGTATTCCAGATCACAAGGCCCTTGGGCCTTTCTGGGAAAGAGGACAAAAACCATGCGAATTCAAAATCCCATCCTGATGCTTGTGACGCTGCTGCTGGCAAGTACGGCGGTTTTTGCTGCGCCTGGTGGTAACAGCGGAGCCGACGGTGTGTCTCTCAAGTACGTCCCGGGTAGCAAGTTCAATGGAAAAGTCTATGTCAACGGCCAGACCTATGCCCACGAGTTCGGCTACTTCGGCCCGATTCACATCCAGTTCAAAAATAATTCCTACACGGGCCCGCTTGCCGAGGCCGTCTACAATCAGGCCGACAGCAAGCGGCATCTGAACGTTTTCGCGGCTGGGCTCTTCCAGCCTGCGCGCGAGTCGATGCAATTCTACACTATGCTCGACGTGGCCGATGGGCCGCTCGGTGGACCAGAAAACGCGACCCTGTTGCCCAATGGCATGGGCCCCGAAAAAGCACTCGCACTCGACAAACTGTTCGGGATGTATTACCCCGAGACCATCACTCACGAAGACCCCGCTCACGGCGCGGCGTTCCAGGCTGCAATTTGGGAAATCATCTACGAAACCTCCGGCGAGTACAACGTCGGCGATGGTGACTTCATCATCGACGCCGAAGGCGAAGGCGACTGGTGGAATCTCGCGAACTACTATCTCGCGACCTACGAGGAAGCGACCCAACTGGCGAATCTGATGATCCTCACCAACGATACCTATCAGGATTATATCGTCATGGGCACCGGCCAGAAAACGCCCATCACGCCCGTGCCCGAGCCGATCACGCTCGCTGGCCTGGGGCTGTGCGTTCTCGGCGCAAGTGGATATCTCCGCCGCCGGATGAGCTAGACAAACATTCTGCACACGTCACAACGACAGGAGCCTTGTTGCTCCTGTCGTTTTTTTTTCGGAAATGGGGACTGGTACCCTTTGCTCTGTATAGAAGATCACATTTTCCAGTATCTGGAATTTACACGATGAGATTGTTTCCGTTTATTTGTGTGAATTGAGGCCCGAAGGGCCGGCCGTCGATAGCCGGGGGCGTAAGCCCCCGGACCAGTGCGAAAAGAAATCGAGCCCCGAAGGGGCGGCAGACATTGGACTCACGATTCTTCTGTCGCCCTTTCAGGGCTCACTTCGCCGGGCTGTCTACCGGGGGCTTACGCCCCCGGCTATCCACTGTCGCGCCTCCGGCGCTGAAACAGACACAATAAAACAAAATAGTATCGAGCGTGCAGTATCATAGGGTGCGGGAGCTTGTTGCTGTATGCGGAAGAGTGACTGCAAATGATTATGCGGGTGACAAGATATCCGGTCTGGAAGGCTGTCCCCGGTTTTTTAATTTTCAACCCAATCTTGAAACCTCGGGTGTTTTTCATTGACGCTCTATCGTGTCATTGGCACAATGGAACGATGAATTCTCAAGATGCGACATTCATGCGCCGGGCGATTGCGCTGGCCGGACGAGGGGCGGGGATGGTTTCGCCCAATCCGATGGTCGGCTGTGTGATTGTGCGCGACGGCGAGATCATCGCCGAAGGGTTCCACACCAAGTATGGCGCACCGCACGCCGAACGCGAAGCGCTGGCCGATGCAGCCGGGCGCAATGTGGATGTGCGCGGCGCGACGGCCTATGTCACGCTTGAACCGTGTAGCCACTACGGGAAAACTCCGCCGTGCGCGGATGGTTTGATCGAAGCGGGCCTTGGCCGGGTCGTCGTGGCGATTGAAGATCCCGATTCGCAAGTCGCCGGACGCGGGATTGCAAAACTCCGCGACGCGGGCATCGCCGTCGAGGTCGGCTGTTGCGGCGAGGAGGTTTGCCGCCAGCTCGCACCCTACATCAAACACCGCACCACCGCGCGGCCGTGGGTGATCGCCAAGTGGGCCCAGACGGCCGATGGCTATCTCGCGCTGCCGTCGGGCGAAGGCCAATGGATCACCGGAGAGACATCCCGCACGCGCGTTCACGAAATCCGCGCCACGCTCGACGCAATCGCCGTGGGCATCGGCACGGTCCTCGCCGACGACCCGCTGCTCACCAATCGGACCGGTCGCGGCCGTCAGCCCTTGCGCGTCGTCGTTGATTCGAACCTTCGCATCCCGCTGGACTCCAAGCTCGTGACCTCGGCCGGCGAATTCCCGCTCCTCGTCGCGACGACGAACGCCGCCGCGCAGGCCAATCCTGAAATCGCCCGGGCACTCCAAGCCGCCGACGTCGACGTGGTTTCCGTCTCGGCCGATTGTGACGGGCACGTTGATCTGCTGGCATTGCAGAATGAGCTTGGCCAGCGCGGCATCGTCACCCTTCAGTTCGAGGGCGGCGCGACATTGCTTTGTTCTCTGTTGGACTGTGCGTTGGCCGACGAGTTGCAAGTCTACGTTTCGCCGCATTGCGTCGGCCGGGCGGCGTTGGAGGCGAATTTGCCAAAATTGGACATCGCGAAGCGCCTTTCCTGCATGAAGTTGCAGATGCTCTGGGAAGAGGGGCTTGGCGAAGATCGATTTATGCAGTTTGTCAAATCGCCCCCACAGGAGTAAACCTGCGGGCTTTCGGCCTCGCTCTGGACAGGAAATCCCATTCTTTTTGACTCTTTTGAGGGTTGCCCCTTGAGAATGGAGGGGGAAATCAGTATCATTTACCTCCATGAGCAAAACCATGGAATTATTGCAATCGGTCGGGAAGTCAACCGACGAATCGGAGTTTTACACCCCGTACCCAGCTGGGTACAAAAAGGATAAAACCAAGTTCGTCGTCGTCTTCGGTACAGTCATCTCTGGCCTGGGCAAGGGCATTTTTTCGTCCTCGCTCGCCAAGCTTCTTAAGGACAAGGGCCTCAAGGTCAGTCCGATTAAGCTTGAAGGCTACCTGAATATTGATTCGGGCACTCTCAACCCCTTCCGCCACGGCGAAGTGTTCGTCCTCGACGACGGCATGGAAACCGACATGGACCTGGGGACCTATGAGCGCGTGCTGGATCAGAACCTCGGGCGAAAAAACTTCGCCACCAGCGGGCAGATCTACTCGACGATCCTCAACAAGGAACGGGCGGGGGACTATCTCGGTCGCGATGTGCAGATGATTCCGCACGTCACCGGCGAGGTCAAGCTGCGTCTGCGCGAGCTGGCGATGAACACCGACGCGGATGTCGTCTTCGTCGAAGTCGGCGGCACGGTCGGTGATATCGAGAACAGCTTTTATATCGAGGCTCTTCGTGAGCTGAGCTATGAAGAAGGACCAGGCCAGGTATGCTTCGCGTGCCTGTGCTACATTCTGGCTCCGCCGGCGCTGGGCGAGCAGAAGTCCAAAGCCGCGCAGCTGGGCATCAAGCGTCTGATGGAATATGGCATTCACCCGGACGTGATCGCGTGTCGCGCCGAGGACGAAGTCGGCCTGAAGGTTCGCGAGAAAATTTCGCTCTTTACCAACGTGCCCGTCGAGTGCGTTTTCAGCATGCATGATCTGTCGAGCATCTATCTGCTGCCGGAGAACATGCGCGCTGAGGGGCTCGACGACCAGGTTGTCGAGCAGCTCGGCCTGAAAGATCGCTGCGACGCGGTCGAGGAAGAAAAACACCGCATTGCGTGGCAGGCCTATGTCGAGAAGATCCAGGCCGAAAAGCCCACCGTCCGCATTGGCGTGACGGGGAAATATGTCTCCCTGCGGGACAGCTACGCGTCGATCATCAAGGCCATCGAGCATTCCGGCATCGCCAATGAGGTCGAGGTCGAGATTGTCTGGATCGAGACGACCGATGTGAACGAAGAAAACGTAGACGAGATTCTCGGCGGCGTGGACGGAATTATCGTCCCCGGCGGCTTCGGCAAGCGCGGTACAGAGGGGAAAATCCTCTGCATCGAGCACGCGCGCAAGACCGGCCTGCCGTATCTCGGGATTTGCCTGGGCTTCCAGATGGCGGTCATCGAATTCGCACGCAACGTCTGCGGACTTGCCGATGCGACGAGCACCGAGCTGGACCCCGAAACGACACACCCGGTGATCAGCATCCTGCCCGACCAGAAGCTCATCGAGGGCCTCGGCGGAAACATGCGCCTCGGCGGCCAGGACGTGCAGATCACGCCCGGCACGATTGCGTATGACCTGTACGGCCAGAAGGAGCAGATTCGTCAGCGCTTCCGCCACCGCTATGAAGTGGACCCGAGCTACATTGAGCAGTTCGAGGCGGCCGGGCTGGTGTTCAGCGGGCGCCACCCCGAGCACCCGATCATGCAGGTGCTGGAGCTGCCCAAGAAGATGCACCCGTACTTCGTCGCCGCGCAGTATCACCCCGAGCTGACCAGCCGTCCGCTGAATCCCCAGCCGATGTTCGTCGGCCTCATCGAAGCGGCCAAAACCCGCGCGGGGAAATAGGACAAAAAAGAGAAACAAGGGCACGGCATGCCGTGGCCTATGATTGAAATAAAAAACCGCCTGACGTTCTTTGGAACATCAGGCGGTTTTGTTTTTTGCAGGGCGGTTATTTGGTTTTCACCTTTTTCGGTTTCGGCCGTTTTGGTTTCGGTTGCTTAGGATTTGGCCGTTTTGGTTTCGGGGTTGTCCCATGGTCCGAGTAATGGTCTGTGTACGCGGAGGTGTCCGGCGGAGTGGTTCCGCGGAGCTCTTTGACCAACGTCGCACACCGTTTGCGGAAGTGGGCAAGCGTCTCGGCGCGTGCGGGGTCCGCGGCGAGGTTCGTCAATTCGCCGGGGTCTTTGGCGAGGTGGAACAGCTCTTCGTAGATCGGTTGTTCCCCGCGGATCGACGCCGTGAGCGCCTTGGCGTGGGGCGTGTCGAGTTTCTTATCGAAGTAGCGGATGTACTTCCAGTCCTTGGTTCGGACCCCTTCGCAACGGGGATAGTTTTGGCCCATGAACATGTTCTCGAGGAAGAACTCGTCACGCCAGACCTTGGGGGTGTCGGTGTCGGCCAGTAGCGGCTTCCACGATTGGCCTTGGGTGTCGGGTGAGGGCTCCAGCCCGGCAAGGCCCAACAGCGTCGGCGCGATGTCGATGTTCAGAACGATCTCGTCGCGTTTTTGGCCTTGGAGGGCCTTGGGCGCGCGCGGGTCGAAAACGATCATCGGAACATGGATTGATTCTTCGTAGAGGAACACCTTTCCGCCGAGGCCGTGTTCGCCGTGCTGAAGGCCGTGGTCGGACGTGTAGAGAATGATGGTGTTTTCGGCGAGGCCATCGGCCTCAAGCTGTTTGCGGACGGCGCCGACGAGGCGGTCGATGCCGGTGACCGTCTGGCAGGTGCGGATCTGCCGCTCACGCAGGGCTTCGCGCGACAGGACATAATTATAACCGTTCATGAATTTCCCGTTCCACACGTTCGCGGGTAGTTTCCGCGACTTGAGTTTCGCCTTCGGGATGTAATTCTGCGGCGTGGGCAGTTTGTCCGCTTGGTCGCGATAGGCCGTGCGGTAGAGTGCGTCGTCGGTGGGCTTCTTCTCCATCGTACCCGTTCCTGCGCCGTGGGGAACGTTGAAGTTCACCAGCAGGCAGAAGGGCTTGTCCTTGGGCCTTGCGGTGAGGAATTTCGACGTGCCCTGCAGCGAGGGGTTCTGCTGGAAGAATGCCAGTGCGCCTTCGGTGAAAATTTCCGGCTGGGTGTCGAGCTTGGCGTCTTTGTAGATTTTGTGCTTTGATTTGGGATAGAAGAAACTGTGGCCGTGATTGCCATACCAGAAGTCGAAGCCTTTGTCCATTACGCCGCTTTTGTATCCGCCACGGCCGATGGGCGAGTGGTTCTTGCCGACATAGCCGACGAAGTAGCCAGCCTGCTTGAGGCGCATCGGATAGGATCGTCTAAAGGCGCGCCCGGAGACGGCAGTGCCCGATCCAAACGTGATGCCATGTTTGCGTTCGTACTGGCCGAGCAGGATCGATGTCCGGCTGGGTGTGCAGGCCGCCGTCGTCACGAAGGCATTGCGGAAGTAGACGCCCTTTGCGGCGAGGTCATCGATGTTGGGTGTTTTGACCACGGGATGGCCCGCGCAGCCGAGATAGTCGGCGCGCTGGTCGTCGGCGAGAATGACGACGATGTTGGGGCGTTTGGCCTCGGCTTGTTCGGCGAGCAGGGAAGCAGGATTGGCGGTTGCTGCTGCGAGCATGGTGAGGCCTGTCGATTTGAGGAATGTACGTCGTTGAAGCATAGTCTTCCTTTCTGTATTAGAGTAACGCTGGGTAGGTCAATTTGTTGCGTTGTCTGGCGGTTCGGGGAGATGTGTGAGGATGGCGGCGGTGGCGAGTCCGCCGATGACGTTCGCGGCCGTCAGGCCCCAGAAGATGCCATAGAGCCCGAAGAAGTAGCGCCCAAGCCACGCCAGCGGGATATAGAGCACCAACAGGCGAATCAGGTCGACCGCGGCGGCCCGGCCGGGGAAGTTCATCGCGTTGTAGATCGCCGCGCCCATGAAGTTCATGCTGCGGAACCCCAGGCCGATCGCGATGATCCACAGGTAGTTCGTCATGATCTCCTGGATGTCGGTTTCGGGGCGGAAGATCGGCGCGATGTGGCCGGCGAACGCGAACGCCAGCAGGCAGCAGAATCCGCCCCAAGCCAGCGAGAACCACATCGCGGCATTTTTCGCGCGGCGGACGCGGTCCATCTTTCCCGCGCCGAAGTTTTGTCCCACGAACGGCCCGACGGTGGTGTGTAGCGCCCACAGGGCCATCATCACCAGCGCCTCGACGCGCATCCCCGCCGCTTGGGCGGCGACGGCGGACAGGTTTTCGGCGGAGGCGAGAACTGGGTTGGGATTGGTGCTGTGGCTGTTGAGAAGCCGCGTGACTGCGCCGATGGAAATCGGGAACATCAGCGTCGTCAGCGTCGAGGGAATGCCCACGTAGAGGATCTTGCCCCAGCTTTCGCGCAGCACGCGCAGGCGCGGGAATTCAAATGTCAGCAGGCCCTTTTTGCGCAGTGCCCACAGGGCATAGATCGCGACGAGGCCACGGCTGATGACGGTCGCCCAGGCCGCGCCCGCCACGCCCATCCGCGGCAGGCCCCAGTGGCCGAAAATCAGAAGGTAGTCGAGTCCGACGTTGAGAATCGCGCCCGCGATCATCACCACTGACGGCGTGATCGTGTCGCCGGCCGCCCGCAAGGCAGCATTGGCCACGCGCGGAATCAGCATCGTCGCCAGGCCGTAATACCAGATCGTCATGTAGGTGCGGATGACCGGCATGGCCTCGGCGGGGGTCTTGAGCAGCGCGAACACCGGGTCAATGGTCGCCAGGCCGATGACCGTGAGCATCACGCTCGCCAGCACGCTGAGGATCAGCCCGTCGGTGGCGACCTGGCGCGGGCGATGCGGGTCACCGCCGCCGATGATGCGCGAAAGAACCGAGCTGAGACCCGTGTTGATCCCCATGCCGAACGAGCCGCAGAACACCACTACAGAGAATGTGCAGCCCATCGCCGCGAGCGCCACTTTGCCGTAGCCGGGGTCGATGACAGAGTCCCAACCCTGTTCGCCGAGATGCCCGACGAAAAGGGTATCGGCAAGGTTGTACAGAACATTGGTCAGCATTCCGCCGATCATCGGCAGCGTCATCCAGAAAAGCTGTTTGGCGACGGGCCCCTCGGTGTACAGATCGAATCGCTTGGTCGTCACGGCGTGGCTTTCGGCGCGAGAGCCTCGTACATACGTTCATTGAGTTCCATCGTGCCGTAGATGCGCAATTCGATGCCGTGCCGCAACCAGATGCGCTCGCGCAGGGCCGGGAGAATCGGCGGGACCAGAAGCGGTTTTCCCCCTGCGGAGAACGTGTCGCTGTAGAGATAGTCCGTCATTTGCATCTGGAGGGAGGCGATGTTTTCATGGTGGGCGACGAGGAAGATCAGCTCCGGCCGGGCGGTCGGATTGGGATGGTTCGGATCGTCAAGATGGTGGAAGTTCCGCAGGTACCACGGCAGCGGCCAGAGGCATTCGAGATTTTCCACGAAGAGTTTGATGTTGGTCGTTTTGGCCAATTCGGGATCCGCCGCACGCCAGCGTTCGAGAATCTCTGCCAGGGCGGGGATGTCTTTGGTGGTGTGGGCATAGACGCTGGGGTTGGCTTCGTTGTCGATGTCGACGAAGCTCGCACGATGGGCGGAGGTGTACTGGAAGATCGAGAGCACCAGGAGCAGCACGCCTGCAGCAAACCGGCTGTGCAGGCCGTGAGGGCGGGTGAGGCGCAGCAGATCCATCGCTCCACAGCCCGCGAGCAGACACAGCGGCAAAATCACGCTGAGGATGCACCACGGCGTTTTGTAGGGGATCAGCGAGTAGAGCCCAAACAGCACGAAGGCGTAGATCCCCAGTCCTACGCGCCAACGGTGTTGATTGTCGCTGAGGCCAACGCGGCGGTTCCAGCCCGAGACAAATCCGAGCATTGCCAGCGCCAGCAGCGGCGCCTGGGTATAGATCCAGCCGTGTGTGGGGGAGTTGAACAGCCAGGTGATGTAGCGCCCGAAGGGGTAGCTGTGGCGGTCGGCCCCCATGGCGCTCGCGTCGCCCGCAGCGCGGGAGAGGTAGTTCCAGTAGGTCGAAATCGAGTCGCCCAGTGCGGCGGGGTTTTTGCCGAAGTTGCTCAGCAGCACAAACGCCACGCCTGTCGCGACCAGCAGAGCGGCCGGTGCAAGCCAAAGTCGTCGCCAGCGGATCGGACGGATCGTCTGGCGGAAGTGCCAGGCGACCACGCCCAGCGCGACAGCGGCGGCCGGGAGGGACAGGACCCACGTCTCTTTTGTGGCGTGGATGAGACCGACGAACATCCCCGCGTAGACAGCCCACAGCCAGCGCGACGAGCGTGTTGGCGAGGCCAAAGCGCGGGCGATGGAAACCGCCGCGAAGAACCCGAAGCACACGAGGAAGATTTCCTGGATCGAATCGCGGCTGAAGAACACCAGCTCGTGACAGGTCGCCACCGCCAGCATCGCCGCGAGGGTTTCGCCATTGCCGAGGGAGTTGCGCATCAGCAGCAGCCCCGCAACAAGCGCGATGCCCACCAGCGCCGCGGGCAGGCGCAGGTCGTACTCGTCCAGCTCGGCGTGAGTGCGGTGGCCTCGATAATGGGCGACGGCCGCCGAACCGTAATTCAGCGTCGGGCCGTGAAATTCGTGCGGGTCATACACATAGTCCCCGCGCTCGATGAGGTCGCCGAGCTTTTTGGCGTGAACCGCCTCATCGGTATGGACCGGGCGATTGGCGAGATTCGTCAGCCGCAGCCCGCAGGCCATGGCCAGGATTCCAAGTGCTACAGAGACGAAGATGAGTCGCTTGAGGATCATTCGGTTTCAGCTTCGAGGGCTTCGAGTCGTTGGGTGAGTTTGGCGAGTTGCTTGGTGAGGCGTTTGATTTCGCCGCGCATTTCCGGCACGCGGGTCATCGAGACCATCACGCGGCGCGCTTCGGAGCGGGGCATGGCTGGGGTGCCGAGGACTTCGGCGCCGGGGGGCAGGGTGTTGGTCACACCGGATTGGGCGGCGACGCGTACGCCATCTCCGATGGAGATGTGCCCGACGATGCCGGCTTGGCCACCGAAGACGCAGTAGTCGCCCACGTGGACCGAGCCCGCCAGGCCTGTCTGGGCGACGAGCAGGCAGTGTTTGCCGAGCTTCGTGCCGTGGCCGATGGCGATGAGGTTGGAGAATTTCGTCCCGCGGCCAATGGTGGTCGGGCCCATCGTCGCACGGTCGATCGTGCAGCACGCGCCGATTTCGACGTCGTCTTCCAGAACGACCCAGCCGGCCTGGGGAATTTTGTTGTGGAACACTTCGCCCGCGTCGTTGGCGTGGGTGGCATAGCCGAACCCGTCGTGACCAATCGAGCAGCCCGCGTGGACCGTCACGCGGTCGCCGGCAATCGTGCCGTCATAGAGCGTCGTGTTGGGATAGATCACGCAGCCCGCGCCGAGGGTGGTCTCCGGGCCGACGAACACGCCGGGATAGATCACGCAGCCCGCGCCGAGGGTTGCCCCCGCGCAGATCGTCGCATAGGGGCCCACGGCGACGTCCGGTGCGAGAGTGGCGGTGGGGTCGACGGTGGCCGAGTCACTCACACCCGTGAAGGGGTGTTCGCGGAAGCCGAAGAATTCGACCATGATATCGCGGTAGGCGCGGTAGGGATCGTCGCAGCGGATCAGCGCACCTTTTCCGGTGTAGTCGCGTTGGACGAGCACGGCCGCGGCGTCGCTGGTGGCGACTTTATTCGTATAGCGGGCGTTGGCCAGAAAGCTGACCTGCTCGGCGGTGGCCTCGTCCAGCGACGAGACACCCGTGACGGCGGTCTGTGGGGCGGCGCTGTCCAGTGTGCCACCGACGAGGTCGGCGATTTGTTGTAGTGTCATTTCCATAGTGGTCTCCAGGGGCAAAATAGATGGTCACAGTATACTCCATCGCCCGCAAAGAAGAAAGAACCCGCGGGTGAATCTGCCGGCGCTATTTGATTTCCGTCAGCAGCGAGTCGTCTCGCACACGGAAGGTGCGCGTCGTGCCGTCGGCGAGTTCTGTCCGCAGCGTCGCGTGATAGCCTTTGGTCTTGGTGGAAATTTTAATGCGGACGGGCTCGTCGATGCCGAGGGTGGCGGCGGTGGGAGCGAACTTGTCGTGGAGTTTGTGATAGGCGCGCTGGTGGTGATAGACCTTCATGAGTACGTCGCGCACCACGAGTGTCGGGTCGGGCGTATAGGCGGCGGGCACCAGGCCAGGCTGGGCGAGTTTGGTGGAGAATTGCAATACGCCCCATCGTTCCGGGCGGTGCTTGGCGGGCTTGCCCACGGGCGAGAAGACCCAGTTGTTTGCTGGGCGATCGATGCGATCGAGTTTTTGATATGTCCCGTTGAGGATGTCCACGATCCACTCGACGCGCGCGAGTCCGAAGCGCCAGTATTGCCCGTCTTTGGGCGGGAAGGGGGCATTGGGGGAGAATCGCTTGAGCTCACCGAGGGGGATGGCCACTTCGACGCACCAGCCTTCGTCGGTGTCGGTGGGATCGTTGAGTGTGCCGCGCAGATGGACGGCCGACTGGAGGCCGACGAGATTGTAGGGTTTTTCATAGACCCAGCCGTCATCGTAGGTCTTTTTGGGGTTGAGTTCCCAGATGATATTGTTTGGGCTGACTTCAAACTCGTAGTAGTTCTGGTTGTCCCCGTCGGGGTCGAGGTAGATTTCGAAATCGTTGTCGGTTTTGTAGATTTGCTCGTTGTTTGTTGAGGCGACGGCCCAGAGGTGCGGCTCTTCCATTTCGCAATAGACATAGAGGAACGAGTCGTCCCAGAGGAGCTTGGCGCGCGTAGCAAAGCGCGGTTTGGCGCGCTTGGATGGCAGCGGGGTTGGCATGCCGTCGGCGAGTTTGGATTCGATGGCTTTGCGGATGGCGGGGTCGATGTGTTCGATGTCGGCGAAGGACTCGGACCATTCGACGAACTGCCATGCGGCGTCATCGTCTTTGCCGTCGACGAGGATGGGGCGGGGGGTTTTGTAGCAGATATATCCGCGCGGGGTGGCCGGGCCCATCACGTCCCATGCACTGGAAAGGACGGGCTTGTTTTTCGGCGACATCGTGCTGATAAAAGCGATAATGACCAGCAGGCCGGTGAGGACGAAGAGGGTGATGTTTTTCTTCATAGTGACCTCGCGGGGGGATTATTGGAGTTTGCGAGTCCAGAAACGCAGCTGTTTGGCGAGCTGTTTTTTCCCGCCAGCGCCATCGGGGGCATAGCGCTTGACGACGTTTTTGGCGGTGAGATATTGGTAGACGTCTTTGGCGATGGCATCCGACGCTTCCTGGAACGTGTCCAGAGTCAGCTCGGAGAGAGCAAGCCCCTCGGCCTCGGCCGTGGCGACGAGCTGGCCGACGATGTGGTGGGCGGTGCGGAACGGGACGCCGCGGTTGACGAGATATTCCGCCAGAGCCGTCGCATCGAGAAAACCTTCATCGATGGTGGCGGCGACGATCTCTTCGCGGAACTTCGCCGTCGAGACGATCCCCGGGGCAACGCCCAGCGCCAGCAGCGTCTGCTTGACGGTCATGAATGCGAAGCGTTTGTCGTCCTGCATGTCGCGGTTGTAGGCCAAGGGCAGACCCTTGACCATCGTCAGCAGGCTCATCAGCGACCCGAAGGTGCTCGCGGTTTTTCCGCGGATCAGCTCGAGGGTATCGGCGTTTTTCTTCTGGGGCATCATGCTCGAAGACGTGCAGTACGCGTCGTGGAGTTCGATCATGCCGAACTCGGTGGAGGAGTAGATGATCCAGTCTTCGCACCAGCGCGAGAGGTGCATGGTGAGCGTCGCACAGCACATCGCAAGCTCGACGAGGAAGTCGCGATCGGATGTGGCGTCGATGGAGTTGCGGCTGATCGTGGAAAAGCCCAGCAGCTCGGCGGTGCGTTTGCGGTCGAGGTCGATGCTCGTACCCGCCACCGCGCCCGAGCCCAGCGGCGAGACGTCGATGCGTTTTCGGCAGTCCTGGATTCGTTCGACATCCCGGCCGAGCATTTCGACATAGGCCATCAGCCCGTGACCCGCGAGGATCGGCTGGGCGCGCTGGAGGTGCGTATAGGCGGGGATGACGATCTGACCCTGCTCGCGGGCAAGTTCAACAAATGCGCTCTGGAGCGTCTTCGTTGCGCTGATGAGGCTCTCGGCCGCATCGCGTGCCCACAGCCGCAGGTCGAGGGCGACTTGGTCGTTTCGGCTTCGGCCGGTGTGCAGCTTTCGTCCGGCGTCGCCCGTGCGCTCGGTCAGGGCCGACTCGATGACCATGTGGATGTCTTCGAGCTCGATGGGCATTGCCAGAGTGCCCGCTTCGATGTCGGACGCAACTGACAGCAGACCCTTCTTGATCGTCTGGAATTCTTTCTTCGTGATGATCTTCTGCTCGCTGAGCATCTGCGCGTGGGCAATCGAGCCTGCAATGTCATAGCGCCACAGGTCGGTGTCGATGTCGATGCTCGCGAGGAGCTCGGCGGTGATGGCGTCGGCGGAGGCTTTGAGCCGGCCGTGCCAGGATTTCTTAGAGGCCATGGAGTGGTCCTTTCGGTACAAACAGAGGTGCCTACCGGCCTTCCACGAGGCGGTCGGCGAGATAGTTGTCAAGCGATTCAATGTTGCGAATGGCATCGGCGGTGGTTTCGACGTCATATTTCACGCGCCGAAAGCGGACCTGATGGTCTTCGAGGATGACGTAGCAGGCGCGGTTGTCGCGGTCGCGCGGCTGACCGACGCTGCCGACATTGACGATGTGGCGTTTGTCGTTGAGTTCGAAGATCCCCTCGGGCAGCGCTGCGGCCGGGTGGAACATCAGGTCTTCACAGAACACGCCCGGCATGTGGGTGTGTCCGACGAAGCAGAGGTGCTCCATGCGATCGAACGAGCTTTGGATTTTTGCGGGGTGATTGGTGGTGTCCTCGGGGAAGAGGTATTCGTTGACAGGCCGGCGGGGGCTCCCGTGGACCAGCAGCACTTCGCGGACACCCTCGACCGGATTGGCGATGGTCTTCCGATTTTCCAGCGTCGCCAAAAATCGCAGCAAGTCGCCAGACTCTTCGGGGACCGACTCGTCGCAGAGCATCTGGCGGGTCCAGAACGCGGCCGACTCGGCACCGGCGTTGAAGTAGGTCGGCTCGTAGAGTACCGCGTAGTCGTGGTTGCCGAGGATGACTTCGGCGCAGTTGTCACGAATCATCGCGAGACATTCGCGCGGATTCGGCCCATAGCCGAGGATGTCGCCAAGGCACCAGATCGTCCGGATGCGTTGTTCGCGGATGTCGTCCAAGACGGCCGACAGCGCGGCGGTATTCGAGTGAATGTCGCTGAGAATTGCAATCATGGTTCTATGGTATTGGCGAATGGTGCCAGAATCAAGCCCTGAGCGGCCTAAGCACAAAAAAAGCCCGGCCAAAATGACCGGGCGTTTGCGTTGTCGTGATCGCGCGAAGGCGATTATTCGCTGGTGTCGCCCACGGCGTAGCGCGCGAAGGCAGTGACGGTAGCGCCGCCAAGCATTTGCTTGATGGTTTGGCTTTCGTCGCGAATGAACTTTTGTTCCATCAGTGCGTTGTCGGCGACGAACTTGCGGATTTTGCCGACGACCATCTTTTCGGCGATTTCCTGGGGCTTGCCCTGTTCGACGGCCTGCTGGATGGCGATTTCCTTTTCCTTTTCGATCAGCTCAGCCGGGATGTCCTCGGCGATGATGCCAATCGGGTTGGAGAAGGTGATGTGCTGGCAGAGCCCGGCGACTGCGTCGGCGGGGGCCTCTTTGTCCAGCGCGACAATCACAGCCACCTTGTTGTTGTGGTGGATGTAGTTGCCGATGCAGGTGCCTTGGATTTTCACGCCGCGGGCGAACTTCATGTTCTCGCCAATGGTCGCGAAAGCTTCCTGGACGGCGGCAGTCATTTCGTCGGTGGCCTGAATTTCGCCAACGGGTTGAGCGACGGCCATGGTGAGCACGTTGTCGACCATTTTGACAAAGCCTTCGTTGCGGCTGCAGAAGTCAGTTTCGCAGAGGACTTCGATGATGGTGGCTTCGGTGTCGGTGATGTTGATGGCGAGGCGGCCTTCCTTGGTGGCGCGGCCGGCCTTCTTTTCGGCCTTGGCCAGCCCGCGAGCGCGCAGGTTGTCCTTGGCGAGTTGGATGTCACCGTCAGCTTCGATGAGCGCCTTGCGGCAGTCGCCCATGCCAATGCCGGTGGCTTCGCGAAGTTCTTTAACCATAGAGGCAGTAATATCAGCCATGAGTCTTTCTCCGTATATTGAGTGTGTTGTGTGTGAGGGACCGGCCGGGGACTATTCCGCGGCGGGGGCTTCGGGCGCGACTTCTTCAGCAGCGGCGGGCGCTACTTCTTCGGCCACGGGTGCAACTTCTTCAGCCACGGGTGCAACTTCTTCGGCTGCGGCGGGTGCGACTTCTTCGGCTGCGGCGGGTGCGACTTGTTCAGCGGCTGCGGGTGCTGCTGCTTCTTCGGCTGCACGTGCAGTGGTTTCGCGCTGGCTGCGACGCTTGGGTTTTTCGTCGGTGCCTTCTTTGTCGGCGCCTTGGCCGCGGAGTTTGGTGGCGGTGTCGATGGTGCTCGCCAGTTCGCGAACGATGATTTCGATCGAGCGCATCGCGTCGTCGTTACCGGGGATCGGCAGGTCGACGAGGTCGGGGTTGGCGTCGGTGTCAATCAGTGCGACGACCGGGATGCCAGCCTTGCGGGCTTCTTTGAGCGTGATGGTTTCGTTCGTGGCATCGATCACAACAATCGCGCCGGGGAACTTGGTCATCGTGCGCAGGCCGTTGAGGTTGCGACGGATCTTTTTCATTTCGCGGCGGAGACGGCTGCCTTCCTTCTTGGAGTAGGCGTCGAGGGTACCGGCTTCTTCCATGCCCTCGAGTTGTTCCAACCGTGCGATGCGCTTGCGGATTTCGCGGAAGTTGGTCAGCGTGCCACCCAGCCAGCGTTCGGTGACCCAGTGCATGCCGATTTCTTCAGCGTGGGTTTCGATCGACTTGCGCGCTTGGCGCTTGGTGCCCACGAAGAGCACGTCTTTGCCGCCCGAGACGACCTGGGTGAGGAATTTCTTCGCGAGCAGAAGGCCGCGGAGGGTTTCCTTGACGTCGATGATGTGCAGACCGCCACGCTTGGAGAAGATGTAGGGGCGCATCTTGGGGTTCCAGCGGCTGGCGCGGTGGCCAAAGTGGATCCCGGCATCGATCATTTCCTGAACCATATTATTCGACATAGCAATAGCCTCCAACCTGATTTTCTGGCCGACCTTACTACAAGGCAGAGCGGCAAAAACAGGCATGTCGTTAGGGCCTCCGAAGCAATGGTAGAGCGCGGAATGGCTCTTTTATGGCGCTTCGTGGCCGGTGTTTCCCAGACCGCCAGAACTCACATTGAGTCCCAATAGAACGATCAGGGGCGAAGAATATACCCCGAAAGGGGAAAAAACACAAGAAAAAAGGGATAAAAACAAAGGAAAAACAGGAGAGGCCATAGGAGGGTAGGGGATAGGTTGATAGGACAGAACGGAAGAAATACACACGGGTTGTTGCTTGTACACGCCTGTGTTCTTGCTTGCAAGAATTCAGGATCAGTTTCGTAGGGGCGGAGCTTGCCGGCGCGGAATGTGTGCTGATGTCATTTTGTGGAAAACCGGGACGGGGAAAGCAGGGTGGGGGATATGGAAACCATGGGGGAGAAATATGGAAAACATGGGGACTGGTACCCTTTATTTTGTCCTGTGTTCTCGATTTCTATCTGTTGTCAGGTACCTGTCCCCTTTTTTCCTTCGCCCCGGCCTCCAAGGCTTCAATGATTCATTCGTGTGGACCGGCCCTGCCTTTGCCCTGAAAGGGCAACAGGGTTTAGCCGGGGGCGTAAGCCCCCGGTAGATGTGCCCCAAAACCAAGCCCTGAAAGGGCGAAAGAGAAATGTAGGATGGGTGTTTCTTTCGCCCCTTCGGGGCTCTTTTTATTATGCTCATTCCGGGGGCTTACGCCCCCGGCTAAATCCTTTCGCGCCTCCGGCGCTTGAGACAATCCTGTCGCATCAGTATCGTAGTCTCGTAGGGCGGGGGAGTTGTTGCTCGTCGTATTGGGGTTGCGACATTGTTGCCATGATTTTTGAATAATTGTCTAAGTGGCGGCTGGATTATTCGTCCTTTAGGTATCGCGGGTGGAGGCTTGCGAAGGGAATTGGAATGGAAGTCCTTCAAATTGAAGTCGGGAAACGGTACAATGTCGGGATGCACGAGGGAAAACACATTTCATCGCTGGCGGAGGTCACCGACGACCAGCGCGGCTGCGTACTGACGATCGGCAAGTTCGACGGCGTTCATCACGGCCATCGCGAGCTGATCGCATGCGCGCGGCAGATCGCCGACGACGCAACCACGGCCGGGGGAGTTTATGTCCCGCTGGTGGCGATGCTGTTTTGGCCGTCGCCCGAAGCGATCCTCTGGCCCGACCGCCCGTGGCAAACCCTCAGCACACTCGACCAGCGCATCCGCCGGCTTCTCTCGTGCGGCGTCGATGCCGTCGTCACCGTCGAGCCGACCGTCGGATTTTTGTCCCTGCCGCCCGAGACCTTCGTCGATGCCATCGTCGTCGAAACGTTCGCCGCGTGCGCCGTGGTCGAAGGCCCGGACTTCAGCTATGGCCGCGACCGTGGCGGATCGCTTGATGATCTGCGCGACGCGGGCGAGGAACACGGCTTTTCTGTCCACTGCATCGAGCCGCACCTCATCGACGTCGAAGGCAGCAGCCACCGCGTCTCCAGCACACAAATTCGCCGCCTGATTTCCGAAGGCGCAGTCGAACTCGCGGCCGAGTTGCTCGACGGCCCGTTCGAGTTGGCTGGCGATGTCGTCACCGGCCGGGGCGTGGGGCGCGAACTTGAATTCCCCACCGCCAACCTCCACGTCGGCGACCAGGTCGTCCCCGATGAAGGAGTCTACGCGGGCGTGGCGATCCTCGACGGCGCGCGCCATGTCGCCGCGATCAGCATCGGCACGGCCCCGACGATTCCCTCCGAGCAGCGACTCATCGAGGCCTATCTGCTGGACTATCCCGGCGCGGACCTCTACGGCCAAACCATTGAACTTCAATTTCACCATCGCCTGCGCAGCCAGAAGCGTTTTGACTCGCGCGAGGCGTTGCAGCATCAAATTCAACAGGATGTCGCCCATGTCCGATCCCTCGTCCAACTTTAGCGCCGCGTTTGCCGACCTTGTTTCCGCGGTCTCAGCCGCAGAGACTCTCGTCGTGGTTTCCCATGGCAACCCCGACGGCGACGCCATTGGCTCGGCTGGCGCACTCGTCGCCGCAGCGCGTCGTGCGGGCAAAACGGCCGTCGGCGTGTTCCCTGGCGGCGCGCCCGAGCGGCTTGCGTGGGTGGCCCCGGCCGAATTGTTTGCCGATGAATCGCAACTTTCCGCGCTGCTGGACTCGGCCGACTGCGTGATTGTGGTCGACACGTCCTCCGCCGTCCAGCTTGGCGACCTCGCATCGGCGATTACCGCGTGCAGCGACAAGCTGTTCGTCCTCGATCACCACACCCGGCCAGACCTTCCCGCGGCGTGTCTCGCGGTGGATACTACCGCCGGCGCGGCGGGGCTACTGGTGCTCGAGCTTTGCGAAACGCTCGGGTGGCCCGTCGATCTGCCTCTCGCCGAAATGCTCGCCGTCGCGATTCTCACCGACACGGGCTGGCTGCGCTTCAGCAACACCGATGCGCGCATTCTTGCGGCGATGGCGCGGCTGGTGGCGACGGGAATCACGCTCGACACGATCTATCAGGAAATTTACCAGCAGGAACGTCCGCAGCGTCTCGCGCTCAAGCAGCGCAGTCTGGATTCGCTGGTATGGCACGGCGGCGGCGCAATCGCGGTGATGACGCTCCGCGAATCGGACTTTGCCGAAACCGGCGCCACGAGCGATGAAACCGAGGGATTGGTGAACGAACCCTTCGTCGTTGGCGCGGCAGAGGTCTCGATCCTCCTCGTCGAAGCGCCCGGCCTGACGCGCGTGTCTCTTCGGAGTCGCGGGGCGGTGGACGTGGCGGACCTTGCCCGTAAGTTTGGCGGCGGCGGACACGTTCGCGCGGCGGGCATCAAAACGCCCGAGCCTCTCGACGCATTCTGCACGACGTTGTTGGCGGCAATTGAGAAAAAAGGTCTTTAGCATTTTCCGGATCGGTGGTATACTCTTTTTACACCTTCTTCGACAAAGGATTGCATCATGGACCAGCCCGCCGACAAACGAGTCTCACCCAAATCGATCTTGATGGGAGTTGGGATTTTGGCGGTGTTTGCCTGGTGCTATCATCGTACGTTTTATGAAATGTGGTTGCGTTGGTTCCCCGCATGGAAATATAGCCAGTGGTCTGTGTATGACCGCCTGTTTGAGGGGGAAGGGTACTACACCCACGGCCCGCTGGTGGTTCTGATTTCGGCGCTGATTGCCGTTATGCTGCTTCGCTTTACGAAGATCCGCACGCAGCCCTCGCCCAAATTCGGCGCGGTGGTGCTGATCGGGAGTGTGATGGTCCATTGGCTCGCGGCATTGGCGCAGGTGAATTTCCTCAGCGCGATGACCATTCCCTCGACGCTCGCGGGCGGCGTGTTGATCCTCTGGGGACGCGACGCGCTGAAGCGGTTGGCGTTTCCGCTTCTGTTTTTGTTCTTCATGGTCCCGATGCCGGAAGTGCTGATCGCGGGGCTGAATTTTGAGCTGAAAATGTTCACGGTCGATGGCTCGGTGAAGCTCTTTACATTCCTGGGCGGCATTGCCGAACGTCTCGACAATGAAGTCGTTCTTCTGGGCGACAAGACCCTGGTGGTCGCGAACGTTTGCAACGGTCTGCGCTCGCTGATCAGTCTGCTGGCGTTCGGGGTACTCTATGCCTACGTGTGCAAGGTGCGCGGTCTGTGGCGGTGGGTGTTGCTGTTTGCCTCGCTGCCCGTGGCCTTGGTGTGCAACGCGATCCGCATCATGAGCTTGATTCTCGTGGCCGACGTTGTCAGCGTTGAGGTCGCTTCAGGCTGGTACCACGACCTGTCGGGCGTGATGCTCTATCCGCTGGCGATTCTCATTCTCTTCTCGTTCGAGGCGTTCATCCTTTGGACGCACGCGCGCCTCAAGCATCCCATTGTGGTTCGGCCGCTCTTTGACGGCCTGCGGCGCACCGATGACGATCTCGGCCAGGCCCATGCGATGGTGCGTGGATTTGCCACGCGCCGGGCGCTGGTGTTGCTGGTGTTGGTCGCGGGCGCAGCGGGGGGGACGAAGTGGCTGCATTCGACGGAAAAATCGTATGACCGCGACTCCGCACGCCTAAGCCAGCTCGTTACCAAGACCCTGACGATTGGGGGGGGAGAATGGGCCAGCGAAGATCTGGACCTCGACAAGAAAACCCTCGCCATTCTCCAGAACCCTGACTATCTCCGTCGCCGCTATGCGTCCATGGGACGCGGGACGATGGAATTGATGATCCTCTATAGCCGCAACAACCGCAAGGGCAATCACCCGCCCGATCTCTGCATCGAAGGCAGCGGTCAGGAAGTCTTCAAGAAGCAGTCCGTCGAGGTCCGCACGAACGGAGGCCAGAGTGTGTGGTGTCAGGAACTCCAGGCCAAGGAGAGTCCCAAGCATCGCCGCGTCGGCGAACCGCGCAAGCGATTTGTTCACCTGTACACCTACCGCGCAGGCGAGATCTACACCAACAGCTTCTGGCGACAGCAGTGGACGATTTTCCTCAACTCGCTCCTTGGCCGAGACAGCCGGGGAATGTTGGTCTATGTCGTTGTCCCCCTGAGTGACCGACCCGAGGCGTCTCGCGCTCAAAGCCAGCAGCTCCTCGCGGCGGTGTTGGATGAATTGGAACACAATCTCCCACGTCTGGACGTGGAAGCTGGAAGGAAGAACCCCGATGAAAAGTAGAACAGCCCTGATTCTTGTTTTGGCGGTACTCCTCGTGGCGGGGTCGGTGGTGGGCTATCTCTGGCACCGGCGCAACCAGGGGGAATATCTCCGTGGGCGCGCGCAGTTGAAAATGCGTACAGGCAGACGCGACGAAGCACAACTTCTGATCAAAAAATACATCGGGAAATATCCCGACCTCTGGCAGGGCTATTACACCCAGGGCAACATTTTCGCGCGCTTTGGGGAATATGACAGTGCGCGCAAAAGTTTCGACATTTCGCTTTCCAAGGCTCCCAAGGACAAGCATCAAATCATTCAGGTTTCCTTGGCGCGGACCTATTCCATGCCGGCGGTGCAGACGCTCAATTCCACGCGGTACAAGATGGAAATTGCCGCGATGGACCAAGGCATTTCATTGCTGGAGCGTTCGAACGAAATTCTCGAAGGGGCCCTGGACCCGGCCACAGCAGACCGCGCCAAGGACCAGGAATTGCTTTCTCTTCTCGCGCAAAATTACAAACGCATCGGGGCCTACCACGCCATGCGCGCCGCGCGCTATCAGATGAAGCTGGTGGTCTCTAAGTCTGCCGAAGACCTCTTGCGGATTGCGACCAATCGTGCCGCCAACAAGGCCAGTCAGGCCGCCTCCGTCACTGCCAATACCAAGGCGCTCGACCTGTTCATGCGTCTTCTGGCCATCGCCCCTGATTCCAGCAAACAGGCCATTGCGGCCGTTGAACTGGCCGTCCTTCAGCGTAGCGAAACCAAGCTCAATGCGCTCGCCAAACAGATCGAAGCGATTCCCGGCCTCCCCGAGGCCAAGTCGCAACTCTGGATGTATCAACTCTCGCGCATGTCGTCCAGGCTTTCTCGAAAAGAACGCGATGTGTTTTTCAAGCAGGTCGAATCCAAACTCCAGACTCTGCACAAGACCTATCCCGATTCGACGCAAGTTCTGGTCGCCCTTTCGCAGCTTGCGATTCAGGATCACCGCCATGACCGAGCCCAGGAAATTCTCACGGCCGCGATCGGGGCCGCCGAAGCCCGTCACGCCACGCCGGATCGCGAAATCATGCGGACCTATGCGTCGCTGTTGCGCGCTCAGGGAAACTACAAACAAGCGTACAACGTTCTTTCGGATCTGCGCGACCGCTATCCTCGCTGGGCCGACGTCCAGTGCAGCTATGCCCTGGTGGCGGAGAAATGTGGCAAGGAGGGGATCGCGCGCAGTGCGATGCGACTGACGACCGAACTGATGCCCTATCATGCCCGCGCACGTCAATACATGGCCGAGATGCTTTCGCGCCAGGGCTTTCATGATCGCGCACTGGATGAGGCAAAATTGATGTATGAAGGGCATCCTTCTTCGCCCGATGCCGTGACGTTGGTTGTGACGATGGCGATTCGCGCAGAAAAAATTGCGGCGGCCGAAACGGTCCTCACCCAGGCGATGGCACTGCATGCGGATCGGCCAAACTTGATGCTGGCGGTGTCGCGTTGCTATCGTCAGATCGGCCAGGAGGGCATGGCGCGCAAGGCTGCGGGCATGGTACGAACGAACACCGTGGCAGGGGACTATGCCGAAGAGATTCTCGCGATTCGTGCGTTGCTCGGCGAGAAACGCTTTCTGCAAGCAGACTCCAAAATTCAGGCACTGCTCCAAACGTACCCCGATGATGAACAACTCCAGTTGCTCCAGGCCACGCTTCTTGCACAACGAGGGCGGACGTTTTTGGCGATCCCGATCTATCAGGACCTCGTTACCCACGGTAGCGATCCACAGAAATATCGTCAGCTTCTGGCCGCAGCAGCGTTCGACATCGGCCAGTTTTCTCGGGCGCGAAGCGTTGCGGAACAAGTGATTCAGGACGATCCTACGAACATTCCCATGGCGATGTTGCTACAGCAGATTTCTGTCATTGAGGGCAAGGCGTCCGGTCCCCAGCCGGTCCCGATCAAGCCCGTGCAAATGGTCGTGCGATTGCTCCAGGCCGGCAAGACCACCGAGGCGCTGGAGTTTTGCAGACGCAGTGCGCCCGACGCCAAAGACCCGACGGTCTGGGCCTTGTTTGCTGAGGCGCAAAAGGCAGTGGGCGACCTTCAGGGTGCGTCTCTATCCTATGCCAAGGCCATCACGCTCCGCCCGCAGCGGCTGAGCTATTATCAGGAATTCCTGCGTGTGCGGATGCTGTATCAGCCGCTCAAAAGTGCCGTGTTGGAGTTTGTGCGTGTCCCCAATGCGGATACCGCGCTGGTTCACATTGCCCACGCCCATGCTCTTACACAGCGCGGAGATCTGACGGGTGCCCTTCGCGAGTATCGCTTTGTGCAGGCCAACAAACGCGCCCGGGCCGACGCGAAACTTCTCGCGCGGTATTATAACGCGGATTTGCTGTTGCGTGCCAATCAACCCCAAGCCGCCCTCGCGCTCCTTACGGATGTCAAAGATGCTGGTGCGCTCGCTCAGCGTATGGAGTTGCTTCGTGTTGCGGTGTTGCTCCGGCTCGAAAAACTTCCCGAGGCCTACAAAGCCCTCGATGCGTTCGCGGTGCGGATGCTTCAGGAACGCGACGCTCATCAAGTTGTGCAGATCGTGGGGCTGTGGCTGAAAATCAATCAGTTTGAAAAAGCGCTGACACTTGCCCGACAGCTCGGCGAGATCGTCCCCCGGGCCGTCGAACCGTTGATTCTCCAAGGCGAAGCCCTCGCGCGGATGGGAAAACCGCTCGAAGCGGAGGCTGCACTTGTGGCGGCCAGGCAACTCCAACCGTCCAACCAAGCCGTCCACATCGCACTCGCCCAAAGCCAAGCCCGCCGTCAGAAGTGGGACACGGCGCTTGCGACATTGAAAGCATTTGAGGCCACCGGAGAGACCGGCTCGCTTTTGGGGCAGCTCGAACGGGCGAATCTCTATTCTCGGTGGGGACTCGCGCGCGAGGCCACCGACGTGATCGAGACGCTCCTGACGACCAAGCAATCCCTGCCCCCGCAGGCCTACTATTTCTGTGCGCGGGCCTATCTCGCCCTCGGCGATCCTGCCCGTGCCCGCAAGGCGGTCGAGGCGATCAGCTCGGTCAGTCCGTACTATGTTCAAGGGTGGTTGCTGCTTGCTGCGGCAAATCAGGATCGCAACGCTCGTATCGCGATCTATCGTGAAATTCTCAAACATCGCCCCAGCGACGTCACAGCCGTTGGCGGTGAGATGATGGCGCTGATTTCCCTGAAGCAGTTCGCTCAGGCCTCGGAGCGGTTCGATGCATTCGTCCACACCTATCGCTCGGAAGGGCGCTGGCCGATGAATCTGGGGTCGTTGGCCTTGGCCGCCGCAATGGAAAATCGATTCCACAATGCCACCCCCAAGGCGATTGCGCTGGCAGAGACCATGAGCAAGGGCTATCCCCAAACTCACTGGCCGATGCGTCTGCTGCTGTTGCAGTATGTGGCCGGGAATGATGCGTGGATCGCGAGTCGTCTTGCCGTGCCGAAGGATGTCTACGAGGTCGTTCTGCGGATGCTTTCGGAGTTGCGTGCCGGAAAGGGGAAAGTCCCTTCGACCCTGCGGCTAGGCTGGGAAGAACTTGCAGAAAAATTGCCCAAGGAATTTGGCCCCTATCTCGTCGAACCGATGAGGGCACTGCTGAATCCCGCCGGCGCAAGCATTCCCCAGGGGGATGCTCGAGCGATGCTCGAATCCATATTGGCCGCTCGCTCGAAAATGCCCGGGATGGTCGAGATTCTCCGTGAGCGCTGGCTTGCGTCGCCGACGTCGCCGCAACTGGCAGAAATGCTCTGGAAACTCTCCCCGACGACCGAAACGCTCGCCGCGATCATCAAGTCCTATCCCGACCGGACCAGTGGGTTTTATCGCCGTCTTGCGGCCGAATCTGCCCTCCGTCGCGCCCACATCACCGGAGCCCCGCGGGACTATGCCAAGGCGATTACGCTCTTCGAAGCCCTCTCCAAAGAAGCGGGCGGCAAAGCGGTTTCGCTCGAGCTGATCTGCGCACGGACCTATGAACAGGCGGGTCAGCTCGCCAAGGCAGAAACGCGCTATCGTGCCATCTACGCCCGCACGAAGGCAGCGGCGGTGGGGAACAATCTGGCCTTTCTGCTTGTGACCAAACCCAACCCGTCCTTCGCAGAATTGCGCGAGGCCGAGCTGCTCTCCAAGGCATCGTTCGCAGCGTCGCCCGGTGACCCGGCCGTGCAGGATACGCGCGGATGGGTCTTGCTGAGTCAGGGCAAAACCTTCCCGGCGCTTGCGCTGTTGCGCCATGCGGCGCTCGGCCTTTCCCAAAGCGTTCAGATGCAATGTCACCTTGGCGCGGCGTCCGAGGCGACGGGAAAACGCGATTGGGCCCGTCGGCACTATCAGGCCGCCATCGACCTCGGCCGAGAACTACAGACCAAAGTCGACAAGGCCCGCAAAGAGGGGACCCTCCTCGGTTGGGATGTTGACCCGGCCGACCTCGCCGCCATCCAAACCGCCCATGCCAAACTCAAGGCACTCGACAAATGACCACCCACATGCTCACATTTGACGTGGAAGAATTTTCAAGGAGCCAACTCGCGTGACCACCCACATGCTCACATTTGACGTGGAGGAATTCTATCAGGTCGAAGCGGCCCGTCGTGCCGGGGTTTCGCCCCAGATGTGGGCCGTGTACGATTCTCGACTCGATGTGGGTCTGGATTCGATTTGCGAATTGTTGGATGCAGCCGACGTGCGTGCGACGTTTTTTATTCTCGGCGAGGTCGCCCGTCGTCGCGGCGATTGGGTAAAGCGCCTGGCTGCGGCGGGGCACGAAATCGCCTCTCACGGCATGACGCACACGATGCTCACACAGCTTTCACCCGAGGCGGCTGCGGCCGAGTTGCGCGATTCCAAAGCGCTGCTCGAAGAGTTGTCCGGTGAGGCGGTTTTGGGATTCCGCGCGCCGACATTCTCGATCAATCACACCAACGCATGGGCCATCGACGCGCTCGCGGACGCGGGCTATGCGTATGACTCGTCGATCTTTCCTGTCCGCCACGACCGATACGGCGTGCCCGACGCGCCGCGCGGTGCGTTTCGCTGTGTGGGGCCCGAGGGTGGTGCGGTGCTGGAGATTCCGCCGCTGACCAGACGGGTTTGTGGCATGACGATGCCGATGGGCGGCGGGGGCTATTTTCGCCTCGTGCCGCTGTGGTGGTTTGCCTCGGCGATCAAGGCCGCCGCGCGCAGGAACGATCCCGCGATGCTCTATTTCCACCCGTGGGAATTTGATGCTGACCAGCCCGAGTTACCCGGCCTGAGCGGCCTGCGGCGTTGGCGTCATCGTGTGGGGCTCGCGAAGAACGCGAAGAAACTCCTCAAACTCCTTACGAAATTTTCATTCGGCCCGGTCCGCGATCAGCTCGATGGGTTGAAGCAGACTGACGTCGATTTTACGTTGTAACGCACCTGTTCCAAAGATTTCCGGCAGATGTGTTGCCGTTACAGATCTTCGCCTTGGACGATGGCTTCGGTGAAGCGGCCGACGATGCGGTCGTTGGCGAACAGAAGCGGCAGTAACATGCCGATGGACGTATTGGGCGGGCGGAGATAGTCCACGAGGGCTTCGCGCCAGGTGGAGTGGAATTCGGCGAGGGTGTCTTGGGGGGTGGCGGCGGTGATGGCTTCCATGGAGACCTGCGCGGCGATCAGGGCCGAGGCGATGGTCGGATAGATAGTTTGGCCAGTGACGCTGTCGGCGAATCCCCCGGCCGAGCCAACCAGCAGGGTCCGCTTGGCGTCGTGGGTTTCCTGTTCGAGCGCCATGCCCGCCGGCGGAGACCATGCAGCCGCCTTGGCGCGATCGAGCTTGAGGGTCTCGGGAAGGATTTTATGAAGTTGGAGGCGGTTGAGCAGCGCGCCGAGTTCGGTGGTGCGCAGGCCCGAGGCCATCGACGTGCTGATCACGCGGATGTGGAGCGTCGCCCCGAGCAGAAATGCCACGCCGAGTTCGCTGCGTTCGTCGAGTTCGAAAATGTGCAGGTCGCCTTTGAGCGATTTTTTGAGGAATTCTTTTTGCTTGGGGCTCAGGGGGACATCCAGCGCGACGGCGGACATTGTCTGCGGTGGGCAGCTGGCCTGTGAGGTGCGTCCGAGCGCGCCGAGAATTTCGTTGGGATGGCCTTGGGCGGCGAGGAGGAATCGTGCGCTGTAGGTCTTGCCGGCAGTGAGAAGGTGGACCCGGTCTTCGCCGAGTTCAAATTCGAGCTGCTCGGCCGAGTTGCGCTTGGTCACGCCCGCTTTGGTCGCGAGTTTGCTGAGCTGCTTGGTCAGTGCGCCTGCGGGCAGAAGATAGCCCAGAGGGCGCCTGGAGGAGTGGTCGGCGGTGTGGTCGAGTCGCGAGGAGTGGAACTGGACCGAGCGGAAGGGCGCGGCCTTGGTGGTCTTGATGAGTCCCTTGTCGATGCCGTCGAGGTCGAACAGCGCGGCCGGGCACCAATCGCACAACGGGCACTCCATGGCCGAAGGCGCGGGCGTATTGAGCAGCAAAACGCTGTGGCGGGCCTTGGCGAGAGTGATCGCCGCCGCCAGCCCTGCGGGCGTTGCGCCCCAGATCGCCATGTCATATACTTTGCGTGCCATGGCATCCACCGTACTCAACGGGGGTTACGATAGCAAGGAGAAAATGGTGAAACCGAGGGCGTTATTTTTCGCGGCGGATGGCGAGAGTGAAATCGTTGTGGAGGTAGTCGTCGCGGATGTCGATGGTGGCCTCGGGGAAGAGGTTCCGCGCGAGTTTGTGGACGATGTGGACGGAGTAGTTGAAGTAGGTCGGGTCGGAGCAGTAGCCCTTGTTGGCGAGGAAATTCACGACCAGCGTCTCGGAAGCGAGTTCGTACATCGCGCGGAGGCTGCGCGGGAGAAATTCCATGTTGTTGCCGAGATTGAGGTTCAGTGTCCCGCTGCAAAATACTACGTCGAAGGGCTGGTCACTCTTCCGGCCGAGCGCGACGAGGACTTCCTCGGACGGGCCGGAAAACACATCGACGCACGCGAAGGTGCGGCTGGGGTGCAACTCGGCGGCGCGCTGTAGCATTTCCTCAACGATGTCCGCGCCACAATAGTCGACGTGAATTTGTTTGCGTAGCAGGAACGTGCACAGATCGCCCAGACCGCAGCCGACGTCGAGCAGCGATTTGTCCTGAAGGTCGACGCTGTGGGTCAGCACGTCGAAGCGGGTCTCTTGCGTCTCGGCCGCCGCCCAGTCGAGAATGTCGTGGTTGGCGCGCCCGGGAACGATGCGCGGGCGATAGTGACGGCGGATTTTGTCGGCGGGATTCATGCCCCCATTGTACCGCGAACCTTCGCACAAGTCGACCCCGTCGCGCTTTACATTCGCACGCGGGGGTTCTATAATCGCATTCACACTAGCAAGGAGAACTCATGGCGTTTGGCACGATGCAATTTTATTCCAAGCAGCTTCAAACAATGTGCAGCATGAACGTGATCACCCCGCGCACCGGCGACGGGCCGTTCCCTGTGCTGTATCTGCTGCATGGCCTCAGCGACAATCACACCGCATGGAGTCGCTATACGACTCTGGAGATGCAGCTGGCGGAGATGCCGATGATCGTCGTCATGCCCGATGGCGGCCGCGGCTGGTATCTCGACGATCCGCGCCCGGGTGGCCTGGCGTGGGAGCAGTATATGATCGAGGACGTGGTCTGCTTTGTCGATACGACGTTCCGCACCATCCGCAGCCGCGAGGGCAGGGCAATCGCCGGACTGTCGATGGGCGGCCATGGCGCGCTGGGCTTGGCGATGAAGCACCCGGAGATCTATTCCATGGCGTCGACTCATTCCGGCGCGGTCTTTTTCGGCCATCATCCCCGGCCGTCGAGCGAACTGCACGACATCAATGCCGTCAACGCCTTTGCCGACGCGATTAACGCGAGTGAAACCGGCGATCTGTGGTCGATTTCCGAGCGGTATCTTTCGCAGAAGGCGGCCGAGTTGCCGTTGTCGATCCGCATGGATTGCGGCACGGAGGACGAGCTGATTGACGACAATCGTGAGTTCCACGCGCACCTCGACGCGGTCGGCCTCGCCCATGACTATGCCGAATACAGCGGCGGCCATCGCTGGGACTATTGGAATAAACATGTCTACAAAACCCTGCGCTTCGTCCGCGATGGATTGACGAGCGGCGCGTAATTGTATGATGGGCGAACTATTTTTCGCACCCACGAAAAAGACACAAAAACAGTGTCCATAGAAAAACACCCACGGGGTTGAATCCGTGGGTGTTTTTGAATTGTCTTTTGACTTCGGTCTGTCCGTCGAATTACTCGATGATGGGCAGGGGGCCAGCGAGGGCTTCGAAGTCGGGGTTGACGTAGTCGAGGTCGGCGAAGATCGCGGCCTTGTACGAGTCAAACTCGGGCATGCGCCATGCCATCCAGTGCTTGAGCACCTTGAGCTTGGTCGCGGCCATTTCGTCGTCGACGGTGGACTCGGCCTGGTCGGCGAACTGCGTGCCGACGACGAGGAAGATCCCCATGTCCACGAGCTTGCGCGCCATCAGGTCACGATAGGCGGTCGATTTGGTCTTGATGAACGTGACGCATTCGTCAAGCTCGACCATCTTGGCCTGGATCGTCTCGATGAAGCCCTTGGTGTCGGCCGACCATGCGTCGGCGCGGGTGGGCTTGGCGGTGATGTCTTCGATGACGGTCTTGCACGTTCCGCTCAGCACGCCAGCGACGGCCGCGAGGACCTGCAGCTGCGACGTGCCTTCATAGATCGTCGTGATCCGCGCGTCACGCATGTGGCGCTCGGAGGCGTAGTCCTTCATGTAGCCACTGCCGCCGAGGACAGCAATGGCGTCGTTGGAGACGCGCATCGACATTTCCGACCCGTAGTACTTCGCCATCGGCGTCAGCAGCTTGTTATAGCGGCCGATGCTACGGAGGGTCTTGCGGTTGGCTTTCTTTTCGTCGCCTTCCGCAACGAGGGCCTTCTTTTCGCAGGCGATCTCAATGTCGACGTTGAACGTCGCATAGTAGGTCAGCGAGCGGGCGGCCTGGAGGTCGACCTGAGAGTTGACGAGCAACTCGCGGACGGCCGGGAAGGTGTCGATGGTCACGCCATATTGCTCGCGCGATGCGCCGTAGTCACGGGCAACGCGGTAGGCCGCTTCGCCGATGCCAATGGACTGGCTGGCGATGCCGATGCGTGCGCCGTTCATCAGGCTCATGACGTATTTGATCAGGCCGTATTGGCGTTCGCCGACGAGCTTGGCGGGGACGTGGTCGAAGAAGATTTCGCACGTGGGGCTCGCGTGGATGCCGAGCTTGTTTTCCAGGCGGCGAATCTTGACCTTCGGCCCGCGCTTGCAGACCAGCAGGCTCAGCCCGCGGCCGTCGGAGATTTCCGGCTCGGTCCGCACGAGGCACAGCAGCACTTCGCCGCAGCCGTTGGTGATGAAGCGCTTGACGCCGTGGATGAACCACTCGCCGTTTTCGTCTTGATAGGCGCTGCATCGCACGGCCTGGAGGTCGGAGCCAGCGTCGGGCTCGGTGAGCACCATCGCGGACGTCCAGTTGCCAGCGGCCATGTCCGGCAGGTATTCCTGCTTGATTTCCTCAGACGCGAATGCGTTGAGGGTGTCGGCATTGCCTTGGAGGCCATAGATGTTCATCAGCGAGGCATCCGCGCGGGAGACCATGTCGTTGGACATCGAGAAGACCAGCTGGGGGCAGTTGATTCCGCCGAAGCGGTACGGCAGGGTGAAGCCCATGGCCTCGGCCTGTGCGAGGCGCTCGATGGCGTTCTGGATGCCGGGGGTGTAGGTGACGGAGCCATCGTCGTTGAGGATGTTGCCGACGTTGTCGGATTCCTCGGCGGTGGGGGCGATTTCGTCGCCACAGATTTGTCCGACGTTCTTGAGGATGCGCTCGTAGCTGTCGCGCGCGTCGTCGGCGTCTTCGGGTGCAAAGTCAAATTCCTCGTGGAAGCGGAAGTCTTCTTCCTGGAGCGTCGCAAGGCGCTCGAGGTTGAAGTGCTTGAAGAGGAACATCATGTCCTGATTGTCAGTGAAAAAGTTTGCCATGGTAGGGTGTTCCTCCAGATTAACCGTTGGTTTTGACGCTCATGCCGCCACGAATGGCTTTGATGAGCATGGGGACGACTTCGTTGAGGTCGCCGCAGATCCCGTAGTGGGCCACTTTGAAGATGTCGGCTTTGGGGTCGGAGTTGATCGCGAGGATCTTGGCCGATTCCTTCATGCCGGCGGTGTGCTGGATCGCACCGGAGATGCCGATGGCGATGTACAGCGCGGGGCGCACCGTTGTGCCCGTTTGCCCGACTTGGTGATCGTGAGGGATGTAGCCGAGGTCGACGGCCGCGCGGCTGCCCGCAGCAGTTCCGCCGAGGCAGTGGGCGAGGTCCCAGACGTGCTTGAAGTTCTCTTTGTTGCCGAGGCCTGCGCCACCGGCGACAACGATCCGCGCACCCTTGAGGTCGACCTTGGACGCTTCACGGTGAATTTCGTGAATGATCAGCTTGAGGTCGTCTTCGGTGATGCCGGTGTTGACGCGGACGAGTTCGCCTTCGCGGCCGGGGGTGGCTTCGCTCATCGGCATCACGCCTTCGCGAACGGTCGCCATCTGGGGCCAGCGTTGGGGGTTGACGATCGTCGCGATGATGTTGCCACCGAACGCGGGACGAATCTGGTAGAGCAGATTTTCGTACGTCGTGTCGGTGCGTTTTTCGATGTGCGTGCCGATTTGGAGGTCGGTGCAGTCAGCAGTCAGGCCGCACTTCATCGTCGAGGCGACGGTGGGGCACAGGTCGCGACCGATCGCGCTGGCACCCACGAGAAGGATTTGCGGCTTGTAGGCTTCGATGCAGTGGCAGACGGCCTTGGTGTAACTGGCGGTCTGGTATTGCGCGAGCTTGGCGTCGTCGACGAGGTAGACCTTGTCGCTGCCGTGCTCGAAGAGTGTCTTGGCCATGCCCTCGACGCCGCTGCCAATCAGCACCGTGCCCAGGCCCACGCCGAGTTGATCGGCGAGTTCACGACCCTTGGAGAGCAACTCGAGCGGAACTTCCGCAAAGTGCCCTTCTTCCTGTTCGGCGAAAACCCAGACTTCGCCTTGTTTGTTAACTTCGATCATGTGTAGTTCCTCTATAGGTTGGATCGTGCGATTAGCCGATGGTGTGTTCTTCGATGAGTTCGCTGACGAGCTTGGCGGCGCCAGCTTCGGTGGGCTCGAATTCTTCATAGTCGCCGCCCGCGAGGACGACCGACAGAATGCGGTTGACCTTGGTCGGGCTGCCGGCCATGCCGACCCACTGCATGTCACACTCGAGCGCGTCGAGGTCCCACATGTCGATCAGCAGGCCCTTTTCGGCCATTGCGTCGGGGCAAACGCCTTCGGCGAGTTCCAGCGCGCACTTGGCTTTTTTAAACTTCATCAAGCGCTTGGACATGTACGGGCGGGGGGTGTTGGCGGTGTCGAGGACGGTCACCAGAGCGGGGAGCTTGGCGGTGACGTCTTCCCAGCCATTGCCGACATTGCGCTTGACGCGGATGCCGTCGTTGCCAACGTTGATGAGCTCTTCGAGGTAGGTCACCAGCGTAAAGCCGAGTTTTTCGGCCATCTGCGGACCCACTTGCGCGGTGTCGCCATCGATGGCCTGGCGGCCACAAAAGACGAGGTCGGCGTTGAGCTTGCGGACGGCCTGGGAGAGAATGTAGCTCGTGGCGAGCGTGTCGGACGCAGCCGCGCGGCGGTCGCTGACCAGGATGGCCTTGTCGGCGCCGCGGCAGAGCGAATCACGCAGGATTTCGCACGCGTTGGGCGGGCCCATGGTCACGACAGTGACGGTCCCGCCGTGGGCGTCGCGGACGGCCAATGCGGTTTCCAGAGCGTTCAGGTCTTCGGGATTGAAAATTGCCGGCAGGGCCGCACGGTTCACTGTGCCATCTTCTTTCATGGCATCGCCTGTGATCCGTTTGGTGTCGGGAACCTGCTTCGCGCAAACGACGATGTTATAACCCATCGCAGTTGCTCCTTTCTAAGGGGGTCAGGTGGCGGACTCATCCTTGTTCCGCGCAGTTGTTGGTCGGTCGCCCATATCCCAATGATACAGGGGATAAAAATGGTACGCAATCCAGACTCCCGGGTCAATGACAATCGAGAATTTCAATAGGGTTTTTCGTCCATTTAATAAGCGAAATTCTTCTCGAATGTGGAACCCGAAAGGGGAAATGGGTATACTGAAATGGATTGCATCGTGTTGCGTTAGACGTGGTACGGTAGATGATTCTCTTTCTCGAAACTCAAAAGGAACAATGCAATGAAGAAAACGATGATGACGGTATTGGCGATGGTGATGCTGGTGGGTGTGGCCGTGGCTGCGCCGAAGGGCGAGACCAAGGCCGCGCCAGAACAGAAACCCGCGAAGAAAACCAAGGCCGAACGCAAAGCCGTAAAGAAGGCCGCGAAAAAAGCCAAGGCCAAACCCGCCGCGAAGGGCGACACGCTCAAACCCGAAGCTGGCAGCGCTGAAGAAATCAAAGCCGTCAAGAACGCGAAGGGATCTGCAAAAAAAACCGCGAAGAAAAAACGTCGCACGGCGTATACGACCGTCACCGACGTCAAAGGTCTGCCGCGCGTGCTGATCATCGGCGACTCGATCTCCATCGGCTACACCATGCCCACGCAGGATCTGCTCAAGGGCAAGGTCAACGTCCACCGCATTGGGACCAACGCCGGGCCGACGACGCGCGGGCTGGCGAACATCGACGAATGGATCGGCAAGGGCAAGTGGGACGTGATCCACTTCAACTGGGGCCTGCACGATCTGAAATACATCGACGCCAAGGGCAACCTGACGGCCGTTGCCAAGGGCAAGCAGCAAATCTCCACGGCCGACTATGAGAAAAACCTGACTAAGTTGGTCCAGCGCCTGAAGAAGACCGGCGCGAAGCTGGTTTTCGCGACGACCACGCCCGTCCCCGAAGGTTCCAAAGGCCGCATTGTCGGCGATTCGGTGAAGTACAACGCCGTCGCGCTGAAGATCATGAAGGCCGAGGGCATCGTGGTCAACGACCTCTACACGTTCATCAAGCCGACTCTCGCCACCGCCCAGAACAAGGCCAACGTCCACTTTACCTCGATCGGGTCCAAGGCCCTCGCTGGCGAAGTCGCCAATTGCATTCTCACTGCCCTCGGCAAAGACCCGCTTCCCGCACCCAAACCCGCCAAGGCCAAGACAACGTAAGCCGATCTGACATTTCCTGACATGGTCCACTAAAAAAGGACGGGCATCGGCTCGTCCTTTTTTGTATGCGGTGTGCGGGCGTGACTATTTATTATTAGGGCCGAACTTGAAATAGACTCCCGAGGTGGCGCCGCCGTTATGGAGTTTGATAACGACTATGTTCTTTCCTTGCTGGAGCGCAACTTTCGTGCTGTCCTGATTGGCGGCAACTTCGCGGCTGGTCTCTTTGCGGAATACTCCATTGGCGTTGATGAACACGACGATGGAGTCGTCACTGCCGAGGCGGAGTTGAACATCGCCCTTCGTTTTGTTGGCGTGTAGTTCAAACGCGAAGAATTGTATGGAATTTTTGGGCATCTTCAGATGGTTGACGATGCCGTGACGGACGGTGCTTTGGGTCCAGGTTGTTGTATCCGTCAACTGGATGGTCTGATGTACGGGTTTGATATCCATGGTGGCTTTTACCGTCTTGGCGGGGAAGCATTCCGATTGATACACCGGGCCGATGGAAAGGTTATTGTTAATTACCGTGAGCGTCGCGTTGGGCGAGGCCTCGTCGGCGAGGGGTTGGGGCAGGAAGAAGGCCTCTTTTTCTTCTTTCCACGCCTGCGCCGTGGCCGGGTCGTTGGCTTTGGTGGCGGCTGCGATCAGTTTGTCAAATTCGCGCGTAACGGGCGCGCCTTTGGTTTTTTTGAGCTGTTCCAGTTTACGAAGTTGCGCGTCAACTTTGGCCTGTTCAAGTTTGCGGACGGTCTCGATACGCGCGAGAATCTGCGCCCTGCCACGGATGGCCTTGTTGTGCGCTTTGGACCACTCGGGGGCGTTGAGGGAACGGTTCGACAGCTTCACGCATAGATTGCCCATGGCCTCTTTGCCTTCCTTTTTGAGGCGTTTGGCTTCTACGAGCAGAGCTTGGCGGAGTTTTTCGAGTTCTTTCTCTTTCGTCGACTGGATGTTCTGTTGGGCGGCCTCCTGGGTTTTTTGGACGTCCTCCTCAAGAGGCTTGACGGCTTTGTGATAGGCGTCGGCGAAGGTTTGCAGAGACGCGGGATAGTCCAGCTTGGCCTCGGGACGGGGAGTCGGTGTGGAGGCGACGGGGCGATCTTTGTCGCGCCTATCGCGCTTATCGCGCTTGTCGCGCTTATCGCGTCTGTCGGGTTCGTCGGATTCGTCGGGTTTATCGGGCTGGGTGGGTTTATCGGGCTGGGCGGGTTTGTCGGGTGCTTCTTTGCCCCAGCCGCCGAGCTTGCCCTCGGCATGAAGCGGAATCGCCGCTACGAGCAAAGCGAGTATGCAGAGACAGAGTAACGACCGGAATCGAGGTGTGATGTAACTCATTGGTATGCATTCATCCTGTTTATGAGTGGAACGGGCCTCCATCGGCTTTTACTGTACGACTGTCGAGGGAGATTGTCAAGAATCGGGCAACAAAAAAACGGGCCACTCCGAAGAGCAGCCCGTATGGGGTCGATGGATCGACGAGGAATTAGAGGATACGGCCCATGGTGGGGGCGATGTCGTTTTCTTCTTCCTTGGTTTCGTCATAGTCGGTGACCATCAGGTCGGTCGTCAGCAGCAGCCCGGCGACCGACGCGGCGTTCTGCAGCGCGGTGCGGGTGACCTTGGCGGGGTCAATGATGCCGGCCTTGACCATGTCGACATAGTCGTCGGACGCGGCGTTGTAGCCTTTTTTGCATCCCCCTTCGAGGATGTTTGCGACGATGACGTCGCCGTCGACGCCTGCGTTGTCGGCGATCTGTCGCGCGGGGGCCACCAGGGCGTGCGCGAGGATGTCGATGCCGATTTTTTCGTCACCGCGCGCTTTGCTGCGGGCGGCTTTGACGGCTTCGATGCAGGCCAGAAGCGTTACGCCCCCGCCAGCGACGACGCCTTCTTCGGCTGCGGCACGCGTGGCGTGAACCGCATCGTCGATGAGGTCTTTGCGTTCCTTCATCTCGGTTTCGGTCGCCGCACCCGCGCGGATGATCGCCACGCCGCCGGCGAGTTTCGCGAGGCGCTCGGAGAGCTTCTCACGGTCATAGTCGCTGGTGGTGGTTTCGATCTGCTTGCGGATTTGCTCGACGCGCGAGGCGATGGCTTTTTTCGTGCCGCCGCCTTCGACGATGGTGGTTGCATCTTTGCTGATGAGCATCTGACGGGCGGAACCGAGTTGCTCGACGGTGAGGTCTTCGAGCTTCATGCCCGCTTCTTCACTGACGACGGTTGCGCCGACGACGGTTGCGATGTCGCCGAGGATCTGCTTGCGGCGGTCGCCAAAGGCCGGGGCCTTGACTGCGCAAACCTTCAGGCCCGCGCGCAGGCGGTTGACCACCAGGCCCGCGAGGGCGTCACCGTCGATGTCTTCGGCGATGAGCAGCAGCCCTTTGCCGGACGCTGCGGTTTTTTCGAGGATGCCCACGAGGTCACGCAGCGAGGAAATCTTCGAGTCGCACACCAAGACGTAGGCGTCTTCGAGTACGCATTCGAGCGTGGTCGCGTTGGTCATGAAGTAGGGGCTGAGGTAGCCCTTGTCGAATTGCATGCCTTCGACGACTTCCTTTTCGCACTGGAGGGACTTGCCTTCTTCGACGGTGATCACGCCATCGGTGCCGACGGCGTCGAAGGCCGAGGCGATGATTTCGCCGATTTGCGTGTCCCAGTTGGCGCTGACGGTCGCGACGGACTGGAGGTCGGAGGTGCCTTTGACCTTCTTGGCGAGCGAGGCGATGGTCGCGATGGCGGCTTTGGTGCCTTGGTCGATGCCGCGCTTGAGGGCGATGGTGTTCGCGCCAGCGGCGACGAACTTGAGCCCTTCTTTGACGATGGCTTCGGCGAGGACGACCGCGGTGGTCGTTCCGTCACCGGCCTTGTCGGCGGTCTTGGAGGCGACCTGGTTGGCCATCTTCGCGCCCATGTTGGCGAAGGGGTCTAGGAGGTCGACTTCCTTCGAGACGCTCACGCCGTCCTTGGTGACCTTGGGGCCGCCGAAGGGTTTTTCCAGAAGGACATTGCGGCCGGTCGGGCCGAGGGTTACTTTGACCGCCGAGGCGAGCTGGCTGACGCCCGAGAGCATCGCCGCTTTTGCGTCGGTCGAGTAGAGCATTTGCTTTGCCATAAGAATATCTCCCGAATGGGGGTAATGGTTGGGTGCGCGGTGCGCTTAGTTGTCGAGAACGGCCAGCACATCCGACTCGCGGAGGATGACGTATTCTTCGGAATTGATCTTGATTTCGGTGCCAGCATATTTGCCGTAGAAAATTTCGTCACCGGTGCTGAGCGCGATGTCGGCGCGTTCGCCGCTGTCGAGCAGCTTGCCCGGGCCCGTGGCGACGACGGTGCCGCGTTGGGGTTTTTCCTGCGCGCTGTCAGGCAGGACGATGCCGCCTGCGGTGATTTCTTCAGCTTGGCATTGTTTGACGAGAATTCGGTCGTCGAGAGGTTTTACTGCCATGATTCATTACTCCTGTCTATGTGTTGTTTCAGTATTGTGTTTGATTTGTTGGTGAGGGGTGTGGTGGGGTAGGCCGCGAGGCTTACATCATGCCCATGCCACCCATACCGCCCATACCACCCATGCCACCCATGCCACCCATACCGCCCATGCCACCCATCGGGTCGCCAGCGGCGCCGTCATCGGCGGAGGGGATTTCGGTGACGGCTGCGTCGCACGTCAGCAGCAGCGTTGCGACCGAAGCCGCGTTGGACAGTGCGCTGATGGTCACTTTGCACGGGTCGATCACGCCTGCAGCGACGAGGTCGGTGTATTCCATCGAGTCGGCGTTGTAGCCCATGTTCCCTTTGGCCTTGGCCACGGCCGCCACAACCACGGACGGCGATTCGCCCGCGTTGTCGGCGATTTGGCGCAACGGTGCGCTGACCGCGCGACGGACGATGTCCACGCCGGTGGCTTCGTCGCCCTTGGCCTTGACGTTGTCGAGGACCTTGGCTGCGCGGACCAGTGCCACGCCGCCGCCGGGGAGATAGCCCATTTCGAGTGCCGCACGCGTGGCGTGCAGGGCATCTTCGACGCGGGCCTTGATTTCCTTCATTTCGCTTTCGGTGAACGCGCCGACCTGAATCTGGGCCACGCCGCCCGCGAGCTTCGCGAGACGTTCCTGCAGCTTCTCTTTGTCATAGCCGCTGTCGGTGGTTTCGATTTCTTCGCGGATCTGGGCGATGCGCGCCTGGATGTCGGCCGAGGCGCCAATGCCTTCGATGATCGTCGTCTTGTCGGACGTAACGCGGATGCGCTTGGCCGTGCCGAGATCGTCGATTTCCATGTCGGTCAGCGTTTCGCCGAGGTCCTTGGAGAGGACTTTCGCGCCGGTGAGGATGCCGATGTCGGCCAGCATCGCCTTGCGGCGGTCGCCATAGCCGGGAGCCTTGATCGCGCAGACGTTCAGCACGCCGCGAATCTTGTTGACCACGAGCGTGGCGAGGGCTTCGCCTTCGATGTCTTCGGCGATGAGAAGAAGCGGGCGCTTGGTCTTGGCCACCTTCTCCATGATCGGCACGAGCGACTGAATGTTCGAGATTTTTTCTTCGGCGATCAGCACGAGGGGCTTGTCGAGCACGCATTCCATTTCGTCGGGGTTGGAGACGAAGTGCGGGCTGAGGTAGCCGCGGTCGAATTGCATGCCTTCGACGACCTGGATTTCCAGCTCGGTGGACTTGCCTTCTTCGACGGTGATCACGCCGTCCTGCCCGACTTTGTCGAGAGCGCTCGCGAGCATCTTGCCGATGACCATGTCGTTGTTGGCGCTGATGGCGGCGATGTTTTTGATGTCGTCGGGCTTGACGGGCGTAGCGACGGCGGTCAGCTCGGCAACGATCGCGTCGACACCCTTGCGGATGCCGCGTGCGAGGCTCATCGCGTCCGCGCCGGCGGCGAGGTTGCGGAAGCCTTCGGTGAAGATCGCTTCGGCGAGAACGGTCGCGGTGGTCGTGCCGTCGCCCGCGACGTCGGACGTCTTGGAGGCGGCTTCTTTCACGAGCTGGGCACCGAGGTTTTCGGTCTTGTCGTGGAGTTCGATTTCCTCTGCGACGGTCACGCCGTCTTTGGTGACGGTGGGTGCGCCCCAGCCTTTGTCGAGGATCGCACAGCGGCCACGCGGGCCGAGGGTGCTCTTCACGGCGCGGGCGAGCTTTTGAACGCCCGTCAGCAACGCTTCGCGTGCTTCAATGTCAAATGTCAATTCTTTCGCTGCCATAGATCAGGTCTCCTTGTCAGTGGCAAAATGGATTACTACGGGATATTTCCCGCCGGCGGATACACTCCCACCGTGCGGTGTCTTGTGCAACTTTCGTGCCAAAGCATGAAAGTGGCTAAGCACTATAGCAAAATCCGCCCAGTTTGCAACTGGTTTCGCGGGGTTTGGTGTAATCTTCAGTGAAGACAGAGGGTCGAAAAAATAGGGACAGTTCCCTATTTCTCTTCATTTCTTCTCCGGCAATATCTGTTATTGATTGCAAACAATGCGGTTATGTGATTAATGCAATGCAGAAAAATAGGGAACTGTCCCTATTTTTTGTATCGCTTCCAACAGGGGATGTTCTTGGTTTCCTTTGCATCTACAACTATACGCTTTTTGCCGTTATCCGGCCAGTTCTGGCAGAGTGTGCCAAAATCCTTCCACCGATCCTGTCAAATTTGACCAAAATCCCCCTCCCGCGCCAAAATGACAGGGGGAGAATGCCCAAAAGGGTTGAAATTCGCGGGAAAGTCGCTACAATGCCGTGCGATGAAGAACAGCGAGCGCCAATTGGAGCAGTTTTCCAGCGAGCAGGCCGGCGGCCGGGCTTGGCGATTTTTCTATTATCCGTTTATGTAAGGTCTGGGTTATCAGGGCAGCCGCCCGCTTCCACCCCAGGCCGACGACCTCGGCGATCGTTCGCCACACGAAGCAAAGTATGATATACTGTCCTCGTAGAAAATAGACACAAGGGCGAAAGATTTTTCGCCCCTACGACAGAGAAAACAAAATAGACACAAGGGCGAAAGATTTTTCGCCCCTACGATAGAGAAAACAAAACAGCACACAAGGGCAAATGATGATTTTCCCCTACAAAAAATAGAACAGAAAAGAGACTCCCATGATTATTGTCATGAAACCCGAAGCAACAAAAGACCAGGTCCAGCACGTCGTCGACCTGGTTCAAGAATTTGGCCTCCAAGAGCAGGTCATCGTCGGCACGGACCGCACGGTGATCGCGGCCATCGGCGACAAGCGAGGCCACGAAAAACAGGCCATCGAGCACGCTGCTGGCGTGGAGAAACTTGTGCCGATCCTCGCGCCCTACAAGCGCGCCTCCACCGAAGTCAAGCCCGAGCCCACCATCGTCAAGGTCGGCCCCAAGGGGTTCCCCATCGGCGGCTCGGGCCCGATCGCGATGATCGCCGGCCCGTGCGCTGTGGAATCCGAAGAGCAAATCATGGCCTCGGCGCGTGCCGCTGCCGCCGCCGGTTGCATGGGTCTGCGCGGGGGCGCCTACAAACCGCGCACCAGTCCCTACAGCTTCCAGGGCATGCAGGAAGAGGGCCTCAAGCTCCTCGCCGCCGCCCGGGACGAAACCGGCCTTGCGGTCTTCACCGAGGTCGTCTCCGTCGCGACGGTCGATCTCGTCGCGAGCTATGCCGACGTGCTCCAGGTCGGCGCACGCAACATGCAACACTATCCGCTGCTCGAAGCCGTGGGCCGATGCGACAAGCCGGTGCTGCTCAAGCGGGGCCTGGCGTCGACGCTTGACGAATGGCTTCTCGCGGCCGAGTACATTATCAACGCTGGCAACCCCAACGTGATTCTCTGCGAGCGCGGCATTCGCGCCTACGAAGATTACGTCCGCAACACGCTGCCGCTCGCGGCCGTGCCCGCACTCAAGGCGCGCACGCACCTGCCCGTCCTCGTTGACCCCTCCCACGGCACCGGCCACGCCTATCTCATCGCGCCGATGACCCGCGCGGCGATTGCCTGCGGCGCTGACGGCGTGATCCTCGAGATGCACCCCGATCCCGAACACGCTCTCAGCGACGGCGCGCAATCGATCACGCCCGCCGACCTCGACGAGCTGATGCCCTCGGTGGCGGCCATCGCCAACGCCGTCGGCCGAACCATGTAAGAACCACAATCACCGAACACAAAAGCCCGGGCAATCGCTCGGGCTTTTTTCTTGCCCGGCGGGGCGGGGTCGTGGTAAGGTGACACCTGCTATTTTAATCTACACGCACATTGTAAGGGAGACGAATATGAAATCGAAACTTGCACTGCTTCTCATCGGAATTCTCGTTTGTTCGGCTGTGCCCGTGAGTGCTAAGGCCAAGAAAAAACCCAAGAAAAAACCGACCCGCTCTAAAAAGATGCCGACGAAGGTCCAGCAGGCCCAGCCCAAAGTTGTCGGCGGTTTCTTCGCCTCAGAGACCAGCTCCTTCTCCCTGTGTTACCTCTTCGATTTTTCCGCGCCGACCAAGACCTTTCCGACGGTCACGCAGGAGGTGCTTCTGGACATCACCCGCAGATCGAGCCAAGACCGCATTCACTTCATTTCTGCTGACAGCCTGATCCCCAAGGAGCCCATGTTCCAAAACGCTCTTCCCGTGCTTGCTACAGCGGAAAACAAGCGTACCGCAGAGGCGTTTGTCAAGACACTCAAACCTTACGAAACGACCGATCCCGTTGCGGCGTTCTATCGCGCGTATGAAGTGTTGAACAATTCCAAACAGCCCGGTCGGGTTGTCTATTACCTCACCGACGGGAACAGTGCCAATCCCACCAAGCTGCTCGCGGAGATCAAGAAACTCAAGGCCGCGCAGCCTGAGGGAAAGAATATTTATGTCAATGTGATTCTCTACAGCAAGGCCCCCACGCCGGCCGCTTTGGCGAACTGCAAGAAAATCACCACGCTCACCAGCGGGCGATTCAAGCACTGCAAGGTTGACCCCGCCGCCAAACCCAGCCCGCTGCCCGCCAAACCCAAGTGTAGCTTTCTGGGAGTCGGCACCAACGACGACAACGTCTTGTACCTCATTGACCGCTCGGGTTCGATGCTCGATACCTTTGACGAAGTGAAACTGGAGATGATACTTTCAATTTCCCAGATGTCGAGTACCCAGAAATTGCACACGATTCTTTTCAAAGGGGATAAGCCCCAGGAACCGAAGCTCAAGACGATCCCCGCCGAGTTGACCGACGAGAATAAGCTGGTCATTGCGAAGTTCCTCAACAATGTGGTTCCCATCGGCCGGACCGATCCGATTCCCGCGATCATGCGTGCCTATGAGATTGCTTCGGCCAAGGAAACGACGGGGAAAACCACTACGATTTATCTTCTGACGGACGGGCTTTTTCCCGACAACACGACCCTTGTCCAGACGATCAAAACCCTTCAGGCCGCGCTACCCGCAGGCAAAACGGTCAAGATCAATACGATTCTCTATAGCAATAAACCCGCCGAGGCCGTCAAGGTGATGGAGGAAATCGCAACACTCACCGGCGGGGAATACAAGTTCGTCCCGCAAGAGGACAATTGACCGACCGGGTGGAGCGAATAGGCATTATCGTTTGAGGTCGTCGAAGTCGATCCATTTGGGTAGGCCGAGTTTGGGCGCGACGATCTGGCCGCGGGCCTGTTTTTCAATGTTCAGATACGCGCCATAGAAGTTGGAATTGCAGTCGATCCACAGCGTGATCCGGCGGAGTTCTTCGGGCGTGAGTTTGACGCCGTTGTGGCCCTTGGCGAGCATCGGATAGAGCTTCGACGCGTAGGAGCAATCTTCGCCCGGGATGGAATAGCAGCGCGTGTTGGGGTGTTTGACCGCGCCGTTTCCGCCGGCCTTGCCCCAGGCGTACGGCCGAAGTGTTTCGAACGATTGCGACCATCCGTGGTTGCCAAACTGATCGCCGAAGAGCGGCTGTTTCTTGTTCTTCTTCGTGTGGCAGGGTACGCATTTCTTATCGAGCACGGGCTGGACCAGACGCGGGAAACTCAGCGGATAGCTGCCCGTCGCTTCGGGGGTCAGCGTCGAGGGCTTGCGCTTGAAGGCCGTCGCCGTGAGCTTTTTGTGTTTCGTGGCGAGTTTGGCGGCCGAGGTTTGCGGCTCGTGACAGCCGGTGCAGGTCATCGTCTCGCCGGGGTGGAGATAGGTCCCCGAGCGCATCGTGTGAATCGCGAGGCCTTTGTCGTCGATCAGCTGGAAGTAGACCGACGCGCCGGTGGGGCAGCGGAAATAGACCGAGCCGTCTTTCTCGACGGGGACCGTGCCCAGCACACCACGCGCGAGGCTTTGGATGCTGTGGCCGATCATGGGAATCGCTTGGAACGCATTGGGTTTGGGGAAGACGTTCACCACCCGCAGCTCTTTGACCTTGGTCCCTTTGGGCAGCGGGAACTCTGAATCGTAGACGTTGAGAATTCCGATGGTCCCATAGGCGAGGTCTTTTTTCGTGGTCCCTTTGGGCCGGTCGGCGACGGCCTGGATGGTCTGGCTTGGCAGCACGGGTGGTCGTTTGCGCGCGATCAGCGGAATCGGATCGAGGCAGGGCGCTTCGTTGTGGTCGGGGATGTAGAGCGGTTCGCGATTGCCGAAGACATCCAGCAGGACGATGGCATATCGCTTGGCGTCATAGGCAAAGACGCACAGCGTCGTGGTTTCGTCGATGGGCCAAGGCTGGCCGTAGTATTCGCCGCCGCGTTTGCCGCCGGTTCTGCGTTTTCCGGGAACGCCAGGGCCGTCTTCGGCCTCGGGGAAATGGTAGAGGGGCGTGATGCGTTTGACCTGGCTGCAGGCGTGGTCGTCGGGGATGCGTCGGTCGATGTGCACCAGCGAGCCATAGTTCTCCCCGTGGTGCGGCGCGGCGGTGGCGATGAATTTGTGACTGCCCGGGATCGCGCGCGGGGCGAGTTCCATCCACGGGCGGCTTTCGCGTTTGCGGGGATAGTTGCCGTGATAGCTCCGCGGGTTGCGCCCGTCGGGATAGCAATGCCACAGGTGATGGGCGATGTCGCTGTCGCGGTCGACGTAGTCCCAGCGGGCGTAGGCGAGCTTGCCGTCGTTGTCGACGCTGGGGTGCCATTCGTTGGTGTCGTGGAAGCTCAGCGCGTGGATGTCGCGCCCGTCACGTTCCATGCGGTGGAGCGTGGCCGTCGGGCCCCAGCGCGCGCCGCAGCGCTGGTTGCCGCCGATGCGTTCAGAGATAAATGCGATCCGGCCGCTGGGCAGGAACACCGGGTCATAGTCGTTGTCGCGCCCGTCGGTGAGCTGGCGCAGGTCGCTGCCGTCGATCTTGGCGGTGAAGATGTGGAAGCAGCTTTTCGGCCGCCAGTGATACTGTTCGTAGCGCTTGTTCTTTTTGAGGACGTCGGCCTTGGTCCAGTCCTGGTCGGAAAAATCGAGCTTTTTTGCGGGCGTTGCGTCGGCCTCGGTGAAGGCAAAGGCAATCGTCTTCGCGTCATAATCCAGATCCAGCGCGATGAACGAACCCTTGTTCTCCAGCATCTTGCCCTCGAGTCGGCCAGAGACGACAGGGGATTCCAGCAGGGGTGTGGCGACCGGATTTAGACCCAGTGCATCATTCAGGATGTACACCCCGCCGCGCTTGGACTGATTAAAGCCGAGATATTGATCGACCATGTGCCGTTCGCCGCGGACCATTTTGTCATGCTTGAGAAACACGATGTCGGTGAAGGCCAGCTTCGGATTGAGCAGCATGATTCTTCGGCGGTGATAGGCGAGATACCGGAAACGTCCTTTTGCGGCATCGCGGTTTTCAGTGGCGAGAGGTTCGGCGGCGTCGGAATTGAATTGCTTCAGCTCGTCGGCGAGCTTGGCCTTGTCAATCCCGGGCAGGGTGAGCAGATAGGCCGCCAGTGTGCGGGTGCGGCGGATGATGACGTCGACGGGAGTTTGGTCGCTGTCGAGAATCAGCGCCTGGGGGTGTGCGGCCTCGGCGGCGAGACGCTTTTTGTCGAGCTTGGCCTTGGGATTGTTCCAGAGCTTAATTTGCGCCTCGATCTCCGCGAATTCATCGAGATAATTGCCGTCGACTTGCTTGCAGAATTTGGTCGGTCCCGCGAGGCCGAGCGAATTGCACAACAAGATCGCCAGCAGGGGGAAATATATTCGTCGCATCATCGTCTCTCCTTTGGAAGATCAACGGCGGCGGGGCGGCATTGTTGCCCATGCGCCGAAGCAATCTCACTCTACGATTTGCTTCGGGCGGGGTCAAGGTTCAAAATTGTTTTTTTGTCGGCGGCTTCCAAACGGGGCGGATGTATAACCATCTTGTATACAAGTAGTAATGGGACGAGAGGTGGCCGAGAATTCCATAGCGGGGCCTTCTTTGAGGCTCAAAAAAAAGGCCAAAGAAAGCTAACTTGTCTGGGGTGCGACAAAGAATTAATAATTTGCTTATCAAAAGTGTATTCCCACTTTGGATGTATCGCACGAAAATTAAAGAAAAATTTGAAAACACTCTAAAAAGGGCTTGTTGTTATTCGTCCAAACAAGTAGAGTGTTCCAGCGCTGCCGATGCGGGGTTTGCATCGGGAAATAGCGGAACAGAATGAATGGTTTCTCCAGGTCTCGCTGCCTGATGTGGCGTGTTATACGAAAAGGAACTAGATAGATGATTGAAGCAATGTCAATGCCGACCCTTTTGTTGGGTGCGGACATGAAAAAAGAGATCGCCACGTGGATTTGGGTTGTCTTTGGGACATCCCTGTTTCTCGTGCTTGCTGGCGGGGTGTTTTTGGTTCTCGTCAGTCGCGCCAAGAGCCGACGCCTCGAGGGCGAACTTGAGCCGGTTCTCGATGACGATGGGAACCTCGTTCTGGATGACGATGGCGAGCCGATATTCCATCACGTTACCACGATGCTTCAGCCATTGCTGGACGAAAATGGCGATCCGATGCTTGATGAAAATGGCAACATTATCTATGAGCATGGCGACGACCAGCAGGAGGATGGGGTTCTCGCGGCCATGGCGAATTTTATGCCATGGGTTATCAGCGCATTGCTGCACGTGGGAATCTTCATGATTATGTTGTTCTTCGTATTCATGGCCCAGCAAAAGGCCAAGCTGGGTGAAAAGGATAAAATCATCATTCCCGATTCGCAATTCAGCGATCAACCCGGTGGTTCGATGTCGGACTCCGAAAGCATGTCCAAGTCGGCCAGCACGGCGGTCACCAAGAGCGTCAAGAGCAAGAGTACCTCGGACTCCGAAGAGGAACCGGTGATCACTGCGCTGAGTACCGACGGGTTGCCCTCCAAGAGTACCAAGTCGCTCGCGACCAGCCTCCCCGGGGGCAGTCCCGGCTCTGGATTTATGGGATTGGGCGGCAACGCCCACAACGTCTGCTATGTGATTGACCGGTCCGGGTCGATGCTCGATACGTTTGACGAAGTGAAGATGGAAATGGTGCTGGACATTTCCCGCTTGGGACACAAGCAGAAATTCCACATCATTCTTTTCGCCCAAGAAAAGCCAAAAGAGCCGAAATTCCCCACCTATCCGGTGAAGGTGACTCCAGAGACCATGGTGGCTGCGACACAATTCCTCGATGATGTGATTCCCATGGGCAAAACCGACCCGATTCCCGCGATTCGGCGTGCGTATGAAGTTCTGACCAGTCGCCATGCGGAGTTGCCCGGATGGTTGATGTATCTTTTGACGGATGGGCTTTTCCCTGACAATGCCGCGGTGATCAAAGAAATCAAACGCCTCAGTGCCGCCGCCAAAACCGTTGAGAAGGACGTGATGATCAATACGATTCTCTATGGCAATAAGCCCAAAGAGGCGGAAGACGTGATGCGCAAAATCGCGGATATGACCAGCGGGCGCTACAAGTTCCAGAGAAGTGAAGCAGGTTCCAGAAACAGGTAGTAAACGAATTCGGAGGATGAGACTTATGAAACTTAAGATTGCCATATTGAGCCTTGCGTTGTTCGGATCGGTCGCGATGGCCGACTCCGTGATGGCCAAGAATATGACCAGTAAAGGAAGCGTCACTGGATATTCCGGTTTTTCTTTGAGCCTTCGCACTCAAGGCGGGCGCGTTAGCAGCTATTCCCTTGGCGACATCCAGATGGTTCAGGTTGACGGGATGGACGAGTTCAATGCCGCCGAAAAGCTGTATCATGAGAAGAAGTATGCCGATGCAATCGAGAAGTATGAAGGGGCCGCCTCGAGTGCCCGCGACTACTACAAAGAGCTGATTCGCGACCGCCGCTATTCGGCCTTGCAGATTTCGGGCAGGACGGCCTCGGCGATCAAGCAATGGGCGGCAATGGCGAAGAAGGCGAAATATTCGTCGGCCTCGCTGAAGCTCGTTCCCTCGACCTTTTCTCCCAAGGGCAACCAGGAAAACACATCCGCCATCGCAGCCATCGACAAGGAAATCAGCCGCCACCGTGAGGCTGACAAGACGTTCAAAGAATCGATTCGTCCCTTTGTTCGGACGCTGCTGAACCTCAAGCTGGCCATTGCCCGCCACGATGGCAACACCAAAGCCAAACTGGAAGCGGCTAAGGCGATCCAACTCTTCGACAAGGCCCCCGAGGACCCCGAGGGCCCCAAACGTCCCACGGACCCCAATGGTTCCCAGAAGCCCATCTCCAGCGTGTACAACACGATGGATGCATGGGGGATGACGTTTGATGCGGGCAACTACGACAAGCTCATTACCGAGCTGCCGACGGTCTATCCCGGTCTGAAGGAACCACACCGATCCGGTGCGCTGTTGATGCTTGGTCGGGCCCATTTGGCTCGCTATGCCAAGACTAACAACAAGAAAGACCTCCTGGACGCGGGCCTCAATTTTCTGTCGGTCTCCATTGAGAGCTACGACTCGCCCTACGCGCCGGAATCGCTCTATCGCCTGGCCGAAGTGAACACGATCCTCAAGAACCCTGTCGCCGCGCAGGCGATTCTCAAGAATCTTGTCACCACATACAGCTATCAGAAACGCAATCCCTGGGTCATCAAGGCCAAGGCGAAACTCGGACAATAACGATATCACTCTCTCGGGGCCTCGGGGCCTGCGAGAGTTTTCCCCTACAATAGATCCCCTGACACTCACCAAGGAGAACAGACATTATGATGGACCTTTTGATGATCGCAGTAGAAGTTAAAAAAGGCGCGGATGTGCCGTATTTCGACATTCTCGTCAACGGCGGTGGCGCGATTGGCTACATTCTCTGGGCCATGAACTTCATCGTGATTTCGTTGTCGATCTGGTACTTCATGCAGATCCGCCGCATTAACATCATCCCCGAGATGGTGCGTGCGCAGATCGAGGAACTGTTTGAAGCCAAGCAGTACCGTGAAGCCATCGACCTCACCGAAGGCCAGCCCGACTTCCTGAGCTATATCGTGCACGCGTCGCTGACCGATGCCTCGCACGGCTATCCAGCGATGGAACGTGCGATGGAAGAAGCCGCCGACGAGCAGACCGCCCGTCTGGTCCGCTCGATTGAAATTCTCAGTCTGTTTGCGAGTATTGGCCCGATGCTGGGTCTGCTCGGTACGGTCTGGGGCATGATCGGTGCGTTCTTCTCGATGGTGAACTCTGGCGGCGCGCCGAACCCTGCGGAACTCGCTCCGAAAATCGGGGTTGCGCTGGTGACGACCCTGCTGGGTCTGGTCGTGGCGATTCCCGCGATGAGTGTCTATTCCATGCTGAAGAAGAACATCGACGCCTACACCTCCGAAGGTGTGATGGCGGCGCAGGAACTGATTCAGAACTTCCGTCCGTCGAAGCGATAACCCAGACGATCAGGACGTGATGGGCCTTGGCCCCGCGCGACCTGCGGAGGATTGATTATGGCAAAAAAACAGAGACGCATTGAGCCTGGCGCAACCGAACCGGACTTGACTCCGATGATTGACTGTGTCTTTCAGCTGATTATCTTCTTCATGCTGACCGCACAGATGGCCAGCGATCAGGCGAAGTTGATTCTTCCCAAGCCGAAAAATACCATTGCGCGGATCAACAAAAAAGTGGGTACCGACAACGTCGAGAAAAACTTCAAGGGCATGGTGATCAACGTCCCCACCGCCTACGGAGACGACGAAGATGCCCGCAAGGACCTTTCGCCCGCCGACCGTGGCAAGCCCAAGCATGTCAAGATCGGTACGGAGGAAATCCGCAAGGAAAACCACGAGATGATCAGCAATGTCATCAAGGCGCGCCTGGACCAGGCCAAGAAGGATGGAGTCCAGCTGAAGGACTTCTATGTCGAACTGCGTGTCGACAAGGACGTTCAGTGGGGGTACATCCGCCCCTTGATGCAGCTGGCCAGTGAAGCCGGAGCCATCAAGGTCGTGTTCACCGCACTGGCGGACAAAGAAGCGCCCATCAACCAGTAACGAATCCCCAAAATGCAGGAGCCTGTATGGCTAATACAAAAGCAAAACCGAAACCACCCATCGTGGAAGATACACCGCCTCGGCGTCGCAAAGCCAAGGCGTCATCCAGTGTAGTTGCCCCGGACCTCACGCCGATGATCGACGTGACGTTCCAGTTGCTGATCTACTTCCTGGTGACCTCGGCATTCATCCCTGATGAAGGACAGATTCCCGGCTCGCTCCCGAGCAAGTCGGTGTCTCAATCGGAAAGCCCCCTCAAGCCCATCGAGCTTCAGGTCGGGCCGGCTGTCGATGGAGAAATGAAACGGATCGCGCGCTATACTATCAAAAGTAGTCAGAAAACGACCACTGATGCCAATGATCTATTCAAGTTGCTCGCAAGCAGCCACCAGAAGGGCGATGATGTCCCGCTGATTATTCAGGTGCAAGATATGGTGCGATGGGAGTTTGTCGTCGAGGCATTTAACCAGGGCACACGCGCACACTATAAGAAAATCGGGTTCAAGAACTAGCGACGGTTGGCGTTGCAGTGATTGATGGTCCGCCCCGTTTGTCTGGCGTGGCGGATCGCCGAAACGAGTACGATTGATCCCCGCCGGGAGTCCGGTGGCGGCAGGAATGCAGCCTTGGCTGTATGAGGAGATATACGATGTTGAAACGATTTGGTACCACTACAGTGATGGCATTGGTTCTCGCGGCGATCTCGGGCGGAGTTTTCGCCCAAGAGGCGGACTCGCCCTCAAAACCCTATACCCAGGTCAACCGGAAGTACATGGTCATGTCGCTTCTGGAATGGGAAATGGGACCGCTGATCGACCGATTTGTCGAAGTGACCAATGACCCGGACCTTCGTCTGTCCTTGCTGAAAAAGAAGGTTGCTCGTGCCGATCTGGCCACGCCGGAGGGCCAAACCCTCGTTCAGGAAATCAAGGATACCCTCGACAAGAAGATCGCAGGCCTGGACCAACAACAGAAGAGTACCACGAAAGAGATCGCGAAATTAGGCCTGATCCGCGAACTCAATCGCGCACGGTGTGAAAAAATTGATTTCCTTGGGCCGCAGCTTGCCAAAAACTATCTCAATCGGGTGTTGTTCCTCCGGGGAACCGTCGAAGATCGTGCCGCGCTGGGGAAATTGCAGGATACCGCGATCAAGCTGCTCCTCGAGCAGGAAGCAATCCTCACCGACGAAGAAGACCTCTGTGCTGGTAAGACGTTGCGTACGGCGCTCCTGTTGCGAAGCCTTCGTGACATGCGAGCCTGGATGAGCTATGCCGGCTCCTCGATGTATCTCTACAAAGCCATGTCCATGGACGAGGGGGACAAGACTGAGAGCGGCCAGTCGCGTAGCGACATTCTTGCCCTCGCTCTCGAACGCATCCAGCCTTTTGCCAAAGAAAAAAAGCATGCCCGGATTCCCTGGGGGCGTTTGGCCCGCGGGCGAATCTTCCGGATGCTCGGGCACTATGCCAAGGCCGACGAGGATCTGCGCTGGGTCGTTTCGCAAACGGAGGCTCCGGCCATTCGTGTCGAGGGGGCGTTTGAGTCCGCTCGGAACACGGCGGAATGGGCAATCCATCTCGCGACCAGCAAGAAGATGGCCGAGGCCAAAGAAACATTTGCCGATGCCATTGAGGCGATTTCCACTGCGCGCAAAATCGAAGCCCGTCTGCCGATCCAGATGGCAGGGTTCTATGCCGACGCAAAGCGTCTGAGCCTGACGATGCACCTGTTTACCAGGTGGCAAGCGGCGTTGAAAGTCGCCGGTGCCGAGGTGGCTCTGACCAAGGCGGGAGCAGAATTCCAGACCGCGCTGATCGCCATTTTTAACCGCTACAACATTGCCAATAAACCCGACCTCAGTGGGAAGGCCAAGGATAATCTGGTCCAGATGCAACAAGCGCTTGTGAGTTTGCTCGAATCGAAATATGACGTGGATTCGATCAACCCTCAAACCGCGCCGCCGGTGATTGTCTCGCTGTTGGCCAAGGCCAAGCTCGCTCGCGCACGATTCGAATTCCACAACGTCGGCAAGGCGACGATGACCGCCCCCGCCCAAAAACTATTCGACCAGACCAAGCGCCTCTACGGAGGTCTGGAAGGACGCATTGATGAAAGCATGAAGCCCATCGAGGCGGATATCTACTGGGGCCTGGGCCGTGTCGCGCAGTATACAGGCAAGAATGCGGATGCCATGAAGTACTTCCGGACCCTGGCCGCGAATTGCTCGAAGAGTCCCATCGCTCTGCGCGCGGCGCTGCTGTGCATGAAGATGACCGATTTGCTGATCGAGCGGAACGATTCGGTCGAGCACCGCCTTGAAAAGGCCAAGGCCTTGGAGGTCATGCTGACGATTTCGGCCGGGAAGCCCGAATTGATGGGCTATAACATCAACCTGGGTGAGACGTACGTAATTCTTTCCGAGCGCGTTGACGGCGAAAAAGTGTCTTACATCCAAAAGGCGGTCACGGCGTTCAAGAAGGTTCCCGCGACCGACCCGTTCTATGCCGCGGCGTTCTATCGCCTGTTGGACCTGGAATATAAAATGCTCATCGAAAGCGATATGAGTGATGATGCGATCATTCGCGATCTCCAAGAGCGAATGTTAACCTATGGGTTGACCTGCAAGGCCAAAAGGGACCGTACCACCGAGCCCAAAGCGGATGAACCGTCCAAAGAGGAACTGAGTGAATGGGGCTCGCAGATCGAGTTCCACGCGTTGGTTCTCAGCTATGACTATCTCTCGATGGGGAATGTCGAGGTCAAGGACGAGGCGATGGCGAACATCAAGGGCCTCAGTGATCGCTGGCCGGGGACGCAGATTCTTCAGCAGAGCGAAACCTATTTCATCCGCAAACTTCTTGCCGAAGGCAAGATCGAAGCCGCGTTCCAGCGCGTCGAAAAGTTCCGCAAGGACTATTCCGAAGAGGCCGCTGAAAGCCTGATGACTCAGGTGTCCGTCGCACTGCGGAATCAGATCGAAATATTGTCGCTCAAGGGCGAGTCGCCGGCGCTGACTTCCGCGCGCCAAGCGTTCTTGAGCCTCGGCGAGCGGATTTACAAATCGCTGCCGGCCAACGTGGACGAAGTCAAAAAGATTGGCGTGATGAAGCTTTACATCGATGCGCTGTTGAACTCGAATGCCCAAGAGAACGTGACCAAGGCCATGACGATTTTGGGGGAACTCAAGTCGGCCGAAGATGCCAAAGCGGCCATCTTCCGCAAAGCGGTTGCTGCGAAACTGGCTCCGCAGATCCAATCCGCCAAGAATGCAACCACGCCCCGCGCGGCCAAGGAACTTTTGGCCGAGCTTGACAAAACCGTCGAAGGCTACAAGCTTCAAGACTTCCGCTTCAACAACCGCTTCCTCGCCAAGACGTTGACGGACGAACTCAATGGGATGCTCGCCACCAAGAAAGCGACCCCCGAGGAACTCGCCACCACGACCCAGGGCATCAGGACGCAAATCCTTAAGTGCTACGATCAATTGCAGACTCACCTCCAGAAGGGGACGACCATCGACGCAAACGTCCTGCGGATGCGCGCCAAGGGCTTCTATCTCCTCAAGGACTACACCAAGGCGTTGCCGCTGTACTATCGCCTGATTCAAGGCCTCGACCGCTCCACAACGCTGTACTGGAAGTCGGAATACGAGTACGCCAAGTGCTTCTACGAAGTGAACAAGGCCGACCCGCAAAAGCTCAAGCCTTGGCTTCAGCGCCTCGACCAACTCCGAAACGGATCCAGCGCGCAAGGCGGCTACAAAGGGCACTTTAATGTCATTGAGCGGAAATTCAAAACCGCCATCGAAAAGAAATAGAGACCGCTAAACACACCTTCGCTCCCGGCCTTGCGTGCCGGGAGTTTTTTTATGCCTACTTGGCGGCGAGTTCCAGCAGCTCTCGCCCTTGGGCGATGGAACCGGGGGTGAGGTCTTTGCCGGCGATCATTTCGGCCAATTCGCGCAGGCGATCTTCGCCGTAGAGTGGCTTGACGCTGGTGGACGTGTTGCGCTCGTCGCCGTCGCCTGTGACGGTCTTGGCGATGTGCAGGTGGGTGTCGCCGAAGGCGGCGATCTGCGGCAGGTGCGTGATACAGAGGACCTGGTGGGCAGAATTGCCCGCAGCGAGGTCGCGCATTTTTCGGCCAATCGTCGTGCCCAGCCGGCCGCCGATGTTGGAGTCGATTTCGTCAAACACCAACACGCTTACGCGGTCGCTGCCGGCGAGGATCGATTTGATTGCGAGCATGATCCGCGAGAGTTCCCCACCCGAGGCAATCAGGCGCAGGGGTTGGGCGTCTTGGCCGGGGTTGGTCTGGACGAGGAATTCGACTTCGTCCAGGCCTGTGGTTTTGAACTCGCCCTCGGACAGTGGTGCGAGCTGGACAGAGAATTTGGCTTCGCCCATGCCGAGTTCGGAAAGTTGGGTTTCGATGAGTGGCTTGAGGCGTTTGCCCGCGGCGGTGCGTTGGGCGCGCAAGGCCTCGCCGCTTTCGAGGAGGGTGGCGGTGGCGGTGGCAATTTCTGCATCGATTTGTTCCAGGCGTTCACTGTCGCCTGTGAGTTTGGCGAGTTCGACGTCGAGGTGTTCGCGATACGCAACGACTTCGTCAATCGGATCGTCGGCCTCGGGCAGGGGTGTGTACTTCCCGCCGCCGTACTTGTGGATCAGGTGGTTCAGCTCGTCGAGCCGTTGTTGGGTGGCCTCGAACTGTTCGCCGTCGAGGTCGAGATTGCTGGCGTAGCGGTTGAGGTCGAATGCCAGCTCGCGCACTGTTTCCACCGCGCCTTGGGCCGATTCGCTCAGCGGCGAAAGGGCCTCGGGGTCGAGCTTGGCCAGGTCGTCCAGTGCCTTGGCGGTCGTCTGGAGCATGTCCAGCGCGGCGGGTTCCACTTCGCACAGCCCGCGCGAAATTTCGTTCGCGGATGCCTGGAGTGTCGTAATGTTACTTAGCCGATCAAACGTCGCGCGCGTCGGATTGAATTCGCCCGTGCGGGGATCGATGGTGGCGATTTCGTCGCGCTGAAATTCGTAGAGTTCCTGTTGCTGGCGGCGCAACGAGTCGGCCGCAGTGAGTTCGTCCCGCAACGACTCCAGCGCGCGCAGGGCGGAAAGGTGCTCGGCGAATTTCCCTCGGGCCTCGCTGCAGCCGGCATAGTCGTCGAGGATGCGCAGCTGGTTGGCTGGGCGCAGGAGGTATTGTTGGTCGTGCTGGCCGTGAATGTCCACGAGGCGCTCGGCGATCTGCTCGAGCATGCCCACCGTCGCGGGCGAAGAATTGATGGAGATGCTGCTTCGGCCGGTCGCGAACAGCCGCCGCGTGATCAACAGCCCTTCGGCCGGGTCCACGTCACGGTCGAGAATCTGTGCGATGTCCCTGGCCGTGGCAGGGTTGCGGATCTCGAACAGACCCGAAATTCGCGCTTCGTCGCAGCCCGTGCGAATCAGGTTTGCCGAAGCTTTTCCGCCGTGGCGCATCGCGAGGAGAACCTCGAACGCGCCGATGAGCAGACTCTTGCCCGCGCCGGTTTCGCCAGTAAAGACGTTGAGGCCAGGAGTGAATTCCACCTGCGCTTCGGCGATGACGGCCAGGTTCTCGATGTGCAATTCGCGGAGCATCCTTACAAGATAGCGGGAAGCGCAATGAAACACAACCCCCCGACGCCGGGATGAATCTGGATTTCTTGTCGGCGGGCGGGTATGATGCAGGCATGACTTTTGGAGGTACATTCGAGGGGAGCGTGAATCTGCCACTCCACCGCAAGACGGCGATGCGCCGTGACGTGCCTGTCGCGGTCGAGCTGCCAGAGTCCCTGCGCGTGCCATTGTGTGTTGACGGCAAGCGATCCGCGAAGTGTGTGGTTGCGCCGGGCGACGTGGTCGCGGCGGGTGAACCCCTCGGCGAGTTCTCCGGCGGCGGGTATCTTGTCGCGCCGGTGAGCGGAATTGTCGGCGAAATAGTGCGGACGGAGATTTGTGTCGGGCGGGGTTGCTTTGAGGTCGACGCGGTAGAGATGCACGATCTTCACTATCCGACCTCGTCGGCTGAACCTTCCCCGGAGCCTGAATCCGAGTCTCGCACCTCTGAGGAACTCTTCGAATTACTTTCTCGGGCGGGTCTGTTTGTGCGCGGCGAGCGCATCACCGAGCTCGGCCGATGGATGAGCCACATTCGCAAGTCCAAGGCTACGCGCCTGGTCGTTTCGCTGCTGGAGGATGAACCCTACGCATCGAGTCGCCACGCCGTCGCGGCGCATTTCGGCAAGTGGGTCGCTCTGGGCGCGCGCGCCATCGCCAAGGCATGCGGCTTGGACACCATCGAGATTCTTGTCGATGCCAGCGAGTTGTCCGCGTATGACGAATTGGCGGCGGAGGCAGGGATGTCGCACATTGCAGTGGAGGTGAAATTTCCCATCGCGACCAAGCGGCTGCTCAAGCAGTTCGCCGGGCGCGGCAGTGCGATCCTCGACGGAATTGTGGCATGCCAGGCGGGACAATCTCTTTGTGGCGAGCTGACCTGCCGCGGTAGTGTGGTGACGGTGGCGGGCGAAAATCAAAATTCTCCGCGCGTGATTCTGGTCCCTGATGGCATGGCCCTGCGGGACATTGTTGCGGACGCGGCCGGGCCGATGATCGCCGGCGGCGCGATGCGTGGGCAACTCGCCCGGGAGACGGCGGTGACCTCGGCCGGGCTGGAGTTGCTGCTGTCGATGGATCCGCCGCGAAACGTGTCGATGGAAGCGTGCATGTCTTGCGGCTGGTGTCGTGATCATTGCCCCGCGAAGCTCAATGTGTCGCTGCTGAACGATTGTTTCGAACTTGGGCGCATCGAAGTCGCCCAGCATCACGGCGTGGAACAGTGTCTGGATTGCGGCGCGTGTAGCTATGTCTGTCCGTCGCGGTTGGCGCTTCGCGCGCGCATGAGCGAACTGATTGAAGCGGTGCGTCGCTTGCGCTCGGCCATTGGGAGGGATGAGCAATGAGTGGAACCATTCGAACATTGCCACCGACATCCCCGCCAGGCGGGCTGCTGCATGGCGGCGAGCGGACGATGAAAATTTACCGTGCGTGGACGCTCGCGATGGCGTTGCCGCTGGGCTGGAGTGTGGTGGTGTTCGGCTGGCGGGCGGCGTGGATGATTATCGCGTGCCTCGCCGGTGCGATGCTCACCCAGCATGTGGTGGGAACGATGCGCGGGCGCAACAGTGAGACCGACCAGTGGCGCGCGGCGCGCTGGGGCGCGGGGATGGCGCTGTTGCTCTACGCGACGATGCCGACCTGGCTGGCTGTATTGTTGGGCAGTGGCGCGGTGCTGGCGGGGATGCTCGACGAGAAATATGAGCCGCGCATCCATCCGGCCGTCTGGGTCCGCGTGCTGTTTGTTGCGATGCTGGGCTTCGGTGGAGTGCTGAGCTGGAATGCCGTCACCACGATGCAAACTCGCGGCGGGGTGCTCTCGCGCGACGTGTTGGTCCTGGGCGATGTGACGCGGTCTACGTCTCTGGAAGGGCAGCGATCCTGGGGGGACGACCCCCGCGCGCTGGCGAAAGTTTCCACCGGACGACGCGATCCGCTCTTGGGCTGTGACGCAGTCGAGCAGGAGCGTTTGACGATGACACTCGCGCCGCTGACGGCGGCTGGTGAGTCGCCGCGCTATGGGGCGGTGGGCATGAATGCCGATCTTGAAACGCCCCACGGGGATGCACTGGGACAGGCGATGGCGATGCGCGATATCGCGTTCGGCGTGCGCTATGGCATGCTGGGGGAAGTCTCGGCGATAGGAATTTTGCTGGCGGGGCTGTTCCTGGTCTACCGCGGCTATGTGCGGCTGGTCTTGCCGGTGGGGGTACTTTTGGGAGCGGCATTGACGGCGACGGTTTGGCCGGTGCAGCTTCTCGAAATCGATGGCGCGACGAGTTGGCATTGGTTTGGCGCGTTTTATGAAGGGGCCGACGTCGGGCTGGTCTACGTGGGCTACCACATTCTGGGCGGCGTGGTCATGATGGGTGCGTTTTTCCTCGCGACCGAGATGCGCCTGCGCCCGATCATGACGCGCGGGCAATTCTACTATGGCGCGTTTCTCGGCGTGATGATGATGGGCGGGCAGTTGCTCTTCCCGGCGTGGCCACTGGCGGGCCTGCTGGCGGGCATGAGTCTCTGGAGCGTGTTCTGTGCGATCCGCCTTGGCGTGTCCCAGCCGATGAAACTGTAAAAAAAAACGACTCCGAAGAGTCGTTGTGAGTTTGAGTGGGTGTTCGGGATTATCCGTCGGCCAGTTTGATTTTTGCGCGGACGGCTTCGAGTCGGTCGCGGACGTCGCGGAAGTTAAAGTCGACCTGTGCGACCAGTGAGAGTTGTTCCTGGGCGCGATTGAGCTCACCGAGGTGTTCCAGCGCGTCGGCGAGGTGATAGCGGATGTCCTTGGCGGCGTCTTCGGTGATGTCGGTTTTGAGAACGCGATCGAAGGTGTCGACGGCTTCCTGCCACCAGGTCTTTTTCATGAAGGCCTGGCCGAGGAGGTTCATCGCGCGCACGGCGCTGCGCGGGTCGCGCTGGGCCTGCTGAAGCATGCTGATGGCATCGTCGAATTGGCCCGCGAGGTACAGCCGGCGGCCATATTCATATTTGATGCCCAAGTCGGTGGGATAGTTTGCCGCGCGCTCTTTGAACTCGGAAATCTCGAACAGAAGCTGCTTCTTGGCGACGAGCTTGGCCTTGTCCAAGTCTCCGGATTCCTTGAGTTGGCGGATGAGGCGCTTGAACTGGTTCGACTGGATATCGCCGATACGCATGCGGTATTGGAACGCGCCGGTGAGCTTGTGTGCGTCGGTGAGGGTCTGGATCGCTTCGGCCTCGCTGACCTTGCCGCTGAGTTGCAACAGGGCATCGACAAAGGCGTTGATCTTCCCGGGGACTTCGGGGTCGGCGAGATATTCCTGGCGCTTCTTTTCGACCTGGCGCTGGAGGAAATCGTCACTCTTGATGATCTGTTCACTTTCTTGGAGATCGCGCTGGGCTTCTTCGCCGCCAGCAAGAGTATCGGTGAATTTCTTTCCGTCTTCGGCGTAGCGGCCCTTTTGGAGGGTGTATTGCGCGCCGAGTTCTCGCAGGCGGTTGTCGAGGATCGCGTCGTTGGGCACAGCCCGGAGCGCGAGCTGGCAGGCCGTGACCGCGAGGTCATAGTATTTCAGCGATTCCGACGCGTCAATCACAGCGACGCATGCGCGTTTGGACGGCTTTTTGAGTTGCTTCTGGCGCTCGACGAGAATCTCGCAGGTCCAGCGCACGAGTTTCTGGAATTCCAAGTCCACCGCCAGCTTCAGCGCGCTGGAAAACAGCTCGTCACTGGAGGTGTCTTTGGCAAGGAGGTACCATGTATTGACGAGGTTTTCGGCCAAGTCTTTGCCATTGGTTTTGTGGCTGCGCTTGTCGCCAAAGCCCGCGGCCTTGCCGCCGCTCATCTTGCGCTTGACGGCAACTTCCCACAGATTTTGATAGCCGCGTTCAATGTTTTCCGGCTCGCGTTTGAGCCCTTCGGCGTACATTTCAATGGCGAAGTCCCAGTTGCTCGTTGCAGCAACCTGATCGGCGCGATCAAAGAAGGCTTTACCTTTTCCAGCAGTGTCAGCCATAACAATCCTCATCGGTGTCCAGAAGTGTAATGTGTCCGCCCAGAAGGGGCGAATCCGGATAATTACTCTACCGCAAATGGGCTTGGTTTGCAAGGATGCGCCCGGCGGTTCGGCGGAAAAATCGACTCAAAGAAGCGTCGCGAGGGCGGTGCGGAGGTCCCCGGCACAGAGGCCTTCGATGCGAAATTCTTTGCGGGGGTTGGACGCGCCAGCGTGGAGCTGGACGGCCGACTTGGGAAGCTTGAGTTTCCGCGCGAGAAATGTCGCGATGGCCTTGTTGGCCTTGCCGGCTTCGGGCGCGGCGGCGGTGGTCACTTTCAGCGCATCACCCAGCAGGCCCGCGAGTTTGTCCCGGCTGGCGTTGGGCACGGCTTTGACCGGAAGAATCACACCACCGTCGGTCTCCCGCAATGCCAGCGCGGCGAGGGGCTGGCTCATTCCTTGGCCTTTTGTTCGAGGACGGCGTCGGCCGTATTGGGAATCGACTGATTGGCGCGGGGAGTCTGTTGCTGGAGGGCGCGCATCTGGCTGGGCGAAACATTCTGCGCGTTGAAGAACGCCTGCTGGTGCATCGGAAGCGTGTTGAACGGCTTGCGATAGCGCACGACCAGGCGGATCTGTTGGCGGCGGAGAGCTTGTTGGCGTTGGGCGCCTTGTTCGTATTGATCGTCCATCCCGAATTCGGCATTTCGCTGGACCTTGCCGGATTCTTTTACGGCGGGAGCGGGGGTCGGCTCGGCTTTGGCAACGATCTTGGTCATGGTTCCATTGATTTGTTCGGCCTCGGCCTTTGCGAGCTTGCCGTTCTCCTCTTCCATCCACTTCACCTGGCCCTTGGTTTTGACCACAGGCGCGGCTGGTTTGGGGGCGGGCTTGACCTCGGCAGCGAGGATTGGCGTTTTGGGGCGGGTGCCTTGTTTGGCCTTGGCGGCGGACCCTTTTCCTATGTCCGCTTTTTTGAGGCGGTTATCGCCGTCATCGGTATCGCGCTCGGCGGGGCCGGCACTAGCGAGTTGATCTTCGAGTGTCTTGGCCTCAGCCGATGGCTCACGAAGTTTGTTCAATGCATCGACGGGTGCTTTGGGTTCGATCTTGGGCGCGGAAGGGGTTGTGGGATCGGCCACGGGGGACATGGCCCAGCCATCAGCTTTGGCTGGAGTCTTGGCTTTGGCGGCGGGACGGGAGAGTTTGGCTCTTTGCGTGGTGGCGATTTCCTTTTCGACCATGGCGATCACGCGCCCGCGCTCTTCGAGGTCCGCCTGGGTCTGCAGGCCGCGATGAAGTGTGTCGGACATTTGCGATACGTTGATATTGAAATTTTGTCGCGCCGGCATCAATTTCGTGTTCAGCGCGGCGAGCTGGGAATCGTCCACCGTCAGGACATATTCCACGGTCTCGTAGGCATCGTCGGAATCGGCCTCGGCGACTTTGGTATACTGCAGCTCCTGGTTCTCGCCGATTTTCTTGATAATTTCCTTGCTGCCGGTTTGCGAAGGGGCGTTGACGTTGGTAAAGGCGATTCGATTGCTCGCAAAGAACGTTTCGAGAGCCTTTTGCTCGCGCGGCAGATTGTCGGTGTAGAGATTCACCGTCTCCGCCGTGGCCACGGGCGGCGGCTCGGGAGTTGCGGTTTTCTTCATCGACCGACGCGGTTCGTCTCCTATCGAGAATGTGATTCGCGATTCGCCTTTGGAGGCGATGATCGCTTCAGGCTCGCGGGGGGAGTGGACATCGAGCAGGCCTTCATTGCTGGTAATGTCTGGTGCGATGGCGATCTCGTCGGGTTCCGTAGGGGCAGCCAAGGGGGGAATGGTAGCGCGTTTGGCGTTGGGCGAGGCTCCCGGCGCGTCCCAATTAGCGCCGGGCAGGGTCGTTTCTACCGTCGCTGTGTCGATTTCGGAGATGGACGGGGTGGAGTTCGTCTTGTTCATGGCGCCGCCTGTGACGCGAGAGAGGTGGCCGGGTTTGCCCGCGCGACGGCGAACCGTTTCCGATTCGAGGCTAGCGATGACTTTTTCGGCCGATTTGGTCGTCGGGCTGTGCACATGCCCTTCAGGGGAAGGCACGGCGGTATCTTTCGCGACGACTTCTTCTCGGGCATCAAGCGCGCTGCGGTCGGTGCCAAGTTTTTTATCGGAGGACAAGTCCAATTCGTCGCGGGCGGGTGCGGGGCGGACTTCGGAGGATTTGGTTTTCGAGGCGAGGGTGTCGTCGGATTCGGTGTCGTTGGAGTGGAGGACGATGAGGGTGGTGGTGAGGGCGACGACGGCCGCGGCGGCGATGCGAGTGAATCGGCCGACGAAGCGCTTTCGGTGCAGACGGGCGGTGACACCCGCCGCGAAGTTCGGCGAGAGGGTTTGGCGGGGCAGTTGGCCCAGCAGCGAACAGACCGACTGGATTTGACGGAACTCTTCGGCGAGCGCGGGGTCTGCGTCGATTTGACGGCGCAGCGCATCCGCTTCGTCCGGGGGCAGTTCCCCGTCCGCGAGTGCGGTCAGCTGGATCGAGATGTCGTCGTAGTCAGACATGGTGAAGTCCTTAGGATTCGATCAATGCGGCCAAGAGGCCACGGAGTTTGGTTCTCGCGCGGTGCAGGCGGGACTTGACGGTGCCCACCGGGCAGGCGAGGATGGAGGCAATTTCATTGTAGTCGAGGTTTTCGATGTCGCGCAGGATTGCAACGCTGCGAAGTTCCTCGTCGAGTTGTGTCAGCGCGTGCTGGATGGCGTGAGTGGTTTCGCGCGATTCGAGCTCGGCCTCGGGCGGCGCGACGCGGCGGGCGCTGAGCGCGGCGGATTCGTCCCGTTCGACCGTCATGTCGCCGTCCAGCGAGGATTGGAGTTCCAACGGCGCGAAGTGTGCGAGCTTTTTGCGCCGCAAGGATGACCGTGTGAGGTTTAGGCCGATGCGGAACACCCACGTGTAGAATCCGCTGTCGCCGCGGAAGCCGTGAATGTTTGCGAACGCGCGCATGAACGCCTCCTGGGTCAATTCCTCGGCTTCGGCATGACGCAACCCCATCCGTCGGATCGCGTTATACACACGATCCTGATAGCGCGTCACCAAGTCGGTGAACGCCGCGAGGTCGCCCTCGCGTGATCGGTGTATCAGGGTTGCTTCCGAGGCCATAGTTGTTCCGAGTATTAGATGGTCAGGAGTTCAAAAAGTTCTTGGAATTTTCAGGTTGAGGGTATTTTTTCACCGGCGGCATTGAATGTCCCGTCGGCGTTGTAGCTGGATCGCACGAACGGTCCGCAGGCGGCCGCGCGAAATCCCATTCCGCGAGCGGCGGTTTCCCAGTCGTCAAAGACGGCCGGGGTGACGAATCGTTCGACCGTGACGTGCGACGTCGTCGGAGCGAGATATTGCCCGATCGTCAGGATGTCGCAGTCCTGTTCGCGCAGGTCGCGCATCGTGGAAAGGACGTCGTCGTCGCGCTCGCCCACGCCGACCATCAGGCCGGACTTGGTGAGGACGGCGAGGTCGTGCTCGCAGGCATAGCGCTTGGCGAAGGCGATCACGTTGAGGCTTTGTTGGTAGCCCGCCTGGGGGCGGACGGTGGGGTACAGCCGCGCGATGGTTTCGATGTTGTGGTTGAAGACGTCCGGCCGCGCGTCGAGGACGGTCGCGATGGCCGATTCGTCGCCCTGAAAGTCGGGCGTGAGAACTTCGATTTTTGTCCCGGGCAGCCGGTTGCGGATCGCGCGGATGGTTTGGGCGAAGTGGTCCGCGCCGCCGTCGGGCAGGTCGTCGCGCGTAACGGAGGTGACCACGACATAGTTCAGGTTCATTTGCGCAGCGGCCTCGGCGACGGCGTCTGGCTCGTCGGCGCGCGGGGGCGCAGGGGCCTCGGTGGGAATCGCGCAGAACCGGCAATTGCGCGTACACACATCGCCGAGGATCAAAAACGTCGCCGTGCCGCGCGCGAAGCACTCGCTCTGGTTCGGGCAGCGCGCGCCGCGACAGACGGTCGACAACCCCAGCTCGTCGAGCAGGGCATTGACGGCCTCGGATTCGCCCTTCGCGGGGATCCGCCGTTTGAGCCACTCCGGCAACCGCCGGCGGGTTTGTTTCGGTCGAATGTCCATGGCGCAAGTATACACGAACCCGCAGCGATGCCAAAGCACAAAGGGCGGATTCAAGTCTCTAACGTGACACGTGAGTGAAACAAAAGCGGTGAGCGG
>JABGPZ010000058.1 GCA_018644725.1 Phycisphaerales bacterium
GCCGGGGGCGTAAGCCCCCGGACCCGTGCAGAATTATTCGAGCCCCGAAGGGGCGACAGGAATTAGGCTGACTATTTCTCTGTCGCCCTTTCAGGGCTCAGTTGGTTAGACCGCTTTCCGGGGGCTTACGCCCCCGGCTATCCACTGTCGCACCTTCGGTGCTGTGGACTTCGCCACACCTTCGGTGCTGTGGACTTCGGCGACCCCACAGGCCGGTCCGCAAGTCTCTCGGAGCGGCGCGAAGCGAAAAAATGGGGACTGGTACCCTTTATTCTGTCCTGTTTTCTCGATTCCTATCTGTTGTCAGGTACCTGTCCCCGTTTTTTGTCAGGAAAGCCCGGCCGCAATTTTCCCACCTCACAACACCCCTTCGGCGGGCAACAAGTAGCCCGCCCTACAAGGCTGTCCCCGTTTTATTCCTTTTAAAACAACGCCGGGTCGTCGGATTGGGGGATGATGTCGACGCCGATGTGGTTTGCGCCTTCGATGGTGAGCTGTCGGCCGCGGCGGGTGCGGGCGAGCAGCCCCCCCTGGAGCAAATAGGGTTCCACGACATCCACGAGCGTATCGCTCTCCTCGCCGAGGGTCGCGGCGACGGCCTCGATCCCGACCGGGCCACCGCGGTACGTCGTGGCAATCGTCCGCAAAAATCGGCGGTCCAAATCGTCCAGCCCCAACTTATCGATCCCCTCGAGTTCCAGCGCGGCCCCCACCGTCGCAACGGTCAACACGCCGTCGGCCTTGACCTGGGCATAGTCCCGACACCGCCGCACAAGCCGGTTCGTGATCCGCGGCGTGCCGCGCGAGCGGCGCGCGAGCAGCGTCAGCGCCTCGGGTTCATAATCGAGTTCCAACATGTCGCAGCTCATCTCCGCGCGCAGAACAAGGTCGGCCTCGTCCCAGAATTTCAGATTGTGATTGATGCCGAACCGCGTTCGCATCGGCGGGCTGAGGAGTCCCGCGCGGGTCGTCGCGCCGATGAGCGTGAACGGCTTGAGCGGCAGCTGGATCGTCCGCGAGTGCATGCCCGAATCGACGACGAAGTCCACCTTATAGTCCTCCATCGCGGGATAGATGTACTCCTCGACGGCTGGGCTGAGGCGGTGAATCTCGTCGATAAACAGCACGTCGCGCGTGTCAAGATTCGTCAAAATACCGATCAGGTCCGACGCCTTGGTCAGCGCTGGCCCGGAGGTCACCTTAAGATTCGTGCCCATCTCGTTGGCGATGACGTGGGCGAGGGTCGTCTTGCCAAGCCCGGGCGGGCCGTGGAGCAGGACGTGTTCCATGGGCTCGTCGCGCCCCTTGGCGGCGGTGATGGAGATGCGCAATTTTTCGAGCAGTTCGCGCTGGCCGAGGCAGGCGTCGAGGGTCTGCGGGCGCAGAGCGACGTTGGCGTCCTCGTCGCGCGGGGAGGTGGGCTGAGCGGATAGAATCGTTTCGCGTGCCATGGTTTACTGCCCCTTGAGTTTGTAGGCTGCGGCGAGAATGTCTTCGGCCGATGCGGTTTCGAGCTCGGGCGCGACGGCCAACACGCGGCGGACCCATTCGGTCGCGTCGGCACGTTTTTCGCCAAGTTGGACGAGCACGTCGATGGCAGCGGCGGCCGAGTCGGGCATCTCGCCGGGCGTGACAATTTCGCCGTCTTCGGTGATCACTTCGGCGAATGCGTCGAGCTTGCCGTGCAGCTCGGCGATGATCGTCTCGGCGGTGCGCTTGCCGATTTCCGGCAGCGACACGAGCAGCTTGGCATCCTTCGTTTCGATGGCCATCGCGATTTCGCCAATCGGCCGCACCAACGCACGAAGCGCCTTGCGCATGCCGATGCCCTTGACCTTCGTAAAGAGCGTGAAAAATTCGCGGCTCTGCTCGTCGCGGAACCCGATCAGCCGCGGAATCACCTGCCCGCGCGACGGGTCGCCCTCGATGTAGTGCAGCGTGTGCAGCACCACCTGCTCGCCGACCCGGCCATTGAAATAGCCCGCGTCGCACGACGGAATCATCACTTCGTACCACAGCCCGCCGCCCGTGCTCACCACCGCCGACGCACTGCGCAACTCCTCGAGCCGACCTGAAATTCGTGTAATCATCCTTCCATCGTAAAGAGTCGCCCGCGCCGTGTCAAACAGATTGCTAACAAAAATCGAAGTTCTAAAAATCGCCACGGGGAATGTTTTGCGGTTCGCGAGGCCATCGGCTATACTTTCGCCATGCAATTCCGCAGCACAATTTGTCTACTGGCCATTGCGGCGCTTTTCGGGAGCGGCTGCGACATGCAGAAGTATCTGCACTGGGCCGACGAGGACGCGTATGAAACGATGCGCACCAACGACCGAAACGCCCTCGGCGAGGATACAGAGTTCGACGTCGCCTATGCTCCGCTCGGCGCGACGGGCAGCACGATCGACCTCCCCAGCGGCACGGTCAAGCTCTATGACGCGACCCCCGCTGGCATCAGCTTTGACGACGTGATCTACATTGCGCTCCGCAACAGCCGAGACTATCAAACGCGCAAAGAAGGCCTGTTCCGTAAGGCGCTCGCGCTCGCAGCCGCCCGACGCGGTTGGGACGCACCCGCCATCGGTGGCAGTGTGGATGGGAACGCAGAAATCGCCAAGCCGCTCGGCCAGGAATCAACCGTCTCGGCCGGTGCCGTCGCCGCAGAACCCTCCCTTTCCCAGCGCTTTGTCCACGGCGGCGTACTGACGCTGGGCGTGGCACTGGACGTGGCGACCGACTTCCTCGGCAGCGACTCGCTGACGCTGGGATCGATGATCGACGCGAACTTCACTCAGCCGCTCTTGCGCGGGGCATGGAACCACATCGCCTTCGAAGGCGTCTATCGCCAGCAGCGCGATTTTGAGTTCGCCGTGTTCGACTTCCACCGCTATCGCCAGACATTCACCGTCTCGATCTTCCGGAAATACCTCGACGTGCTCAAACGCCGCGACCAGCTGGAAAATGAAAAAGCGAACATCAAGGGCCTTGAGCAGACGCGCAACCTCACCAAGGTTCTCGCCGACGGCGGGCAAGTCTCGCGGATTCAGTTCGACCAGACCCAGCAGCGGCTTCTCAACGCGCGCATCAGCCTCGCCAGCCAACAGCAGACCTATCGCAACTCCGTGGACGCACTGAAGATTTCCATCGGCCTGCCGATCCGCACGAACATCGAGCCGGCCTACCCCGGCGCCCTGCGCGCGCTGGAAAAGTACAAGCCCAAGACCGGCGACGTGCCGTTCGACGAGGCCAAGGCAATTGACTATGCCCTTGCGGCGCGGCCTGATGTGCTGACCGAGCGCGCGACCCTGCGCGATGCCGAACGGAACATGGAACTCGCCGAGGACGACTTTTTGCCGCAGCTGGATTTTGAAGCGGGCATCGGCGCGACCTCTGGCCCGGGCGGCAACGACATGTTCCGCTATGGCCCGGGACGCACCAGCCGCTATGCACGGTTGGTGCTGGACTATGACATTGACCAGACCGATAATCGCAACGCCTATCGCAATGCCCTGCTGGACCTGCTGAGCGCCCAGCGCGACTACGACCAGTTCCTCGATCAGGTGCGGCTGGAAGTGCGGCAGAACTATCGCAAGCTCGAACAATCGCGCCAGACCTACGCGTTGCAAACCGCGGCCGTCGAGATCGCAAAGCGCAACCGGGCGCTGTCGGCGCTGCAACAAAAAGAAGGCCAGGCCTCGGCGCGTGACGTGCTCGACGCGGAAGAAAATCTCCGCGATGCGCTCAACGGCCAAACCCGCGCGCTGGTGGAATATACGATCACGCGGCTGGACTTGTTCGCGTCGCTCGGGCTGGTGCAGGTCAACGACGGCGGGGCCATCGGCGAGCGCAAAACGCCCAGCCAGTCCGACCGACTGCAAAAACGCTATCCGTACACGTCCGGCGCGTTCAACCCCGATGCCGACAAGACCAAAGTCCTCGACAACGAGGGTGGGGAATAGGGATAGCCGTTTCTTTCGCCCCTTCGGGGCTCTTTTCTTTTTCCCGCGTTCCGGGGGCTTACGCCCCCGGCTAAACACTTCCGCACCTTCGGCGCTCAATACGATCTCGCTACAGAATAATCATTCCACGCTACATTCTTTCGCGCCAGATCACACCTGAATCCTTTTCGCTCCACCCACAAAAAAGCCCGGCGGGGTTTCTGAAAAACTCCACCGGGCTGGGAATCACGTGTGTGTGATTAGTTGGCCGCGTTGGGCGATTCGGGAGCAGGCTCCGGGGCCGGCGTGGCGACGGGTTCGACCGTGGCCGGTTCTTCAACAACCTTGGGCGCGGCTTTCTTCGCGACAGGCTTGGGCGGAATCACCAAAACCGTACCGACACCCATACGACTGGGATCCAACGAGGAATTGGCCTTCTTGATCGCGGCAGAATGCTTCGGTGTTCCGTAGAACTTCTGTGAAATCCAAGCCAGGGTGTCCCCTTTTTTGACGGTGTACTTCCCTGGGGTATCCTTGGTTGGGCGTTCCTCCCCAACCGTCGTCGCCGCATCCGCCGCCTCGGCCGGTTTTTCCTCGGCCGGTTTGGCCTTGGGTTTGGAGCCCTTGGGAAGCGGCAGTTCGAGTTTCACCACGCGGCCTTCGGTGAAGCGCTTGATGGCAAGCTTGAGTTCGCCGCCGGCCTTGAGTGCCGCTTCGAACGCCTTGACGTCAGCGACCGGTTTGTCGTTGACGTGCGTGATGTACTCGTAGGGCTTGAGGCCGCCGACCGACGCCTTGGAGCCCGGCTCGATCATCGAAATGATCACGCCCGGATCCTTGGGCATCACGCGGAAGTAGTTCCGCGCCTCGTAGGTGAGGTTCCGCACGGTCATGCCGAGGGCCTTGTTTTTATAGCGCTTGGCCGAGCCGTAGTGGTCGGGCATGCGGGCGATGGTGAAGTTCTTCTTGGTGAGCTTGCCATCGACGTAGAAGTCGGCTGTGTATTTCCGGCCAAAGCCCGAGTCGGTGAGGTAGCGCGTGAGCGTATTTTCCGCTGCGTTCCAAGGCGTAGGGATCTGGTCGAAGTACTGCTCGGGGATCTGGTCGAGCTGGGCCCAGGGGAACACGCCGCCGCGGAACGGCGAGCCGGTGCCCTGAACGTCATGGGGCTTGGGTTCGCCGTCGACGTGGATCTGTGTGAGGATCATCCCCGGTTCAATGCCAGCCTTGGCGGCGGGCGAATTGGGGAAGACATAGCTCACCAGTGCGCCGATGCGGCCATTGCGCGTCGCGGTGGCGACGTTGTTTTCGCGGGCAAGCTCTTCGTTCATCGGCTGGAGATAGACACCCATCCACGCGAGGCGGTTTTCTTCTTCCTCGGTCAAGGGGATGTTGTTGGTGTCGATGTTGGCCTTGTCGTCGAGCGCAGCCAGGACGTTGACGAGATATTTCGCGGCGGTCGTGGTATCGCCGCTGCCGCCATAGCTGTAGCGGGAATCTCCATCCTTGGTGCGCTGGGAAATCGGGAACGCAACGAGCTGGCCTTGACGGTTGAAGAGAAATTCTTCGCCCTTGACGGTCGCTGCGAGTTTGGGATACACCTGCTTGCGCCAGCCCAGTTCATAGTCTTCGATCATGTTGCGAATCGGATAGCTGACGATTTTTTCGCCCTGAATGCGCAGCTCCAGCGACGGAAGAAGTTGTTCATCGAGGCCGAACAGATCACCCGTGTAGATCGCCGCAACGCCCTTGAGCGGCGCTTTGGTTTTGGCGACCAGCGCGCCGTAATTCTTCAGCGAGCAGGTGAAGGTGGCCTTGGTTTTCCCCTTGGCGGTGTGGACTGTAATCTCCTCGAGGCGTGCGGTATCGCGCGGAGAAAGGTTGGCGAGAATCAGGACCGTTTTCTTGTCGGTCGCGATTGCGAAGCACTGCTTTTCGGTGACGCTTTCGCTGTCATACCGGCTGGTGCGTTGGCCCTTGCGGGGCGAGCGGAAGTTCAGCGTCACACGATAGACGCCGTTGCCGACCTGGGCGCCGACTGTGTCCAGCCAGCTTTGGACCTTCTTCGCCGCAACGGTTTTGCCCGTGAGCGAATCGCCCTTCCACGCGTCGGTCTTGAGTCCCACGCTCTGGCCATAGATCAGGCCCGCGAGTTCGCCCTTGGAATTGATCACGATCGACACGCCGCCGCGCGAAGCCATCCGGCGGAGAGGCGTTTTGATATCGTCAAGGAGGATCTGACTTTCGACGGAGCTGGTGCGCAGGCTCCAGCGGGTATTGAACCGTCCGGCCGAGACCGCGATATAGGGCTTGGCGGCCTTGGTGTTGAAGGCCAGCGCCTTGGAGCCCTCAATGGGCTTGTCCAGCGTCAGGAGCATCGCGCCCGCGCGGTCGGTGAACGAATGCACGCGCGCCGGGACGGTGACGTCGTTCTGGCGAACCTTAATCGACTTGATGAAGCGGCTGTGGACCAACGGATCGCCAGTGACGACGAAAGTCTCTTTGCCGAGCTTCACGAGGTAGCCTGCCTGTTCGACGGGACGCTCTTCCTTGATATACTGTTCGGCGGAATAGATTTCCCCGCCGTAGGGCGATTCGGACTTGTCATATTGCAGTGTCATCTCCACGACCACCACCGACGGCGCGGCGACTTCGAGGATTTTTACAACCCCTTCGGGTTGCAATTTGGTCGAGCTGGCATTCAGGCCGCCATTGTCGCAGCCAGCGAAACACATCGCCGCTACCATACAGGTCATTAAAAATCGTTTCATGAATTGCTCCTTGTCACAGAGGGTGTGGATGGACTATTCCTTGTCGTAGTCACGTTGGAAGTTCAGGACGACCTGGCGGAATTGGCCGTTGCGCAGAACGTTGATCTTTACGCGGTGTTTGGTTCCCACGTTCTTGACCAGCTCTTTGTATGCGGCTTCGAGTTCAGCGAGAGTCGTAATGGGTTTGGTGTCGATCTTGGTAATGATATCATTTTGCTGGATGCCCGAAGACGAGGCATTGCCGGGGTATTTGACACCAAAGACGAAGACGCCCTTTTGCTTGATAAAGTAGAGGGTTTTGTTTTCGAACTGGTTGATGGTCTTGCAGGACATGTTCCAGCGCGGGCAGTCCAGCTCTTCGCCTTCGACCTTGCCCTTGGCGCGTGGGGTCAGTTTCAGGTCCAGCGTTTTGCCGTTGCGCTGAATTTTGAAGGTGGCCTCTTTGCCCTTGGGCAGCTTGCCCAAAAAGCGGCGCACTGCGGGAACGTCTTCCTGGGACATCGCCGTGAGGGGCGCGCCGTTGACCGCAAGAATGCGGTCCTGCTTGAGAATGCCTGCACGACGAGCGGGGCTGTCGGGCTCGGTCTCGGCGACGATCACGCCCACCTTGCCTTCAAAGTAGATGTTCTTATTGAAGTTTTTCAAAGGCTGCAATTGCAACCCGACCCACGACCAGTTGACCTTGCCGTGTTTCCGGATCTGCTCGATGATGTATTTGTCGTTGTGCATCGGCGATGCAAAGCCCATGCCCAGGCCGCCGCGGGTGTTGATGCCGACGACTTTTCCTTCGGTGTCGACCATCGGCCCGCCGGAGTTGCCCGGGTTGATCAGCGCGTCGGTCTGGAACCACAGGCTGTACTCGCTGGCGCCGGGAAGATAGCGGCTGACGCAGGAAATGATGCCGATCGAGACCGACCGGTTCAGGCCATACGGTGCGCCCATCGCCATCACAAAGCTGCCCTCTTTGAGCTTGGTCGAATCACCCAGCTCGGCATGGGAAAAGGTAACCTTCTTGTCCTTAGGAACTTGCAACTCCAACAGCGCGAGGTCGGTGTCTTTGTCCGAGCCTTTGATCTTCGCGGTGTAGTGGGTCCCGTCCGAAAGCAGGCAACGCACCTCGACGGCCTTGTCGATCACGTGCCAGTTGGTCAGCACCTCGCCGCCGGGCGTAATGATCACACCACTGCCGAGGACTTCGCCAGTGATTTTCTTGCCCGAGGAATTGTCCTCGCGCAAACACTTAATATAGACCACCGCCGGGAACACTTTGTCCTTGGCGTGCTGGACAATCTTGCGGAAATCGGCCTTGCCTTCGAGCATGGCCTCTGCCTTCGAAGGTGCCTTGGGACTGGGGGCAGCAATCCCCACCGTCACGGCAACCGACAACACCAATAGCATCCATTTCTTCATATGAGTCTCCTGATTTTGGGTATATACGTCTTTCGCTCCGCAAAAAATGCGTATCGCGATTATATCGTTAAACCCCACAACCGCAAAGAGGTTTCCCTACAAAGCGTTGATTTCCCGGCACGTGCGCGATACCATAGCGATATTCATCCCCGACCAGAAAGACCCATTATGATCCAAGAATTGCGAATCGGTGTCATCGGCACCTCCCAGCGCGGCAAACTCGCCGACCACGCCCACAAACCCGGCCAGGGCTCGCGCGTTGTCGCCGGGGCTGACACCAAGCCCGCCGCCCTCAATGAATTCCGTAAAAAGTATCCCGATGCGTTCACCACCACCGACTGGCGCGAGCTTGCTGGCCGCGATGACATCGATGCTGTGTTCATCCTCACACCCGATTTTCTGCACGAAGAAATGGCCGTCGCGCTGCTCCAAGCCGGCAAAAGCATCTACCTCGAAAAGCCGATGGCGCTGTCCACCGAGGGCTGCGACAATATCCTCCGCGCGGCCGTCGCGAACAACGTCAAAATCTTCGTCGGCCACAACATGCGCTACATGAGCGTGATCCTGAAGATGAAGGAGCTGATCGATTCAGGCGTGATTGGCGAGGTCAAAACCGCGTGGTGTCGCCACTTCGTTGGCTGCGGCGGGGACTTCTACTATCAGGACTGGCACGCGGATCGTAGCAAGGTCCACTCGCTACTGCTGCAAAAAGGCGCGCACGATCTCGACGTGCTGCACTGGCTGTGCGGCGGCTATGCCACGCGCGTCAACGGCATGGGAAATCTCACGGTCTACAACCAGATCGACGACCGCCACGACGACGCGCCGAATCGCGAATACAACATTTTCCGCGGGACCTATCCCCCGGCCGCGCAGACCCAGCTCAACCCCACCATCGACGTCGAAGATTTGTCGCTCGTGCAGATGCAGCTCGACAACGGCGTGCTGTGCACCTATCAGCAGTGCCACTATACGCCCGATTATTGGCGGAATTATACGGTCATTGGCACGAAGGGGCGGATCGAGAATTGCGGCGATGACCCGAATAACGGCGGCGCGGTGGTCCGGCTGTGGAATAAACATGTGCGCTACAATCGCGACGGCGATGTGTCCTATACCATTCCCAAGCAGACCGGATCGCATGGCGGGGCCGACCCCGTCATCGTCGCGGAGTTTGTGGCCTATGTCCGCGGGGATATTGAGCGCACCGCGACCAACCCCATCGCCGCACGGATGGCCGTCGCCGCTGGATGCGCCGCCACCGAATCCCTCCGCTCCGATTCCCGCTGCATTCAAGTCCCCCCCCTCGACAAATCCATCATCGACTACTTCGGGTAACAATTCCTCACCCATAGGGCGCGGGAGTTCTTGCTGCACACGTCATTGAATCGCTTTACGCAACGGGGAAAAACCGGGACTGGTACCGATTTTCAGTTTGATTGAAATTGGATAAGTTTTTTCCGCATGTTCTCAATGATCTGCTGATATTGAAGGGCCAAGAAAACTCTGTACCTGTCCCTGCTTTTCCCCCGCTCGACACATACAACGAAACCATGAAAACAGAAACACACATCCGTATCTCTCGCATGCGAGAGAACCGGCTTGAACACAAACATACCCGTTTCCGTAATATCACGCCTCCCCTTCCCCGCTGCCCTTTACGCAACGGGGAAATTTTGTATAATGGATGGACTGCGATCCGACACCATTCATGGCGCGGGCGATGTGTCCGTGTCTCCATTCGATAGAAAGATTCCCATGGCATTTTTAGACGATCTCAACGCGCGCGGCTTTGTTGAAGCGGTGACCCACGACGACCTCGGCGCGAAGCTCGAAGCTGGCCCGATGACGCTGTACTCTGGGTACGACCCGACGGCCGACAGCCTGCACCTCGGCCACCTCGTGCCGATCATGCTCATGGCGCATTTCCAACGCGCCGGACACACCGCCATCGCCCTCGTCGGCGGCGCAACGGGCATGGTTGGCGACCCCTCCGGCCGCAGCGAAGAACGCAATCTCATCACGCTCGAAGAGGTCCAGCACAACGTCGACGGCATCAAAGCCCAGCTCTCGCGCTTCCTGCGTTTCGAGGGCGACAACGCCGCGCTACTGCTGAACAACCACGACTGGATCGGCCCGATGAGCTTCATCGACTATCTCCGTGACGTGGGCAAATTCTTCTCCGTCGGCGCGATGGTCGCCAAGGACTCGGTCAAAAAGCGCATGGCCGGCGAGTCGGGCATCAGCTTCACCGAGTTCAGCTACCAGACGATGCAGGCGTACGATTTCCTGCACCTGTTCCGCGAATACGGCTGCACGCTTCAGTGCGGCGGCAACGACCAATGGGGCAACATCACCGCCGGCACGGAGTTGATCCGCAAGGCCACCGGCGAACGCTCGCAGGCCTACGGGCTGACCGTGCCACTGATGACCACCGCGTCGGGCCAAAAATTCGGCAAATCCGCCGGCAACGCGGTCTGGCTGGACATCACGCGCACCAGCGGCTACCAGTTCTACCAATACTGGATCCGCGCGGAAGATGCCGACGTCGAAAAATTCCTGCGGTTCTTCACGTTCCTCTCGCTGGACGAAATCGCCGCGATCATGGCAGAACACAACGAAGCGCCGCACCAGCGCTCTGCCCAAAAGCGCCTCGCCGAAGAGGCTACCCGCATGGTCCACAGCCAGGACGTACTCGACCGCGCCATCGCCGCGTCGGCGGCACTGTTCGGCGGCGACCTCGACGGCCTCGACAAACAAACCCTGCTCGACGCCTTCGCGGAAGTGCCCTCGTGCGAACTGCCCGCGAGCCTTTTCGATGGCGAAGGCACGCCGCTGGTCGATGTCATCGCCGAGAGCGGCCTGGTAAAATCCCGCGGCGACGCCAAGCGCGCGCTGAAGGAAAACTCGATCTACGTCAACAACGCCAAACCCGCCGGCGGCATGGCCACCTCGGCCGACCTGCTGCACGGATCGCTGCTGGTCCTACGGCGCGGCAAGAAAAACTATATGCTCGTCCAAGTCGTCTAACCGACAGGAGCCTCCATGGAACTTCAACGCGAACAGTGGAAAAGCAAATCGGGCCTGATCCTCGCCGTCGCGGGTAGCGCGGTCGGCCTGGGGAACTTCCTGCGCTTCCCGGGTCTCGTCGCCAAATATGGCGGCGCGTTCATGATCCCCTACTTCGTTTCGCTGCTGTTGTTGGGGTTGCCGCTGATGTGGGTCGAATGGACGTTTGGCCGCTATGGCGGCGGCTTTGGGCACTCGACCGCGCCGGGCGTGTTCCACTCGATGCGCCAGAAAAACCGCTTCATCAAATATTTTGGCGTCGCGGGAATCCTCGGCCCGCTGCTGACGTTCGTGTTTTACACCTACATCGTTTCATGGCTGTTGGGCTATAGCTTCGTCTCGCTGTTCGACATGTTCAAAGGGGCCAACGCGGGCGAAGTGCTCGACGGGTACACCGGCCAGGTCGACACGCCCCACTTCCCCCACGGCCTGTCGGTCACCTTCACGATGTTCATCCTGACGTTTTTGATCTGCATCTCGGTCCTGTGGAGAGGCATCTCGGCCGGGATCGAAAAACTCTGCCAGTGGGCCATGCCCCTGCTCCTGCTGATGGCAGTGGTGCTGATGATTTCGATTTTCACCTCCACGCCAGCCAAGGGCGCAGACAAGCTCTGTGCCAGTTGTGCGCTGGGCGAAATGTGGAACCCGGACATGAGCAAGCTCAACAACGCGGACATCTGGATGGCGGCGGCCGGGCAGGTTTTCTTCTCGCTGTCAGTGGGCTTTGGCGCGATTCTCACCTATGCAAGTTATCTCAAAAAAGATGATGATGTGGCGCTCTCGGGCCTGACCGCAGCAAGCACCAATACCATGATCGAAGTCATCTTTGGCGCGTCGATCGTGATCCCTGCCGCCTTCATGTTCCTCGGCACGGGCGCGACCCAAGCCTACGTCGACAACGAGAGCCTCATCGGCTTAGGCATGATCGCCATGCCCCAGGCACTTGCGCAAATGCCCTTCCACAACATTTTCGGATTCTTCTGGTTCTTCCTGCTGTTCCTCGCGGGCATCACCAGCACCATTTCCATGGCCCAGCCAGCCATCGCCTTTTTGCAAGACGAATTCCGCATCACCCGAAACCGTTCGATCGCCACTTTCGCGCTGGTCACCTTTGGGCTATGCAGCCTTCTGATTGTCTGGCAAGATGTGGGCATCGACGAATTTGATTTCTGGGCGGCCAAGTTCATCATTCTCGTCTTCGGCCTGATCGAACTCATCCTCGCAGGCTGGATTTTGGGAATCGACAAAATCTGGAAAGAAATGCACATTGGCAGCGACATCAAAATCCCCCGGATCTACCGCTACATCACAAAATATATCGCGCCGCTGGGCATCCTTGCGATTCTCGGGTTCTGGCTGTTCGTCGAGGGTGGCCTGGCGCAGATTCTCCTCAATCCGAATCTCACGACCCACAAAGGGGCACTTGCCACAATTGACAAAATTACCTCTGATCCGGAAAAATACCATCGGATCGTCATCATTCGCCTCATCATCCTCGGCATAGGCCTCACGCTGTGCGGCCTGATCGCTTGGGCGTGGAAGCGACGCGATGCCATCGACTATCCCGAATTTGGCGAACCCCACGAAACACAATCCGACGAGGAGGTGACCTCATGACCACAGGTGGATGGATTACCATGATCGTATCGTGGACCGTGATCCTCAGCGTGTTCACCTATTGCATCGTCCGCACGATCCGCGGGCCCAAGCAAGACCGCTGAGACGCGCGGGAAAAAGAGAAAGAAATTTCGGGGTTTCGAGCCTACAATTTCTCAATCACCCTCACGGATCCATTTCAAAGGAGGCGTTCCCATGGGCTGTTTGAAAGGCAAGAAAAAAGCGGACCCCAAAGCTGGCAACTACCTCTGCACCAAGTGCGGCGGTAGCCACGAAAAAAAGAAAAAGTGCTGCAAGCCAGAAAAGGTCAAAGACTAACCCCACCCCCACGCGACGAGCAATCGTCGCTTTTTTATTGTCCCACCAGCGCAATCAGCGTGTCGCCGAATCGGCGGATTTCGTCTTCGGTGTGGCCGGACGAGAGGCTGATGCGCAGACGTGAAGAATTCGGCCCGACCGTCGGCGGACGAATGGCGGCCGCGAAGAACCCCGCGTCGAACAGTTGTTGGGACAGGCGCACGGCATCGCCGGCCTCGCCCACCACGACAGGAAGAATTTGTGTCGTCGAGTTGAGCGTTTCCAGCCCCGCCGCGCCAAGCTGCATACGCAGATCGTCGGCCATCGCGAGCACCCGCTGGCGCCGCTCGGGTTCGGCCTGGACAAGTCGCAACGCCGCCCGGGCCGCCTCGGCCACTGCGGGCGGAAGTGCCGTCGTATAAATATAGGCCCGTGCCGTCGAGCGCAAAAGGTCCACGTGCGCCTGTCGCGAGGCGATGAACCCGCCGATGCATCCGAGCGCCTTGGACAGCGTGCCGACCGTGACGTCGATGCCGCTCTCCACGCCCGCACCCTCCGCCGCGCCTCGGCCCTGTGCGCCGAGCACGCCCGTGCCGTGTGCGTCGTCAATCATCAACGTCGCGTCGAATCGATTCTTCAGCGCGACGATCTCTGCCAGCGGCGCGACATCACCATCCATGCTGAATACCGAATCGGTCACGATCAGGCACCGCCGATGGTCTGCGCGATGTTTCGTCAAAAGCGCTTCAAGCCGATCCATATCGCAATGGGAATAACTCCGCACCCGCGCACCCGAAGCACGGGTGGCGTCAAGGATGCTCGCGTGGTTCAACTTGTCGGAAAGAATCAAATCCCCCGCCGAGGCCAGGGACAGGATCGCAATGCGGTTGGCCATCCAGCCCGTCGAGCAGAGCATCGCATCGTCGGCATGTTTGAACGCGGCCAATTCCTCTTCGAGCAGGCGATGCGGACGAAGCGTTCCACAGACCAGACGCGACGCGCCGCTACCAAAGCCCCACTGCCGGACGCCCTCGGCCGCGGCAGAAACCACCGCCGGATCATTTGCCAGCGCAAGATAGTCGTTACTGCACAAGCACACAACCTCTCGGCCGTCCACGGTAACATGGCTCGCGCACGGCGAGTCCACAACGCGCGGGTCGCGCAACAGATCGCGCTCAGCGAGCGATACCAGTTCAGTCTGCATGTCATCCCAAATCGACATGGCCACAGTATACACCACCGCCGGCGAAAAACAAACGGATCAGTTCACAGGCTTTTTCCGCTTTTGCAGGCGGAACTTCATCTTCGGCGCAGGCCCGACAAGCTCAAGACTGCTCCCGGGCGGGAAAACGACCAACACTTCCCGTTCGAGCCAGCTTTCGGTGGGCTTGGTATCATCGTCAATCAGCGGCACCATCACGCGAACCGTGTTCTCTGCTGAGTCCAAATCGGTCGGCGTTCCGCGCAATTTCAGCTTGAGTTTCCAGTCGGCATCGCTGGACCGTTCAAGGACATACTCACTCCAGCCCCCGCCCAGCGCGGTCTGCATCGCCCACGGTGTCGGCGTAAGGATCTGCACGGTCACGGGGATGTCGCGGGTCGCGGTGCGCGAACGGACCTGAACGATGAACACGGCGGCCGGGACCGATGGTGTGACGGTGATCGGCTTGTCGCCGATGGTTACCGTCGTCAAAATTTCTGGACGAATGGTGTGTTTGCGTCCCGGCTCAATGTCCGAGAGATTCATACTCCGCGTCCGGAGGCGCAACGGCTTGTCCCCCAGCAGAGCTTTGACGTCCTCGGGAATCAGCACGTCGACCTTGAACGGCGTGGGGGTGTCCTGCAATTCCGCCCCGGTAGAAACCAGGTCCACGGGGACGCCTATCAATTTGTGCAACGCCTGGAACGCCAGCTGCATTGTCTCAGGCTGGGCGCTGGCAACGTCGATCCCATGTGTGGCGAGCGGCGTGGCAAGGTTCAACAAGTCCTCGGCCGAAACGGTTACAGGCTCGGCCAGGGCTGGGTCATATTTCGCTGTCACATCACACACAAGCACACGCCCCTTGACACCAAGATCGCGCTCGAACTGTTCAAGGGCATTCTGCGTCCCGCGCAACGTCACCTGCATGCGATGTTCGGTCGGCGAGGTCAGCGTGATCTGGCTTCCAGGCTCGGTGGTGAGCTGAAGGGTCAAGCTGATTTCTTTGGATGCGGTAAACTCGATGTCGGCATACAGCCAGATCAACATCGTAATCACCGAGACCCACAATAGCGTATCGAGCCCCCCCAGCCACCAGGCGCGGCTGAAGCGTTTGATGTCCTGACGTTGTTGTTGGTTGCGTTTCATCGGATGAGTTTATTCTTCTTGAGGGTGCGGTGTTTGCGATTGCGCTGGGGTTCGAAGAGGTCGAGCAGAAGCTCGTCAAGACTGTCGAGGTCGAGGCCGAGATAAAGCTGGCCATCGAAGGCGAGCGACGCGCGCCCGGTTTCTTCGCTGACGACGAGGACGACGGCATCGGAATCGCGCGAGAGGCCAAGCGCCGCACGGTGACGCGAGCCGAGGGTAGCATCGACGTCATCACTTTCGGCCATGGGGAACTGGCATCCTGCGGCCGTGATTCGGCCATTGCGGATCACCACGCCCAAATCGTGTAACGGGCTGCCCGGATAGAACAGCGAATTCAGCAGCTTCCCCGAGACGCGCGCGTTGAGAATCGTCCCGCTGGCGGTCAGCGCGCCAAGGCCCACCGAACGCTCAATGGCGATAATCGCGCCGATGCGGTTCCGCGAAAGGTAGCGTGCGGATTCGATCAATTCGGCGACCATATTCTCCAGTTGGTCATAGCGGCCATGAAACAGCCGCGCCTGCCCGATGGACATCAACGCCCGACGGATCTCGGGCTGGAAGGCCACAAGGAACGCCAACATCAACACCACAAGGAAGTTGCCATATAAGAATTCCAGCCGTTGCCACTCTTCCCCTTTGGGCAGCAACCGGATCATTACGAACATCACACCCACCACGAGCGCGGCCCCTTTGAACAGCCCCGCCCCGCGTGTACCACGCAAAAACCGCATCACCATATAGACCACCACCCCGATCAGGAGCAGCTGAACTCCGACCACAACGGGATCATAACCCGCGAGGCGCTGGAGATAAATCAGGATGGCATCTTTTAGTTCTTGCATAGCCTACTTTAGTGTATCATGTCCCTTATCGGAAGAAGGAACTTTATCTCTTTAACGAAAAGGAGATAAAAAGGTTCGCGGCAATTCAAAATTTTCTTCCTCATCACCCACTTTCACAGGAATTGAAGAGGGTTTTGGCTACCCGTCGCACAGAAAAAGGCCGCACAGTACGCGCGGCCTTTTTTATGAATGGATCGGTCTTTCTATTCCGCGCCGATGACTCCTTCGATCGGACTTGACGCGGTGGCATAGAGTTTGCGCGGGATGCGTCCGGCCTGGCGGGCCAAAATTCCCGCCGCCATGGCATGTTGCATTGCCTGGGCCATCGCAATGGGGTCGTTCGCGCCCGAGATGCCCGTATTCAGCAACACGCCATCGGCACCAAGTTCCATCGCAACGGTCACGTCGCTGGCGGTGCCCACGCCGGCATCGACGATGATGGGGAAGTCGGGATCGTCGGCCTTGAGTTGTTCGAGAATGATGCGGATGTTCCACGGGTTGAGGATCCCCTGCCCCGACCCAATCGGCGCGCCAGCGGGCATCACCGCGTCGGCGCCGGCTGCCTTAAGGCGCTGGGCCATGATCGGATCGTCGGAGGTATAGCACAACACGCAGAAACCTTCGGCCTTGAGAACTTCGAGCGCCTCGAGGGTTCCAAGCGGATCGGGCAGGAGCGTTTTGGTATCGCCAAGGACTTCGAGCTTGACCCAGCTCGCGCCGGGGTTCTCGATCCCTTCGAGCAGTTCGCGCCCCAGACGGGCGGTACGAATCGCGTCTTCGGCACTGAAGCAGCCCGCCGTGTTCGGCAAGAGTGTGTATTGCTGCGGGTCGATGAAGTCGAGAATATTTCGCCCGTCCGAGTCGACCATCCGTTCGCGGCGAACCGCCACGGTCACGACCTCACAGCCGCTGACGGAAAGGGCCTCGGCCATTTGCTCGTAGGTCGCATATTTTCCCGTCCCCACAAACAGGGGATTGTGGAATTCAAATTGTCCGATTTTGATGCTCATAAAAATCTCCGATGTGTGTAAAGGTGAGACGGAGTTTACCACGAACCCCAAGCCGTTTCAACGAAGAAACTCATGCCATCCAATCCAGCCCGTCTCGAAACCCGATCAGCCGTGTTGCGGGTAAGATTGAAGCATATCAATATCCAAGGCAGGCTCCTCGGCAAACTGCAGCTTAGCTTCCTCTTCCCGGAAACATTGATGAAGCCCCGCCATGAGTCCCAAAATGGCAAACATCCCACGAGCCATCGGCAAGTCGGCCGTGAACATCGACTGCATGAACGAAACCCAAAAGATGACCTGTATGGGAATGGCAAAACTTCGGTCCACGCATTTTCGAATCCAAAAGAGATGTTTAAATCCCATGACCGTCAAGAATAGAAGCGGTACAAGCCCGAGCAACCCTTGCTCACATGCAATTTCCAGCCAGAGGTTGTGCGGATACACGCGAAGCCTTACATCCCAACTCTCACGCGGGAGAATCTTTGAAAAGCCCCCAGCCCCCGTACCTAGGAGCGGGTTTTCCAAAAATCCCTGAAACGCGCAGGAATACATTCGCGTCCGCCCAGATTCTTCCAGAGCCGATGTCGAAATGTTTTTCAGACGCGATGCGGTGTAGCCCCCGCCCACCACTTGCAAGGCCACGGTTGCGACAAATAGGACGATAACACCCACCGCGATGGTTTTGAGAGCATTTTTTAACGACGCATAGGCAAACAACACCGAAAGAAACGCAGCGAGAAATGCCGAACGCGATCCGGTGAATGGAACCGTCAACATGCCCGCCGTAATCCCGACAATCGCCAGCATCTGATGAAAGAACCCCGGCTTATAGAACGCGTGGAAAAACAGCCCAAGGCATGTTGCAATCCACAGGCCATACATGATACTCATCCCGCCGCCAAAACGGCCACTATCCATCCCCTTCCCCATCACCAGGGACAAGGAAAACAAACATACAATCACAAAGGCTGGGGTGATCGCCGATGCGAACGCCTCACGCAGGCCCGAAAGGGTTCGCCCGACCATGCGGGAAAAGAAGAAGATCGGAACGCCCGAGCCCAAAAACAGCATCATCTTATAATTGCCATACTCCTTGGCCGGCGTGTAATAATAGGACACGAAGACCGCAAAGGCCAACGCCAACATCGCCCATTCTTCCCATGTTCCCTCAAAAAACCGCATGCCATATCGCATCTTCAGCAAGAACGCACTGGCGACAATCAGGCCAAGCCAAGCGAGTGAAACCCCGCTGCCCATGCCCAGATAAACCCCCATCGTGACCGAAATCGAAGTTGAACCCACAATCCCCAACGACCATGTCATCGCCGGGGTAAACAGAAGTTTAAAGCACCAGTAGATAAACAACAGTGCAAAAATGATATTAATAGCCTGTGACATGCAGACATCTCCTCTGGATGCTATGCGGAAGTTCGGACGTTTGTTTCTTTGTAACGCGTAGCCCTGAAACCAGTTGCAAACAAGTCGCCTGGCCGTGCCCTGCGTAGTGTTTCCAGTCCTGAAATCCCGCCCCGCAATGTTGCCGGCGGCATGGACTCACGTCAACTCGAAGGTAGCATAACCCCTGCAAGTTGTCAAGAGGGAGTTTTCTCGCCACCGTTTCGGCGAGCCTTCTGAGACCATTGATGTCTCGCGAGCAAAATCATTGAAATCGCAAAATTCAAATGACGGCTTCGGGCAATTCGAGTATACTTATGAACTTGAATCTCTTCTGGCTATCCCAGACGGCCCCACTACTTACAAGGACGACCATGAAGCAAATCCTCCAGAACCTTCGTAGCGGCGAAACACGCGTCGCCGAATTGCCTGCCCCAGCCTGCGGACGCGGAATGGTGAAAATCCAGACCCGCAACTCGCTGATCTCGGCCGGGACCGAACGAATGCTCGTCGAATTTTCCAAAGGCGGCCTGATCGCCAAAGCCAAAGCCCAGCCCGACAAGGTCAAGCAAGTCCTCGACAAGATCAAAACCGACGGCCTGCTCCCGACGCTCGACTCGGTCTTCAAGCGCCTCGGCGAACCCCTACCACTGGGCTATTGCAACGTCGGGACCGTCCTCGAAGTCGGCCCAGGCGTGAGCGACTACCAGATCGGCGACCGCGTGGTCTCCAACGGCTCCCACGCCGAAGTCGTCGTCGTGCCGAAGAATCTCTGCGCGAAAATCCCCGATGGTGTCTCTGATGAAGACGCCACCTTCACCGTCCTGACCGCCATCGGCCTCCAGGGCATCCGCCTGGCCGCACCGACCCTCGGCGAACGATTCGTCGTCTTCGGCGCAGGGCTCATCGGCCTGGTGACGATCCAATTGCTCCGCGCGAATGGGTGCGAAGTGTTGGCCATCGACCTCAACGAAGACCGCCTTGCCATGGCACGCAGCTATGGGGCACAAACATGCAACGCCGCCAGCGGCGACCCCATCGCAGCCGCCAGCAGCTGGACCGACGGCGCGGGCGTCGATGGCGTACTCGTCACCGCCAGCGCGAAAACCGACGAACTGATGCACCAAGCGGCCGAAATGTGTCGCAAACGTGCGCGGATCATTCTCGTCGGTGTGGTCGGCCTCAACCTCCGCCGCAGCGACTTCTTCGAGAAGGAAATCACGTTCCAGGTCTCGTGCAGCTATGGCCCGGGGCGCTACGACGACAACTATGAGCAGAAGGGCCAAGACTATCCCCTCGGATTTGTCCGCTGGACCGAACAGCGCAATTTCCAGGCCGTCCTCGGCGCGATGGCCTCGGGCCAGCTCGTCGTCAACGATCTGATCACCGACCGCATCGCCCTCGACGACGCGGCCGAAGCGTATAACAAAATCTCCAACGATCCCTCCGCAATGGGTGTGATCCTCGGCTATGATGCCGAGGTCCAGACCGCCCAAACCATCGAGATCAATCAACCCGCGACCCAAGCTGCCGACCAATGCGTCGCCGTGGTGCTCGGCGCGGGCAATTTCGCGAAGATGACCATGTCCCCCGCTCTGGCGAAAACCAACGCGCGCCTGAAATACATCTCCGACCTCAACAACTCGCCGGCCGCAACGCACATCGCCGAAAAATATGGATTCGAGAACGCCACCTCCGACACCGACGCGGCACTCGCGGACCCCGACGTCAACACCGTCTTCATTGCCACCGGCCACGCCAGCCATGCTGCGCTGACCTGCAAAGGCCTCGAAGCGGGGAAACACGTCTTCGTCGAAAAGCCCCTCGCGATGAACGTCGAACAACTTCAGCAAGTCCTCAACGCCGCCAAGGCCGCCCCCGCGCAACAGCTGATGGTCGGCTTCAACCGCCGCTACAGCCCGCACATCCAACAAATGCGCACCCTCCTTGCCGGGCGCAGCGAACCCCTCGCGATGCACTATGCCTGCAACGCCGGCATCATCCCGCCGGAGGTCTGGGTCCACGATCCCGAACTCGGCGGCGGACGCATCATCGGCGAAGCGTGCCACTTTATCGACCTGCTGAGCTACCTCGCCGGGAGCAAAATCGTCTCCGTCGCGTCAGCGCAAATGGGTCAGGGCGTCGCCGTCAGGGAAGACAAAATGTCCATCGTCCTGAGCTTCGAAGACGGCTCGGTCGGCACGGTGAACTACTTCGGCAACGGCAACAAAGCCTACTCCAAGGAAACCATCGACGTCTACAGCGAAGGACGCATCCTGCACCTCGACAACTTCCGCAAGCTCACCGGCCACGGATTCAGCGGCTTTAAGAAACTCAAGACCAAGATCAACAAAGGCCACCAGACCGAGTTCAAACTCTTCACCGAGGCCGTCGCCGCTGGCGGCGAACCGATGATCCCCCTCGCAGAGCTTACCAACGCCACCCTCGCGAGTTTCGCGGCCATGACCAGCGCCGCCGAAGGGCGCACCATCCGGCTCGACACCGAATACACGCTCTCGTAGCGAAGGACACACTATGAAAATCATTTCCGTCGCGGGCGCACGCCCCAACTTCATGAAAATCGCGCCGCTCATGGACGCCTTTGGTGCCCACCCGGACATCGAGCCGATGCTCGTGCACACGGGCCAGCACTATGACGAAAAAATGTCCGACCTGTTCTTCCGCCAGCTCGGCATCCCCGAGCCGGACATCAATCTCGAAGTGGGATCCGCCAGCCACGCCGTGCAGACTGCGAATATCATGACCGCATTCGAGCCGATCTGCCTCGAAGAAAAGCCCGATGCCGTTCTCGTGGTCGGCGACGTCAATTCCACCATCGGCTGCGGCCTGGTCGCGAGCAAACTCGGGATCAAACTCATCCACGTCGAAGCGGGCCTGCGCAGCAACGACATGGCCATGCCCGAAGAAATCAACCGCGTCCTCACCGACCGCATCAGCGATTTCCTCTTCGTCACCGAACCCTCGGGCGTGGACAATCTCAAACGCGAAGGCGTCGCGGACGAGAAAGTATTCTTCGTCGGCAACGTCATGATCGACACACTGCTGAAGAACCTCGAAAAGGCCAAGGCCAGCACGATCATGACCGACCTCGGCCTGTCCCCGCGCGAGTTCTGCACGATGACCATGCACCGCCCGAGCAACGTCGACAACCCCGAAACGCTGGGCGACCTGCTCGGCGCGATCGAAACCATCCAGGCCGACATGCCGATCATCTTCCCGATCCACCCGCGCACGCGCAAGAACATCGACGCCTTCGGCATGACCGCGCGCGTCGAAGCGATGACCAACCTGCGCCTCGTCGAGCCGCTGGGCTATCTCGACTTTCTCCAGCTCAACGCCAATGCGCGTTGCGTCCTGACCGACTCGGGCGGCCTGCAGGAAGAAACCACCGTCCTCGGCACGCCATGCATCACCATGCGCGAGAACACCGAGCGGCCGGTGACCACCGACATCGGCACGAACCAGCTCGTCGGTGTCGACCCCGCCGCGATCCTCGCCGCGTGGGACAAGGTCAAAGCCGGCGACTATGACAATCGCGCCGTCCCCGAAAAATGGGATGGACATGCCGCCACACGCATCGCCGAGATTCTCGTACAACGCCTTGCCTAGCAATAATCAATCAGATTGCCTACTGCCAATCAAAAAAATGAATAACTCAAATCGCGTGTAGTCAAACACACCTCCTTCAAGAGAAAGTTACTCTTCCCTCTTGAACCCTGAAACTTTCCACTCATCACCCGGCTTGGATAGATGCAAACTAATCCACCCCTCGGTAAGAGGAGACGATCCGGTAGTCATAAATCTGCAATGTGCCTCCGTATCATCGGCACTAACGACTTTAATCGTTTTTATTATTGCGTTTCTGATACATCCTATTTCTGCAATCGTCCGCCAATTGATCCCATTACTTGCGTTATTTATTGTCCACTCCATGTCGCCAATAGCCATCTCTGCATATGAACCATCGCCACCTTTTTGCATTGACTCGATAAATTTAACAACAGCCTGCTTTGCCTCATCCTCATTGCTATTCCCACCACACCCTGAAAGAAGTACACTTGCCAAAATGATCACTAGAATATAAGTCGTTTTCATAATAATCCCTTTCTGTGAATTGAGTTTTCAAAAGCGCAACTGAAACACGGCACATTGCTCCTTGCAAATGCAAAACGTGTCCTTTAGATAAGTCGGTAGTGTAAATTTGTTTCTGTAAATTCGGG
>JABGPZ010000016.1 GCA_018644725.1 Phycisphaerales bacterium
TATTGTCGGCTAAGACTCCCATTCAACTTGGTACATATTTTCGGGGGCACGTCACTTGTATAGGCTGCCGCGCGGGAGCGGGTTACGCTTGCGCCGCATGCCTTGGGCTGATGCTCCTTGTTTTTGTGAAACCTTTTGTGAAACCGTTATATTTTTCATAATGAAAAACCTCCGTTACGACAGTAGCAACGGAGGCTTATCGCGTCAAGCAAAAACGGAGAGGGGGGGATTCGAACCCCCGGTACGGTTACCCGCACACGGCATTTCCAGTGCCGCACCTTCAGCCACTCGGTCACCTCTCCAAAAGTGGAGGGCCATCGTAGCAATTTTCCACAAAATTACAAGGGAAAATTCATTTCGTCCCGCGGAGTTCGATAAGAGCGATTTCGGGTCGGGCGAGGAATCGGATGCGCGGTGCGCGCCCACCTTCCATGCCGATGCCGCGGTGGATGTAGAGCGTCGTGTCGCCGAGCTGATAGCGGCCTGCCTCAAGGGACTTGCCTTCGCCCGAGAGCGTGACGACCGCGCCGTAGACTGGCAGGCAGAGTTGCCCGCCGTGGGTGTGGCCAGCGAGGAGCAGGTCGACGTGGCCGCTCGCGGCGATTTCCCGGGCGCGGCGCGTGTGGTGATAGAGCATCAGGCCGAACTGCCCGGCAGGGCGGCTGGCGAGCGCGTCGAGGGCAGTCTGGATTTCGTCGTCTCGTTCATGGCCCGCTCCCGCAAGCCGAAAAACGACGCCATTGGCGCACACGGCGGCGGCACGGCCATCGAGGACCGTCGCGCCCGTATTTTCCCAAGGCCGGCACGAGGGGTGGTAGTAGTCCCAGTTGCCGCGGACGAGATAGGTCGGCGCGATTTTTACCAGGGCGTTGAGGGTCGAGCGGAAGGTGTCCGCCCCGGCCGGCGAGTTTGTGTAGTCGCCGGTGAGGACGATCAGGTCGGGCTTGAGGTCGCGAACGGTTTCGATCACGGTGTCCTCGGCGCGGCGGGTGGCGTCACAGTGAAAGTCGGACAGTTGGACGAGGCGGATGGGCTTGGTGAGGCCCGCGAGCTTGTCGCTTTCGATGACGGTGTGCGTAACCTCTGGCCAGTACGGCTCGTAGAAGCTCCAGCCGAGGCAGCACAGGCCGATCAGCGAGAGTGTCCAGCTCGCCGTGCGCAGTTTTCTCGCCCGGCGGCCAAGCGGTTTGGCCTCGTGGCGAAACCATCGATTCCAGATCGCTCGCAGGAAAAACACCCCGGCCGTCATGCCGATGATGAGGATGATTGCGAGGAGGATCAGCACGCCGATTTTTTCGTGTAAGCTCATTGTGGAACCATACGGGATTTCGCCCTCGGCTGCAAGGGATTCCAGCGCGGAAATGGCTGTAATAGGCTGGCATTTTGGGGCCAATTTTGCGATAATAAGCAGTCTATATAAAGCTGCTGCGATACGGCCGCCGGGCAAAGGATGCCGGTGCGGTTTTGACTTCGCGATAGCAGTGCAATGAGCAGTAACAGAAAGGCCAGATTGTGTCGGACGAGACAACACCGAACGTGTCCATGCAGGACAATCGTGATGCAGAATATGGCGAAGGGCAAATCCAGGTCCTCAAGGGCCTCGAGGCCGTTCGCAAACGCCCCGGAATGTACATCGGCGACACCACGCCGCGCGGACTTCATCACCTTGTGTGGGAAATCGTGGACAACGCCATCGACGAAGCAATGGCCGGGCGCTGTGACCGGATCGTCGTGACGGTTCACCCTGACGGCTCGCTGTCGGTGACCGACAACGGCGTGGGCATCCCTGTCGGCATGCACCCCACCGAAGGCATCAGTACGCTCGAAGTGGTGTTCTGCAAATTGCACGCCGGCGGCAAGTTCGAAGAGGGCGCCTACAAGGTCTCCGGCGGACTCCACGGCGTGGGCGCATCAGTCGTTAACGCGCTGAGCGAGTGGCTGGAAGTGGAAGTCGCCCGCGATGGCGAAGTCTATCAGATGACCTTTGAGCGCGGCAAAAAAACCTCCGACATCACCGTCGTCGGCAAGCGCGAGAAGACCGGCACGAAGGTCTCCTTCAGCCCCGACCCGCAGATGTTCCCCGATTGCAGTTTCCGCCATGACATTCTCGCCAGCCGGTTGCGTGAGCTGGCCTACCTCAACGAAGGCGTCTACATCAAATATGTCGACGAGCGGGACAATCGCGAAGATGTGTTCCATTTCGAAAATGGCCTCGAGGCGTTCCTCGAACACCTCAATGATGGCAAGACGACCATGCACGCCCCGATCCGCATCTCCCGCGAAGATCCCAAGCTCAAGCTCTCGTGTGACATCGTTTTCCAGTACAACGATACCTACAGCGAAACGTTCTATTCCTTCGCGAACAACATCAACACCATCGAAGGCGGCACACACCTTTCGGGCTTCCGTAGCGCACTGACGCGTACGATCAACGCCTATGCCAAGAAGCAGAGCGTGCTCAAGAAGGGCGTCAAGCCGCCGACGGGCGACGACCTGCGCGAAGGGCTGACAGCGATTGTCAGCGTGAAGATGTCCGAGCCGCAATTCGAAGGCCAAACCAAGACCAAGCTCGGCAACAGCGAGATGGAATCGTTCGTGACCCAGACCGTCAACGAAATGTTGGGGATCTGGATGGAAGAACATCCGGCCGACTCCAAGCGGATCATCAACAAGGCCGTCTCGGCGATGCAGGCGCGCGAAGCCGCCCGCAAAGCCCGCGACCTGACCCGCCGCAAGGGTGCGCTTTCGAGCGGATCGCTGCCGGGCAAGCTCGCGGACTGCCGCAGTAAAAAAACCGAACTCACCGAAGTGTTCCTCGTCGAAGGGGACTCCGCGGGCGGCAGTGCCAAGCAAGGCCGCAACAGCGAAATCCAGGCGATCCTGCCGCTCAAGGGCAAGATCCTCAACGTCGAAAAGGCACGCCTCGACAAGATTCTCAACTTCAGTGAAATCCAGACGATCATCTCGGCCCTCGGCTGCGGGATCGGCGAAGACTTCGACTACGAAAAACGTCGCTACGACAAGATCATCATCATGACCGATGCCGATGTCGACGGAAGTCACATCCGCACGTTGCTGTTGACGTTCTTCTTCCGCCACATGAAGCCACTGATCATGAACGGCAAAATTTACATCGCCCAGCCGCCGCTGTATCTCGTTTCGCGCAAGCGTCACAAAGAGTACGTCGTCGACGAAAAGAAGATGCAGAACACCCTCGCGCGCCTCGGCCTGGACGGCACGACATTCGAACTGCGTAACGTGACTGGCGACGAGTTCGAGGTGGTGCGCACCTTTGAAGGCGAACAGCTGGAAATGCTGTTGGGCCTGTTGGACGAAATGTCCGACCAGTTGCAAGTGGTCGAGCGCCGCGGGCTGACGTTCCGGATGCTGATGGACAACCGCGACGACAGCGGCCAGCTCCCGACGCACTGGATGGTGATCGATGGCAAGAATCAGTTCTTCCATGGCCGCGAAGCGTTTAACGCATATCTTGCGGAACAGGCATCGGAGATTGAAGACGAGACCAACGAAGAGCTGGAAGAACCTACCGAAGAGGCTGCCGAAGAGGCCGCCCAGGCCCGTCACCGAGTCTACAAGCGAAGCGAGCTTCACGAAGTGCGCGAAATCGTAGAGATCATCGCGCAACTCGGCGAGTTGGGCCTCGATATCGAAGATTGGTTCTATCGCCGCGAAGAAAAAGTGACCGGCGAAATGGCCCCCGCGAAGTTTGCCCTTACGGGCGATGGCGAGGTGGCCGAGATCGAAAACGTCTCCGAGATCGCCCAGGGCATTCGTGTGCTGGGCTCGCGCGGGATCGAAATCAAGCGCTTCAAAGGTCTCGGTGAAATGAACGCAGACCAGCTGTGGGAAACCACGATGGATCCGTCGAACCGCGTGCTGCATCGTGTTCAGGCCGATGACGCCGCCGAAGCGGACCACATGTTCACCCTGCTGATGGGTGACAATGTGGAGCGACGCCGGCAGTTTATTGAAGAAAACGCATTGAGCGCGAAAAACTTGGACGTATAGATTGCTGCTATATACAAGGAGAGAATTATGACTCGAGCAATTGTGATGATTGGCTTGATGGTGTGTTTGTTGGCGTCGGCGGCTCCGGCCGGGACGCTTCCCGAGCAGGTTCCCGCAGGTACCGATTTCTATGCCGAGTGGGCAGGACGGAACATGCTGTTCGACGGCTCGGTGTACGGTTCGCTGCTCATGCCGGGCGGCGTGCTGGACAGGGTCGTGAAAATGAGCGCACGGCGCGGCGGGGCGCAACCGTCGTTGGAGCTGTTGCAGTTTGTTTTGACGCATCGCGTATGCATTGCGGGCGATCTTGACGCCAAGCCCAGCCCGAGTGTGTATGGGATTGTCGATGCCGGGGGGAAAGATCTCGGCAAGCTCCAGGCGCTGCTCAAGGGGAATACAGTGCGCCCAGCGGCGGGTGCGCAGGTCGCCTCGGGATTGCCCGCAGGGGCCTTGAATGGTTTTTCGATGACTCCCGGAACAAAGTCGGTGGACTTGTACTACGTGATTCGTGGCCAGAAGTTGTTTTTCGCGAAGGCCCCGGGCGATCTTGTGCGATTGATGGGGACGACAAAACCCACGTCGCTTGGCATGAAGGAAAAATTCGCGACCGCATTCCAGCCCATCGCGTTCAAGAGTCCCCAGCTGCGGCTGTGGCTGAACACGGCGGCTGTTCGAACCAAACTACTGAACCAATTCGCTGCCACAGCGGCCCGGGCCTCAGCCGCATTTGCCGCTTCAAAAAAACCAGACGGCACGGCGCGGTCTCCCAAGGAAATTGCTGCCTTCAAGAAGGGGATGGTTGAGGGAATCGATACAAAGGTCAAGGCCCTCGGCCTCGACAAGCTCGACGCGCTGGCGGTGAACATGGCGATCGTCGACAAGGGCATGCACACGAAGGTTCGCTTTGTGACGCCCGCGCCGCATCGGGGAGTTTTGGCGGGCTTTTCTGGCGCGCCACTCCGCGCTGGCCAGCTGGCAAAGCTGCCGGGCGACACCGATTTGGCGATCTTGGGGAATGTCCCCGCCAAGGCCGTGTTCGACTCGTTCCTGAACATTCTTCGCGAGTTCGACCCGAAGGTCTCCGCGCAGATCGATCCGCCTGCCGACATGGTCAAGAAAAACCCCGCCGCGTTCAATCTCCGTCGCGACGTGATCAATGCGCTCGGCGACCACGTCCAGTTGGTGATGGCGCCGAGCTATGGCGGCATGCTGGCGGGCACGGTTCTCAAAGTCGAAATTCGCGATGTCAAGACATTGAGCGAGCAGCTGGCCAAGCTCGAAAAGCAGCTTCCGATCAAGCTCAATCGCTATGGCAACGTGACCGTCAAGAGCATGGACATGCGGATGCTGGCTCCCGGCGAGGTCATGCCGATTCGCCCGGCGTGGTTGATTCACGGCAAGACACTGTACGTCGCGCTTTGGCCGCAAGTGATCGCCTCGGCCGTCCAGCCCAGCAAGACGCGCCTGGTCGACATGCCCGATTTCAAAACTCTTCACGCCCGCGTCGCCAAGGACGCGTCGGGGCTGATCTACGTCAATACGCGTCATCTCGCCAAGACGATCTACCCGCTGCTGCTCGGCGGGGTCGCGGCGCTGGAAGGCATTATTCCGCCCGAGATTTCGCTTGACGGATTTCCGTTGCCGCTGCACGAAATGCTCGCGCAGATGACCGGCAACATGCTCGCCTATCGTCACGATGCAGCCGGGATTACGTTCGAGGGCTATGACCGGTCCTCCATCGCCGCCCCGGTTGTGGGAATCGGCGTGAGCGTGCTACTGCCCGCCGTTCAAAAGGCGCGTTCGGTGGCGCGTGAAACTGTGAGTGCATCGAATTTGCGTAGCCTGGCTTTGGCGGCACAGATGTATCGCGTGGATAAAAATCGATGGCCGTCGGGCCTTGCAGATTTATTCGCGGCAAAGTGTCTCAGCCATCCAAAAGTCCTTCAGGATCCGGCTCGTTCGAGTTCTGAGATCACCTTTCGCAAAGGTAAACTTTCGCGCCGGGCAGATTATGTGTTTCTGCTGTGGACGAAAGAGTTCAAGAAAAATGGATGGGACGCGCCGCTGGCATTTGAACAGCCCCAAGGCCGTCGGCAGGTCGCTGTGGCGTTCCTGGATGGGCGTGTTCAGCGAATCTCCCCTGCGGAGTTGCTGAAAATCCTGCAGAAATATGCCGGGCAATATTCCCTCGCGCCTGACGGCGCCCAGGTCGCGATTCCCGCGGCGCCCAAACCCAAGCCGGCCTTGCCGAAATCGAAATGACCCTCACGCGCAGTACAGCCCGGCGGTGGATGTTGTTCGCGCTCTTGCTTGGCGCGGTGTTGCGCGGGGGATTGCTCTGGGTGGCTTGGGACCCGACCATGCCGTCCGAGCCGCACTGGCGAACCACCTCGCCCGACACGGCCGAGTACATTCGCTTTGCGGGCGAGGTCCGCGCGGGACGGTTTGAAACCTCCCACGGCCGAGGCGAAATTTTCCGCAGTCCGGGCTATCCTGTCTGGCTGAGCGTGTTTGTCGACGCCGAGTCGTCCCGTGGTGTGTTGTGGTTGTTGTGCGCGCAAATCGCGCTGGACCTGTTGACGATTTGGCTGGCCTATTTGCTTGCGCGACGGCTGAGTTTGTCGCGCGGGGTGGGAGTGTTCGCGGCGATGATTCTCGCGACGAGTCCGCTGTTGGTGGCCTCGTCGGTGCGCGTTCTCAGTGACACGCTGTTTGCTTTTTTGCTGACGGCGGCGGTGGTGCTTCTGGTGCGATGGGTGCGCTCGGCGCAACGAAGTATGCTCGCGCCAGGGCTTCTGTGCGCGGCGGCATTGCTGGCGACGGGGGCCTATGTTCGGCCGGTGGGATTGGTGTTTGCTGCGGCCGTGGTGGTCCTGTTTGTACTGATGCGCCATTGGCGTGGCGCGATCACTCTCGCGGTCGCGGGCGTGGTATTGTGCGGCCCGTGGGTGATGCGAAATGGACTTCGCGAGGAGTATTGGTCGTTCAGCTCGGCCGGCCCAGACAGCATGCATTACACACTGTGTCCGGTGTTGGAAGCGGGTGAAAGTGACGAAATTGTTTCGGTGGTTCGCGACAGGAAATTTGCGGACACAGAGAGGCTTCGCGCGACGGGGCTGTATAGCGAAGGCGAGCTCGCACGCAGGCGCTGGACGCAGACGCGTGAAACTCTTGCGCGGCATCCCGGTGGGCTGATGAGTTACTATGTTCACGGCGTGTGTGGCATTGCGCTGCCGGGCGCGGGCGATGTGCTGGTGCTGGCGGATGTGCTGGTCCCCGAACGTGGGACGGTGGATGTACTCCAGCGCGAAGGGCTTTTCGCGGCGGCATGGCACTATTTCAACGGAGATCTCGGCGCGATGGGCATGGCCTGTGGATTGATGCTCCTTTGGGGCGCAATGGGTCTCGGCTGTGCGTTGGCGGCGTGGCGGTTTGTGCGGGGGCGCGCGACGATGCCCCAAGGCGGCTGGATGGTGGTGGGGTTGTGTGCGGTGATTTTGCTGTTGCCCAATCCGGCGTTGCCGCGCTATCGCATTCCCGCGATGGCGATGCTGGCGATCTTTTCGGCCTGTGGGTGGTGTGGAATTCGCAAACGTCGAACCGCAGGCCAGGAATAAAAAAACCGACTGACGAATCGAAATTCATCAGTCGGCCGTTGGCAGGGACCGCAGCATCAGGACCAGAAGTTGCAGTATGGACTCCAGCGGACAGGCCGCTGGGGAAACCCGCGATACCGTATCGCGGGAGACACCTGCCAATGTTGGGTTAGCCGATGGCGGCCGGGCCGGTGTCGCCGGTGCGGATGCGGATGCATTGCTCCAGCGGAGTGACGAGGATCTTCCCGTCGCCAATGTTGCCGGTGCGTGCGCCGCGAATGATCGCATCGATGGTGGCCTGGGTAAACTCCTCGTTGACCGCGATGTCGATGCGGACTTTCTTGAGGAGGTTCACTTCAATGTCCACGCCGCGATAGGTCTCGTGATAGCCTTTTTGCTGGCCGCACCCCAGGGCGTTGGTGACCGAGAGCTTGAAGACCTCGGCCTCGTAGAGGGCCTGCTTGACGTCGCTGAGTTTTTCGGGCTGAATGTATGCCGTGATGAGTTTCATAATTCAATTCTCCTTGGGGAGTGAGTGTGTCTGTCGCTTATTCGGTGGTGAAGATCTGGAAGCCCGCGTAGGATTCCATGCCGTGTTCGCCAATGTCCAGGCCGCGGAGTTCTTCCTGCTTCGAGACGCGCAGGCCGTAGGTCTTTTTGATCAGCAGGAACACCGCGCCCATCGTCAGGAGGACGAAGCCGACAACGCTGAACACGCCGAGTGCCTGAATGCCGAGCTGGCTGGCGCCGTGGCCATAGAACAGGCCGGATGATTCGCTGAAGAGTCCGATCGCGAGTGTGCCCCAGATGCCGTTGATGCCGTGGACGGGGAACGCGCCGACGGGGTCGTCGATGCGGAGTCGTTCGAGCAGCAACGCGCTGAGGACTACCGCAACGCCGCCTACTGTGCCAGTGATCATTGCACCGACGGAACTCATGCAGTCACAGCCGGCCGTGATGGCCACGAGCCCAGCCAGCGCGCCGTTCATCGTCATCGAGAGGTCCGGCTTGCCGCCGATTTTCCAGATCGTGAGCATTGCAGCGAGTGCGCCGCAACAGGCGGCAATGTTGGTGTTCATTGCGATTTTTGCGACGGTCATGCCGTTCCCGACGGCGATTTGGCTTCCGGCGTTGAATCCGAACCAGCCGAACCAGAGGATGAACACGCCCAGCGATGCGATGGGAATGTTGTGCCCGGGGATGGCCTTGGCCTTGCCATTGTATTTTCCGTGACGCGCTCCCAGGAGGATCGTGCCGATCAGCGCGGCGATGCCGCCGGTGGCGTGAACGACGGTCGAGCCGGCGAAGTCACTGAAGTCCATTTTTGCAAGCCAGCCGCCGCCCCAGATCCAGTGCCCGACGATGGGGTAGATCAGCGCGGAGATCACGACGGTGTACATGAGGTACGCGCCGAACTTCATGCGCCCGGCCATTCCGCCCGCGACGATGGTGGCCGCCGCGCCGCAGAAGGCCGCCTGGAAAAACCAGTACGCGTGATGGCTCACTCCTGCGCCGCTGGGGTCTGTGCCCGCCGCCCAGTCGATGCCGAAGCCTTCCCAGCCGAGAAAGCCATTGCCGCCACCGAACATCAGCGAATAGCCGACGACGTAGAACATCAGGCTGGCCGAGCAATAGTCGACGAAGTTTTTCATCAGGATGTTGCAGGTGTTTTTCGCGCGCAAGAAGCCCGCTTCGACCATGCCGAACCCCGCCTGCATGAAGAACACCAGTGCCGCAGCCACCACAATCCATACGGTGTTGATCGCGACATTCACCTGAGTGATGTCGGCCTGGGTTGCGGCGACGGGTTGGGCCTTGGCCGCAGCGGCGGGGGGGGGCTGCTCGGCCAGTGCTGGAAGCGCCGTGATTGCCACCACCCCAAGCAGGGTCAGGCAGAGCCATTGGAATTTCCTGGACATCATGAGGATTCGGTCCTTTCAAGAATTGCCCGTTCGGGCGAAATGCAGTCCTGATGCGTTACCCGATATATTCAATTCCCGTGCCAAAAACAGAATAATCATGTAACTACCTGGTCGCAGACGGATTATGGCCAGAATAGGCTTGGTAGGAAAAGCTGTGCTTTCTACAAATATGTAATGAGGGGGTCTTTGTCCGACAAAATTGGTGGAAATTTGGCGGGGTGGGTACAAAAAAGCGGCGAGCTCGAAAGCCCGCCGCGTGGTGTTCTGAATCGGTCTGATTAGTTGGAGAACTTGAATTCGACCTTGTGGATCGCCCACCAGAAATTTTTGTGTCGACCGTTCTGGACGATCTTGATGTACCGGGCCGTGACCGACTTGCCGAATTTGATGTCCGTCTTATTCGGCTTGGCATTTTTGGCCTTGGACTCTGTAATCTTGGTCCAGTTCTTGGCGTTGTTGGACGAGAATACGGTGTAGCCGGAAGGGCCATCGTTAGCGCTCTTGGCGTACTTCAGCGTCAGGCCTGAAAGGGTCTTCTTGGTCTGGAGGTCGAAGATCACCCACATGCCGGGGCGGCGTGTGACGCCGGTGCCCCAGCGCGTGGCGGGATCATTGTCCAGTGCGTTTTTTGGGGGGCACTGGTTGGCGGAGTGGCTGGCGGTCATGGTGATGACCGTCAGCGCATCGGCCAGGCGCGACTCGGTGGTCTTGATCTCTTGGGCGATCTCGGCGTCCTTGAGCGTCTTGACGAAGTCCAGACCGTTGGAGGTCGGGGCCTTTTCGAGGACCGACAGGATCATGCGTTTTTCTTCCGGGCGGATCGCGAGGGGCCATGCCGCGATGGCCTTGGCGCTGATCGCAGCAGGAGTGAGGTCGGTCCGCATCGTGAGCTGGGTGAGGTAGCCGCGCATCGTGAGGACCTTCAGCGCTTTGTCGTCGGTGGTTTTGCACATCGACAGCAGGTCGGCCATCGGCTCGGGCGTAGACCATTCGCACAGGGCGCGGGTGGCGGTGTTGCCGAGGTCTTTGTCGGTGAGGAGGCCCTGGACGATTTTGAGAACATTCTTGCCGCCGAGCTTCGGAGCGAGTTTCAGCAGGCCCTCTTTGGTTTTGCCGGTTGCGCCCGGGAGGGCGGCGGCCACGGCAGCGCTACGTGCTTCAACGTCGGTCGAGCGTGTGGCGATGGCGGTGATCGCTTTGGTGTAGCCGCTCGCGGGGGTCGCGAGATAGAGCTTGGTCAGCGGCTCGATCTGCGCGATGGTGCCATAGTCAGCGAGTGCTCTGATGGAGACGGCAAAGGCTTTGCGGTCTTCGAGGTCGGCTGCATGGGCGAGGAAGACCGGATAGGCCTCGGGCGCCTTGCGTTCGGCGAGAGCGTTGAGAGGCAACAGTTTGTCGTCCCCGCTACACTTGGCGAGATACGCAATGAGTGCAGCGTTGACATCGTCGCCAGGCATGGTTCCCAGAGCGGCTTTGGCGGCTGCGGCGACGTCGGCGTTGGCTGAAGCGATCAGGGAGAGCACGGCCGGGAGGTCTGCGGCGGAGCCCATCGCGCCCAAGGCCGTTGCGACCGCTTGTTGGACGACGGGGTCTTTCGAGGTTGCGGCTGCGCGGATGCCCTTGGCGGCCATCGGCCCGGGGCGGCCCGAAAGGATCGTGATCAGTTTGGCCTGCTTGGCAGCGGGTGCTCCTGGCATGGCCGAAGCAACGGCCTTGGTGAAGGCGTCGCCGCGGATGGAGTTCAGTATGCTGTTGGCGGCTTTGGCGAGGATCTTGTCGTTCGCGTCGAGTGCGTCGAGCAGGGGGATGATCGCGAGGCTTGTGTCGGCGCGGGCGAGGATGCCCAGTGCGACGGCCTTGGTGGCGGGGTCGGTGAGGCCGGCGACGAAGCGCGCGAGGTTCTTGGGGGTTGTAACGAGGCATTGTGCGATGGCAATGTTGCTGGCGGTGGCTTCGGGGCCGGTGAATTTCAACCCTTGAAGAACAGGCGCGCAATCGGGGTTGCCGATGCGGCCGATGGCCTTGATGGCGACCATGCGAAGGGTGGCGTTTTTGCTGGTCAGCGACGCGGCGATCAGAGATGCGGCATCGGTGTCACCGCGGGCGGCGAGGGTCGAAATCAGGCCGGCCTTGATGGTGTCGTTGTCGGTTTTGCCGAGCGCGTCGCGCAGGGCGGGGTTGGCCCGCGGGCAGGTGATTCCTTCGAGGACGGCGCGAACGGAGTCGCTGAGTTTTGCGTCGACCAAGCCGGGGCCGATCACGCGCGTAGTGGCGCACGAGGCAACTGGCCGCAGCGTTTCGAGGCAGACGGTCTTGCAGTCCACGGTGGCTTTGGGCGAGGAATAGGTCGCCAGCAGGCGCGCTTCGAGCGCGGGGTATTGCGCGGCGGGGGTTGTGCGAACGATGTCTTGGAGCATCGTGGCAGTCTTGGTTTGGCCCTTGGCGTAGGTGTAGTCCAGCAGCTCGGCAAAGGCGCCGGTGCCGATTTTGACGGCGACGGGCGCGGCGACGGGCGCAGCTTTGAGTTCGCCGGACGGGGAGTCGTCAACGGCTAGGTCGCCGATGGCATATTGAATGCCCGCGAGGTAGTGCTTGAGGACGGCGGCATCGGATACGACGGTTTCGTTATGGCCAATGCCCGTGTAGAACGAGCGGCCCTTGCCGATTTTCTGGCAGAACGCGATGGCGTAGTCGTTGTCGGTTCGTTTTTTTCCTTTGACTGCGGCGGTCTTTTTGTCGCTCATGTCGAGCGACAGCACAATGCGAAGAGCCTTGCGGCTGTAGGGCGCTTTGAGTTGATAGATTTCTTCGGTGTAGCGGAAGCCGCCTTGGGGGAACATCGCGGTCAGGGGCGATTTTCCTTCGACCTTGAATTTGCTACTCATATTGTAGCGCCAAGGGTGGCCGTCAAACAGGCCGCCGACCATGGCGGCGCCTTCGGGCCAGTCGTAGAAGTTGTCGGCCGCCGCGTGAATCCCCACGAGGCCCTTGCCCGATTTAACGAAGTCCATCAGCGCTTTTTTCTGCGATGCACTGACGGGCAGCTTGGTGGTGTTGTTGAGCACGACCGCGTCATAGCCTTTGAGGACGGCATCGTCGAAGGCGGTCATGTCGTTGGTAAAGTCGGCTTCGTAGGCACCGGTCGATTTGCCCATGGCTTCGATGGCTTGAGCGACGAGCGGGATCGAGGAGTGCGGAAAACCTGCACAGAGATTTACGACGAGGATCTTGCGACCCTTGGCGGCCTTGGCGGCGGTGGTCGGGCAGTTGGTCTTGAGGGCCTTCATGCCGGCTTGATACAATTTTGCTTTCTTCTTGTTTGTCTGTTTGGGCGGAGTCGGCGAAATGGTCGCGGCCGAAAGTACGCCGGCGAGAAGCAGTGTGGTCAGTAGTGTAGTTCTCATATTGGAAGTTCCTGTGTAGGAGGGAAGTTTGAATTACAGCGTGTACGGCGCGCGGTAGGCTCGTTGGAGCATCGCGGCGGCTTTGGGGTTGTTGAGGATTTGCTCGGTGTCGGGGTTAAACGAAATCGTTTGGCCCGTTTCCAGCGCGATCATGCACAGGTGGCCAATCGAAGCGGAGCGGTGGGCGGTTTCGATGGGCGTAATGGTCTTCTTGCGAGTGCGGATGCAATCGACGAAGTTGCCGTGGTGGTCGCCGCCCGTGTTGTAGAGCTTGATCTCGTTGGGCTGAATCACCGACCGGAGGACCTTCGGGTCCGACGCCCAGATTCCTTTGCGGCCACAGTGAATCCATTGGCCATTTTCGCCGATGAACTTCGTACCCATGCCGCGCGAGGTGTTGGCAACGTCGGCGACGGTCATCTTCACGCCATTCTTGTAGGTGCATTCACACTTGTAGTGGATGGGTGCGTTCCACAGTCCGCCGGTGGGGTAGGTGGCCACGATGGGTTTGACGCTGACCGGGCCAGTGTTGTCGCAGTCCATGCCCCAGTGGGCGATGTCGCCGTGGTGGCCGATCCAGTCGAGCAGTTGCCCGCCGCCATAAGCGAGGACCCAGCGCCAGTTGAAGTGGACCTGCTGGGAGCGGTAGGGCAGTTTTCTCGCCGGGCCAACCCATGCGTTGTAGTCGAGGTCCTTGGGGACGGGTTGCACGGCCGCGGAGATCTTGTTTGTTTTGCCTGTGGGCAGCCCGACTTCGACGTGGGTGAGTTTTCCGATGCGGCCGTTGCGGACGAGTTCGCACGCACGGTGGAATTGGTTTTTACTGCGTTGCCAGCTCCCGGTTTGCCAGACGCAACCAGCGTCTTCGACGGCATTGACCAATTCGCGGCCTTCTTTGAGGTAGCGCGTGAGGGGCTTTTCGCCGTAGATGTCCATGCCCGCCTGGGCGCAGGCGATCCCGATCGACGCGTGCCAGTGGTCGGGCGTGGCAATGATGACCGCGTCGATGTTCTTGTTGAGGACCAGCTTGCGGTAGTCGCTATAGGTCTTGGTGCCCTTGGTGTTGTATTTTTTGTTGAAGGTTCCTGCGGATTGCTTGGCATGGTTCGAGTCAACATCGCAGGCCGCGACGAATTGCACGCTGGGCTTTTGCATGAGGTTGCGGGCGTTGCCGCGCCCCATGCCGCCACAGCCGATCAGGGCCATGTTGATACGGTTGGACGGTGCGTCGGCGCCGAACAGTGGGGCAGTAAGAATCGTCGGCAATGCGGCTGCGCCAGCGGTCGCCTTGAGTAGGCTTCGTCGTGAAACGGTCATCCGAATCTCCTTTTTGCAGTCAACGCTGCGATGGGTGTAGGGCGACGCAAAGAGCGTCGCGGAAGATCGAGTATGATACGGCAAATATGCCGAGTTCGCTATAATAAACGGGGGGTTTGCAGGATTCTTTCAATTTTTCACGAGTGAAAAATTTTGCACATTGCCCCTCGGCATGGTATATAGGATGCCCATGGCAAAGTCAAACCGTTCCCAATCTGTCAAAAAAGCATCCGCTCCGCTCCGCCGCCGTCCGGATCCGTCGCAACACCCCCAGACCGAACCACCCCCAAAGCGGGACAGGCCGTGTTTTCGTTCGGCCGTGTTGAACGGGGAAATCGAGTATGGCGGCTTTACGCGCTGGAAACATGTCGGCAAACCCCTCGCGCCGGAGATCTTGCCGGGGCTGCTCTTGGCGAACTATTGGTCCGTCACGCGCCAGCAGCCGTGGTCGATCCCGTGGCACCGCAATCAGGGCATCGAGCTGATGTATGTCGAGTCGGGGAGCGAAACGCTCAATCTTCCCAGTCAAACATTGACCGTGCATGCGGGCGAGATGGCCGTGACGCGCCCGTGGCAACTTCATAAGGTCGGCGGCGAGACCATCGGCATCAATCGGTGCCACTTTCTCGTGATCGACGTCCAGGCCAAAGCGCCCGAAGAGGAATGGGCCTGGCCAGAGTGGGTGATTCTCTCGGCCGAGGACAAGGCGGATCTTGCGCGTTGTCTTCGTCGGGATGCGCGTGTGACGTTTTCGGCCAACAGTGATATTCCGCGGTTGTTCAATTCCATCGCGAAGATTTCGAAAACCCAATCCGTGAAGGATTCGCTCAGCCAGCTCGCGATCGTGACCAATGAATTGTTGCGTCAGCTTCTGGTGGAGGTTCGTTCGCAGGGTAGAGCCCGACGGAAACCTGCGACCCCCGAACAGGGTGATGCGCGGGAAATTGTGCAGGAGTTTTTGAATGGACTTCCCGCGCGACTGGGTGAAGAGTGGACGCTGGATCGGATGGCCCGCAAGTGCGGGCTGGGAATGACGCGCTTTGTGCATCACTGCAAAATCATCACGAACCTCACGCCGATGCAGTTCCTCAATCGCCAGCGGATTCTTGCCGCTGCCGAAGTGCTGTTGCAGGCCCCCAAGCGCTCGATCACGGATATCGCGCTGGAGAGCGGGTTCGCGTCGAGCCAATATTTTGCGACCGTCTTCCGCCAATATTTCAACTGTTCGCCGCGCACCTATCGTGGCCGCGGAGCCAAGCAGCCCGAAGAGCAGGAGTAGGCACAAAAAAGGGCGACGTCGAAACCTCGCCCGAATGGAGCCTGCCTGTGTCCCTTATTGTGTTTCGCGCAGGGCGCGCGAAAAAGTCGTTATGCGCGTCGGCGTTTGCGCCGTTTGAGCATGGCCATCCCGCCGAGAGCGAGCAGCCCCATCGTCGCCGGCTCGGGAGCGTGCTCGTTGTAGTTGACGCTGTAGCCAATGTCTTCCAGCGATCCCAGTGTCACGTTGGACACATACATGTCTCCCGAGGCCCAGCCAGTCATTAATTCGTCATTCATGGATTCCAAATTGAATTGACTGGTGAGGGCATCCTCGTCACCGACTTCATTCCAGTGGCTGTTTGCGGTTCCACTTCCTCCGTCGAGTTCAACGGGAACGAAGGTTGCCTCGGGATCGAATTCTGCCTGGTAGGCCGCCAGAGCGCTGGCTCCGGTGTATTCGCCTGAACCCTCTATATAGACATCGTTGTATGCGGGCCCCCAAAGCGTTCCAATCCCGAGAACATGGCCCATTTCGTGTAGAATGACATTTTCAAAGTAATTGTTAGGCTGTGCGACCATCATGTCTAAATCATAGGTGTCAAAGGTCATCGATCCTTCTGTTGTGAATGTATATCCCGTGTCATTGTAATTCACATATCCGCGGGTAGGGCCTGCAGAGCCAAGGATGTTTCCCTCGGCGTCTCCGGCGCCATCGATATAGTCCAAGTTTACGGTAATGACAATTGGGGAATTGCCGTCGGCATTGATGTTGATTCCTGGTTGGTAGCCAGAAATGTAATTTTCCCAGGTCGCTGCGGCATTATTGAAGGCCGTGCCATAGGTATCGATATCGGCCTGGGAGGTCGACCCATAATCCAGAGAGATGTCAAAGATGCCTGCGGCCCCGGCGGTACACGCCAAGAGGGCGACCACGATGGACACAATTGCCAGTCGGAGATTCATTTGCATTGCTCAGTTCCTGCTACAAAGGGTTCGTGCGGTTGGCGAGTCCGCATCCTGTGTGCTTGCTATGACACAGTCCAAGCCTGAGTGCACAGCGCACTCTCTCCTCGCAATTGAGCAAATGCGAAACAAACGGTCGGGGGCCCATTGCCTGCTACAGCGTGGGCGAGAATCATTCCCCGCTTTCCTGTGGCCTTTCGGCCAATCCTGCTACGGGGCATAGGATACCATGAAGCCGGAGTTTTGCAAGCGGTTTTGGGGAGTAATTTTGGAAAGGAGCGATGTTTTTCTGTGGCGATCAAAAAGCATTCGGCCGATTGGCTGAATGCTAATTTTGCGTGTGCCCTTCGCGATTTGACACTTAATTAGTTGCCTTGCCCGCCACTTTGTTGTGACTAAGATAGCACAAAAAAACCGGACGGCCTCGAAAGAGACCGCCCGGGGTTCAGCAGTTGCTGTTGGGTTCGCGAGTGCGAATCCTTACTTCGTCAGTACGCCATGCTTGTGGTTGATGGCGGCTTGTGCTGCGGCCAGGCGCGCGATGGGGACGCGGTAGGGGCTGCAGGAGACGTAGTTCAGGCCGACGAGGTGGCAGAATTCCACCGAGCTGGGGTCGCCGCCGTGCTCGCCACAGATGCCGAGCTTGATGTTCTTGCGGGTGCTACGGCCCTTGATGATGGCGGTCTTGACGAGCTCGCCCACGCCATCGCGGTCGAGGGTCTGGAACGGGTCGTTTTCGAAGATGCCCATGTCGACGTATTGGCCGAGGAACTTGGCGGCATCGTCACGGCTGAAGCCGCAACCCATTTGCGTCAGGTCGTTGGTGCCGAAGCTGAAGAATTCGGCTTCTTCGGCGATCTGGTCGGCGGTCATCGCGCCACGCGGAACTTCGATCATCGTGCCGATCGAGAGGAAGTCGAGCTTCTTGCCCTTCTTCTTCTTGATTTCAGCGTAGACGTCGAGGACGATCTGCTTCTGGTGGGCGAGTTCCTTGACGCTTCCGACGAGCGGGATCATGATTTCCGGCTTGGCACCCTTGACGGCGTATGCCGCTTCGATCACAGCGCGGGCCTGCATCTCGGTGATTTCCGGATAGTAGATCCCCAAGCGGCAGCCACGGTGGCCGAGCATCGGGTTGAACTCGTGGAGGTCGGCGATTTTCTTTTTGACCTTCGCGACGCTGATGCCCATGGCCTTGGCCATTTCCTTTTGGCCCGCAGCGTCGTGGGGCACGAATTCGTGCAGCGGGGGGTCCAGGAAGCGGATGGTCGCGGGTGCGCCCTTGAGAGCTTTGAAGATGCCGGTGAAGTCTTTGCGCTGGAGGGGCAGGAGCTTCTTGAGCGCGGCCTTGCGGTCGGCTTCGGTTTCGGCGAGGATCATTTTCCGCATCGAGACAATGCGATCCCCTTCGAAGAACATGTGCTCGGTGCGGCAAAGGCCGATGCCTTCGGCGCCGAACTTGACGGCCTGGATCGTGTCGGCCGGGGAGTCCGCATTGGTGCGGACGCCCATCTTGCGGTACTTGTCCGCCAGCTTCATGATCGTGCCGAACGCGCCGGTCAGCTTGGCGGGTTCGGTTTCGATTTGGCCGATGTAGATCAGGCCCTTCGAACCGTTGAGGCAGATAAAGTCGCCCGCTTTGACGGTCTTGCCGCCGGCGGTGAACTTCTGGGTCTTGTAGTTGATCACGACGTCGGCGCAACCGGCGACGCAGCATTTGCCCATGCCGCGGGCGACCACAGCGGCGTGGCTGGTCATGCCGCCACGGCTGGTGAGAATGCCGACGGCCGAGTGCATCCCGCCGATGTCTTCGGGCGAGGTTTCCACGCGGACGAGGATCACTTTTTCGCCGAGGTCGGCGAGGCGTTCGGCCTCTTCAGCGCTGAAGACGACCTTGCCGCACGCAGCGCCCGGCGAGGCGGGCAGGCCCTTGGCGATCGAGGTGGCTTTGGCTTCGGCGGCGGGCTTGAACGTCGGGTGCAAGAGCTGGTCGAGCTGCTTGGGATCGACGCTGCAGACAGCCTGCTTTTCGGTGATGAGTTTTTCTTTCATCAGGTCCACGGCGATTTTGACGGCGGCGGCGGCGGTGCGCTTGCCGTTACGCGTCTGAAGGATGTACAGCTTGCCTTCTTCAATCGTGAATTCGAGGTCCTGCATATCTTTGTAGCGCTTTTCGAGGCTCGTGCGGATCGCGACGAGTTCTTTGTAGCACTTGGGGTCAACCTTGGCGAGCTTGGCGATGGGCTCGGGGGTGCGGATGCCGGCGACGACGTCCTCGCCCTGGGCGTTCATCAGGTATTCGCCGTAGAACTTGTTCTGGCCGGTGGACGGGTCGCGCGTGAACGCAACGCCGGTGCCCGAGGTGTCGCCCATGTTCCCGAAGACCATCGACTGGACCGTCACGGCCGTGCCGATCAGGCCGCGAATGTCGTTGATCTCGCGATACTTGATCGCGCGCGGGTTGTTCCAGCTGTCGAAGACGGCGTTGATCGAGCCTTCGAGTTGCTTGCGGGGATCTTGGGGGAAGGTTTGGCCGGACTTTTTATAGACAGCCTTGTAGGCCGCGATGACGTCTTTGAGACCGTCGGTCGTCAGGTCGGTGTCAAGCTCGACCTTGTTGGTCTTTTTGACTTTTTCGAGGGCCTTTTCAAAGTCGTGGTGTTCGAGGCCGAGGACCACGTCGCCATACATCTGAATAAAGCGGCGGTAGGCGTCGAGCGCGAAGCGTTCGTTGCCGGTTTGCGCGATCAGCGCTTCGAGTGTCTTATCATTGAGGCCGAGGTTCAGGACGGTGTCCATCATGCCAGGCATGGAGACGGCCGCGCCAGAGCGAACCGACAGCAGCAGCGGCTTGGGGCCTTTGCCGAACGTCTTGCCGGACACCTTTTCCATCTTCTTGATGTTCGCGTCGAGCTGAGCGCCCAGAGCAGCGGGGTGCTTCTTGCCGAGGCGGTCATATTCCGCACAGGTCTCGGTGGTGATGGTGAAGCCTTCGGGGACGGGCAGGCCCGCCAGCGACATGTCGGCGAGGTTCATGCCCTTGCCGCCGAGGATTTCTTTCATTCCGAGTTTGCCTTCGGCTTTACCGCCGCCGAAGAAATAGACCCACTTTTTCGCAACAGTTTTGGTTGCTTTTTTGGCTGTTTTGGCCATGGTGTTCGTGTCTCCTGTGTCCTGAGAATAGGGAGGTGCTTGCTTCCGAGCGGCAAAATCGATTTTGCCCCGTCTCGGAAAGCACGGAAGATAGATTACAAGGGCCATTTCGTCAAGCTTGAATTGGGATGTTTTTGCATTTATTTTCACTTTTTCCGGCGCACAAATGGTGTGGCAAATCCCATCGGCGCGGACAGTGAACAAGTAGGGTAAGAGTGAAGGCGAAATTCAGGGCGAAATTTCCACCGATCCAACGGCGAGAATTCATAGTAAGACACTCGAATCCATTTGAAATTCAAGGCGGAAAAAAGACTGTAAATAAAGGACTTGACATTTATTGCAGTGAAACTATAATGCGGGCGTAAACGGGGACTTTTACAAACCACACGGAAAGGATAAGTATGGCAAATCTAATGAAAGAATTGAAGAATGAGATTTCGCGTCTGGCCCGCAAGGAAGCGAAGCAGATCGAATTGACCCTGAAGAAAGAAATCGCAGTGTTGCGCAAACGCCTGAGTGTGACTCAGAAGCGTCTTGCCGAAGTCGAGCAGGTCAAAAAGGTCGTGGCCAAGCTTCCGACCGCGCCCGTACCCGTGGCCAGCGAGGAAGAAATCGCTCTGCGCCGGATGCGCGTGACGGGTACGATGATCAAGAAGATGCGCGAAAAGAAAAAGCTCAGCCAGGGCCAACTCGCCAAGGCGATGGGCGTGAGCCTCCAGAGTGTCTATCAGTGGGAACGCAAGGGTGACACCAGCCTTAAGAAAATGCGCATGAGCGTCCGCAAGGCTCTCGCCGAAGTGCGCGGGCTGTCCACGCGCCAGATCCTTAAGATGATCGAAGCGCAAACTCCCGCCAAACCCGCCAAGAAGACCGCGAAGAAAAAACCGGCCAAGACCGCTGCCAAGAAAGTCGGGAAGAAAAAGGCCGCAAAGAAGAAGGTCAAAAAGGTCAAGAAAATCAAAACCACGAAAAGACCCGCCAAGAAGAAATAACCCCTTGTGCCGCAACGAGAACCATGGCCGCTCCGCTTTCCGGGGCGGCTTTTTTGTGGGCGAGACGCCGCGTCGGCTGCTCGAATGGATTGCAAAATGCCGATGAGTATGATAGAAAGAGAGACTATGAACGACCTTCGCCTTCAAACCATTTTCCGCCAACGCGCCCCGCGCGAGAGTTCGACCACGCTCGCTGCTGCCCTGACGCCGCTGATGAAAACGCAGATCGGCCGACGGGTCAAACAGCTCGGCGCGCTTGCGAAGCTCTGGGAAGAGCTTGTCCCGCAGGAGTTGCGCGACCACACGGCACTCGACAGTTTTCGCAGCGGCACACTCGTGGTGCTGGTGGACTCGGCCTCGGCGATGTATCGCATCAAGACGATGGTTTCTGGCGGGCTCGAGGCCGCGATGCGTGAGCGCTTTACCGGTGCGAAATTCCGCATCCGACTCCGCCCGGGCCAATTCTATCGTGTCGATTCCGAAGGCCGGCAACGGTTCGAGTTTTAAAGGAGTGTGATGCCATGAGTGTTCCCGTGCCGACGTTTCTCGATTCCCATTTTCCCGCTGACGCACCGGGTGTTGCGAAGTGTTTCTCCGGCGATCCCGAAAAGGGGCTCGTGATTTTCGTTTCGGGCGTGCTGTTTTTTGGCCGCGCCTGGGGCCGCAATTCCGTACCCGAAGGCCTGCGCCGCGCGGGCTTTGAGGGCATGGTCGTGTGGTGGCCGTGGCAGGAACGCTATTGGAAATTCCCGACCGTCGGTGTGTTGTGGGACGGCGATCTTCAGGCCAAACACGCCGCGCGGATTGCCGCCTCGATTGCGAGCTATCGCGAGGCCTATCCCGACCGGCCTTGCCACCTCGTCGGCTGCAGTGCGGGCGGGGGACTCGTCGCGCAGGTGCTTGCGGCGCTGGCGGAGATCACGGAAGACAATCCCGGCGCGATGCTGGACAACGTCGCGCTGCTCGGCCCGGCGCTCAATCCGCGAACCGATCTCACCGGATTGGTCGAGAAAACGGTGCGTGGGACGCTGAGCAATTTCTGCTCGCGAATGGACTGTGTGGTCCTCGGCGTGGGCACATCGATTTTCGGCACGGTGGATCGCCGCTTTGGCGCGTCGGCCGGGATGGTCGGCATGCGACACGAGATGCCTGGCAAATGTGAGAACGTCCGCTTTCGGCCATGGATGATCCGCCATAATCGCTTCGGCGGGCATAAATCCAACCTCAATCGAAAATTCATCGCCAACCTCGTCGCACCGCGATTGTTCGCGGAAGTGGAAAAATAGGGACTGTTCCCTATTTCCATTGTCTGCAAAAGCGGCAGATGGAAATGCTTGTTTTGACTTAGCTGCTCCCTGAAATAGGGAACTGTCCCTATTTTTTCATTGTACTGATACGTTTTGTAGGGGCGAAAAATGGTTCGCCCTTCTTTTTTTGTGTTCTTCTTCCGTAGGGGCATCCCTTGTGGGTGCCCAATTCTTATTTTGTTTGTTTCCTTCTGCGGGGGAAAAGCAGGGACAGGTACAAAGTTTTCTTGGACGGTTGGTATCCGCGGATCACCTATGCTCTGTGGAAAAAATCTATCCAATTTCGATATGGCTGAAAATTGTACCAGTCCCGGTTTTTCCCCGTCGACGGTGGTATACTTCAG
>JABGPZ010000014.1 GCA_018644725.1 Phycisphaerales bacterium
CCGTCCAATCACATCCCTCACCCCGAAAAACGGTATTTTTCAAGATGCCCTATAGAGTCCTTAGATTCTCAGTGGGATCGAGCGGGAGATTGTACCCCATGACTGGCAAATTGCCAACAGAGCATCTCATTTTTTTTAACCCCATCGGCTCACGTCCAGGGCGGACAATCTCACAACGGCCTTTATTGAGGAAATTCCTTCAAAGTGCCCCACTTTCAGGGTCTTTTTACACAACAAAACTTCACGTTTTCTCCCCTTGCGAGAGGGGCAAAATGGCCCCTCGACGAATGATTTCAGAAAGAAAGCCTATTTTTCGCCGAGTTCTTTGCTGCGGAGGACCGCATTGTGGATGGCGGTGTGAACCGATTCGCGGAACTTGTAGCTTTGGAATGTCTCGATGCCGCGTTGGGTTACGCCATTGGGTGTGGTTACGCGGCGGCGGAGTTCTGCTGGGGCGATGCCTGTTTCGCGGACAAGTTTCACCGCCCCTTCGAAGGTTTGCAGGACCAGGTCGCGCGAGGTGTCCGCGTCGATGCCCTCGGCAATGCCGGCCTCGATCATCGCTTCGATGAAGTAGAATACGTAGGCAGGTCCGCTGCCGGAGAGGCCCGTCACCGAGTCGATTTTCTCTTCGGGCATGACCACGCTCAGGCCGCTTGCCGCGAACAGACGGCGCGCCCACTCCAAATTTTCATCCTGGCAGTTTGGCCCTGGAGCGATGGCGGTCGCACCTGCGCCCACGCGTGTTGGGGTGTTGGGCATCGCGCGCACCACGCGGGCTTTGCCGCCGAGCGCGTCGGAAATTTGTTTCGTCGTAATCCCCGCGCAAACCGAAATCACCGTCACGCCCTCGTGGACGCCCGGGGCAACTGCGGCGAGAACTTCGTCGACGTTGAACGGTTTGGTCGCCAGCAAAATATAGGGGCACGGCGCACAGACCTGCAGATCGTCGGTCGTCGCCACGCCGAACTCGGTCTCGAACAGATCGCGCCGCTCGGGATTCAGATCGCACGCCACCACAGACTCGCTGCAGAGATAGCCCGTGTCGAACGCGCCGCGGACAATCGCCTCGGCCATCGTACCCGCACCAATCACCGCCAATTCATAGTTGTCACTCATCTCGGTCTCCAATCAATAATATCAGTCCATTTCGTAGAAAACTATCATACAAGATCGACAAACAGGGTCAATACAAATACACCATTTTTCCCGTTCTACACTCCCCTCTTTCCTCCGGCTTACCACTCTTGGAGGTCGCCGACGATTTCTTCGACGAGGTCTTTGACGGTGACGATGCCTCGGTATTGGTCGCGGTCGACGACGATGGCCATCGATCTCCGCGCGCGCTGAAGCATACAAATCGCGTCGGCCACTGACATCGACGCCTGCAGCTGAAGCGGCGCGTCGGCCAGCTCACTCAGCGGACGGTCCTCGCTATCGGCCAGCACATCATACACATCCACAACCCCCACGACGTCTCCGCCAGCGATCATCGGCATGCGGGAGTGGTCGCACGCGCGGATCTGCTCGAGAAACGCCTCACGCGTCGCGGACGCTTCGATGGCAGTGACATGGACACGCGGGGTCATCACCGCGCCAAGACGCACCTCGCCAAGGCCGACGGCCCGTTCGGCCATCTGCGTCTGCATCATCGTCAGCGCACCGGTGGCTTGGCCTTCGTCGAGGGCAATCGCCAGTGGGCTGCGGCGGAATTCGCTCTCGGCATCGGCCGGGGTGCGATGGGCAAATTTCAGCATCATCTCTCCGAAGCTTCGCACAAGAATGCTCAGCCCAGTCAACGTGAAGACCCAATCCGCGAACACCACCAACAGATGGAGGCGATAGAGAAGGGTTTCGCAGAATCGGCGGAAGATTGTTTTCGGCAGCGCATCGGCGAAGACGAACAGGATCGGCGTCATCACTGCCACGGTCAGCCATTCGGCCTGGTCGGCGAGGTCGAGACGTATAAACAGCGTCGAGATGCAGAACGTCGCGAGATAGCCGTGAACGTTGGTCCCCAGCAGGAGGACCGCCAGCAGATGGTTCGGCCGCTGGAGTCGGCGCGCCAACCGTTGCGCCGCCCGCTCACCGCGCGAGGCGCGCAGATCGAGGCGAACCTTATTGAGGACGTACAGCCCAAGCTCGCTGCCGGCATAGATGCCCATCAACGTCACGTTCAGCGCCGCAAAGCCGATCCAGAATGTCATCTCCAGAGGGGTCATGCTGTGGCCTCCGCTTCGAGAAGCTCCAGCGCCACGCGCCCGACGCGCCGGCGACAGACGCTACGCACCGTGAAGCGCAAATTGCGGAATCGCGCGACGTCGCCCTCTCGCGGAACGCGGCCAAGCTGTTGGGCGAGGAATCCCCCGAGCGTGCTGATGCGCGGGCCGTGGGGACGAATGCCGAACGCGTCGGTCCAGTCGTGAATGTTCAGGCTCCCGGCTAGGTCGTATTGATGCTCGTCGAGGCGGACGACGTCTTTCTCGGCGGGCAGCTCGTTGGAATCGGGAATGTCACCGACGATTTCTTCGAGGATGTCTTCGAGGGTGATCAGCCCGGCCGTGCCGCCGTACTCGTCGACGACGATCGCCATCTGCCGCCCCGCCGTGCGAAGCTGGAGCAGTGCGCGCTCAATCGAGCCGCCCTCGGGAACAAACTCGACTGGCTCAATCAGCGACTCCAGGACTACCTCGTCCCCCGCCAGCAGCAATCGCCGTGCGTGAATCACGCCCGCGAGCGTATCGAGGTCATCGTGATAGACCGGGATGCGGCGGAGCTTGGTTTTGCGGCAGAGTTCTTCGAGCGCACGACGCCCTCGGGCGAGGTCAAACGTGACGACATCCACCCGCGGGAGCATGATATCACCGACGCGAATGGTAGAGAGAGTGAGGATTTCGCGCACGAACGTCGAGGCGGCATCATCCAGCACGCCACGGCGGGAACTCATCTCGAGCACTTCCGACAGTTCATCGACGTTGATGTCGCCGCGCGGTGTTTGCGATCCGGTCAGCACTCGGCTTAGCGGGGTGATGACCAGCCGCCCGAGAATCCACAGCACCGGCGCGAGGAACTTCAGCAACACCACCAGCACCCCCGCTGCCATGTGCGCAAACGCGCCCGGCATGGCAAAGGCGAGCATCTTCGGCAGCACTTCGCCCAGAAGGATCAACGTCAGCAGCGCCCCAAGGCTCACGCCCGCCGCCCAGAGCGCGCCGGCGGTTTGTTCGAGTTCGACGACCATCACCGCGACGATGGAACTGTAGGCGACATTGACGAGCATGTTCCCCAGCAGCAGGCCATTGAGGAGGGTTTGTGGCCGGGCGCGAAGTTGGCGAACCCACTCGCCGGCGGCCTGTTGTTCGCGACGGGACAAATTGAACAACGCCGTTTCACTTCCCGAGAAAAATCCGCTGCAGACCACCAGTCCACACAACGCAATCAGCGAGCCGAGATGGTCGATCCAGAACGAAAAATCCATGGCCCTATTCTACCGATCCGCTCCACCGGCGGCAAGCGAGATTCCCCGACTTATCGACGCGCCCCGCTGCCTCGCTTCTGATTGGACTTGTCCTCGGACCGAAGGAGGCTGTTGGAGTTCTTCACGCTACCTGGGCGATTGGTCAATGTCTGGTACGACAGAAGCGAACGATTCACTTCTACATTGAAGTCTTTTCTCGGCAAATAGAACAGCGTGCGCATGTTGTTCCCACAGGCCATGCTCTGATCGAGCTGGAGCGCGCCCGCGCCGGAGACCCGAATCCCATAAAAGAAGTTGGCATGAGGACTCTTCGTGCCGTTATTGAAAATGCTCGTGGCAAACAGACGCACCCTATCGGTGGATTCAATGAGGCCGATCTGGTAGAGATTGTTGTACATTTCACAGCGAGAGAAAAGGATGGATTTGGATTGGAATACATGGAAGCCCTGCCCGCTGTCACGCAAGATACAACGGTCAAGGACGACATGTTCACTCCCAGCCACCTGAATCGCAGGCGCCATCGTCGGCGTGCCATCCACGGCCGGAATCGGGCGGACGATTGCAACATTGACCAACTGGATATTCTTGCAATCGAGAACCAGCAAACCCTGCGTGATCTTGGAGACCGACACCTCCAGGGGCGTTTGATTGATGCACTCGATGCGTACATTCTTCAGTTTTTTCACCACGGGACCATTCGAGAAAAATTTCGTCGGAGAAATCTCTTTGCTACACAGATCAAACCGCTTGGCCTTGATGTGGATGATGCGGTCGTTGCCGAGGGCCTTGACAAATTCCTTCGCCGTGGTCACAACGTGAACCGGGCGCTTGTCGTCCTTGGCCAGACGCGCCTCGACAGGCGGTTCGCCCTTGGCGAGCCATTGGCCCAACATCACAAACCGTTCCTGGGAAAACTGGTGGATGATTTTTTGAACGCGGTGGTCGGCCTCGGGACTGTTGAGCGTCTTGAGCGTCTTGGCCATCGGGGCGATCAGCTTTACGTCGAGTTCCTTCGACGATGTCTTGAGAAATTTGTCCCACTGCTTGACCCACTCGCCATCGCGGGGCAGCTTGGAAATCAGCGGCCGAAGAATGTCGTGACTTTTGAGCGCCAGCGCACGGGTGGACTGTTCGCGAACGTAATAATTATCATCATCCAACAGCTTGACCAGCGTGGGGATATCGGGGTTCTTCGGCAACAGCGAAGGCTGGGCCTTGGGCGCAGGAGCGGGTGACGTGCTGCCAGGAGCAGACACCTTCGGCTGGGCCGGGCGCAACTCAATCTTAATCGAAGACTCCTTGGCCTGAACAACCTGCTGCTTGGGCGAGGTGTTCGCCAGCGCCAACGTAGATACGAGCAACGCCGCAGTCAATGCCAAACCAATCTGTTTCATAAGGGGTCTCCCGGAAACTTGTCCTAGTATTCAACCGCTGGTTCGCGTCTGGGTGTCGCAGAAAGTTCCCGACGGAAAATCGCCGACTCATCACCAGGCCACGCCTCGTCGACCACGATGACCGCGGCCGTGCCGGGATGCACCTGATCGACACTCTCGCCATCAAGACTGCCCAGCGCGTGAATCGTAACCAGCCCCGAGCCCGCGGGTGAAATCCACTCCAACGTCTCCCCCGCCGAGAGAGGATTCTTGACCTCGACGACGAGCGAATTGGCGGATTGTTCCCGGATGGTCGCAACAATTTCATGCGTGCCATACAAGCGCCCAGGCGACTGAAGCCGCGCAGGGTCCTCCGTGGGATAGCCCTCGGCAAAGCCCGTGGAATAGGGCTGATGCGTCACGGTGTCCAGCTCGGCCAGCCAGTCCTCCCGGCAGGACCATGCCTGCGGATCGGCGGCGTAGGCATCGAGCGCGCTACGGTAGACCTTGGTGACGACGGCGAGATAGTGCTCGTTTTTCATGCGCCCCTCGATCTTGAGCGAGGCGATGCCCGTCGCGAGCAAATCCGGCAACAGCGGAAGCATGCACAGATCGGCCGAGCCGAGGAAGATTGTTTCCCGGCCGGTTTCGTAAATGTCGATTGCTTCGCCGGGGCGCTTGGCCTCGACGAGCTGATAGTCCCAGCGGCAGGAATGTTTGCAGTCGCCGCGATTTCCGCTACGGCCGGTCATGTGTGCCGAAAGCAGGCAGCGCCCGGAAATCGCCGTGCACATCGCGCCGTGGACAAAGGCCTCGACGGGGATGTCGACGGCGGCGCAGATCGCGGTGGTTTGCGCGAGTGACACTTCCCGTGCCAGAATCACCCGGTCGGCCCCGGCGGTTTGCCAGAACAATGCCGAGGCGACATTGGCCACGCCCGCTTGGGTCGAAATGTGCAATTCCACATCGTCGCGCATTGATCGGATCGTGGAAAACGCGCCCGCATCGGACACGATAATTGCGTCGAACGGAATTTCGCGCGTCTCTTCGACCCAGCGACACAACGCCGCCAGATCGTCATCGAAGAGCATTGAATTGACGCAGACATACAGTCGCTTGTCGCGCGCGTGGGCCATCGCCACCGCCGATGCCAACGCCGCAGGATCCATCGCGACGGCATCCGGCCTCATCGAAAATCCAGCCGCGCCCACATACACCGCATCGGCCCCATAGGAAAAGGCAATGCCAGCCTTCCGCTCCGAGCCCGCAGGCAAAAGCAATTCAGGCTGCGCAGGGAGATTAGTCATTCGCGGGGTCCGCCTCGGCTGCGGGCGCTTCATACAGACCGGCATCCATCAGCGATTGGGCGACGGACTCGGCGGGCGTTTCCTGGGGCGACTCGGCCACGACCTCTGCAGGACGTTTTTTCTCCAGCGGCAAATTCTTCACGAGGGTTTCGATGTCACTGGCGTCGAGGGTTTCGTGTTCCATCAGTGCCTGGGTGATGCGTACGACGGTCTCGCGATTCTCCTGGAGAATCTTCCGCGCACCGTCCTCGGCTTCGTTGACCAGACGCAAGATTTCCTCGTCGATGATCTGCGCAGTTTTCTCGGAATATTCCTTCGTCGCGAGGAACATGCCATTCTCCTCGTTGGGGAAATCGTAGCGCACAAAGCCCAGCCGCTCGCTCATGCCCCAGTGGCAGACCATGTGCCGCGCGAACCACGTCGCCATCGTAATATCCTGCGACGCGCCATTGGTGATGTCGTCGCAGAACATTTCTTCCGCGAGACGCCCGCCAAACGCGACCTGCATAAAGGCCTTGCAATAGCGCTCGGTGTGATAGTTGCGGTCCTTCTCGGGCAGCGAGAACGTCACGCCGCCAGCACTGCCGCGCGGGATGATGGTGACCTTGTGCAGCGGGTCGGAATCTTCGGTGAGATATTGGATCAGGGCGTGGCCGGCCTCGTGATAGGCGGTCATTTCGCGTTCCTGTTCGTCGACTTTGCGCGACTTTCTCGCTCGGCCCCAGCGAACCTTGTCGCGGGCCTCTTCGAGGTCGTCCATTTCAACGCTGTCCTTGCCGGCCATGGCCGCAGCGATGGCGGCCTCGTTGACCAGCGCGGCGATTTCGGCACCGGAGAACGATGCAGTCCCCCGCGCAAGGCGGTTGTAGCTCACGTCGCCGACGGTGATTTTGTCGAGGTAGATTTTGAGGATTTGCTCGCGGCCGACGACATCGGGCAGCGGGACCTGGATTTGACGGTCGAAGCGGCCCGAGCGCGTGAGCGCCTGGTCGAGGATTTCCGGCCGATTCGTCGCCGCAATCACGATCACCTGGTCGCTGGACTCAAAGCCGTCCATTTCGACAAGAATCGCGTTGAGAGTTTGTTCGCGCTCATCGTGCCCGCCCCCACCAGAGACGTTGCGTCCACGGCGTTGGCCGATGGCGTCAATTTCGTCGAGGAAGATGATCGCAGGCGATGCGGCCTTGGCCTGGGTGAACAGGTCTCGCACGCGCGAGGCACCCACACCGACAAACATTTCCACGAAGTCGCTGCCGGAGATGCAGAAGAACGGCACGTCGGCTTCACCCGCGACGGCCTTGGCGAGCAGCGTCTTGCCGCAGCCTGGCTGACCCACGAGGAGCACCCCGCGCGGCACGCGGCCGCCGAGACGCTGGAACTTCGTTGAGTCGCGAAGGAACTCGACAATTTCGAGCAGCTCTTCGCGCGCTTCATCCACGCCGGCCACGTCAGAAAAGCTGACCTTCGACGATTCCTTGGTAATCATGCGGTGCTTGCTACGCCCGAAGTTGCCCATCATGCCGCCCCCGCCCCCGCCCATGCGGCGGAAGAGGAAGAACCACAGCAGGAACAATAAAAGCAGCAGCGGCAGGAGGCTCTGAAGCAGGCCAGTGACCCACGTCGGCCCCGCCTCGGCCTTGACCTTCACGCTTGACCCGGCGGTCTCGAGCGCAGTAGAAATCCGAAGCATGATATCTTTATCATCCGGGTCGCGGTTGACATAGAATTTCTTGGGCTGATCTTTTTTAATCACCTTTTTCAGAGTACCCGAAATTTTCGCACGGCCAACGAGAAGCTCGCCTTCGAGATTGTCGTTTTCGACATGTTTCCAGAACTGGCTATAGTCGATTTCGACGCGATTTTCGAAGCCGTCCTGAAGGAACAGCGCCAACATCAAACCCAGACCGATAATCAGAAACCAGCCAAGCGCGCCCTTGGACGCTTTGGGAGACTGAGGGGTTGGCGAAGGGGGCGGAGTCTGTCGCGGGGGTTGATTCGGTGGGGTCATATCCGGTTCCTGTCATACAGCACCCCGTCGAGGCAATCGCATCGACGGGGCAAGGGGTGTGTTGAGTCTACAAACAATAGGGTCTATTGGCCGTTCCAATCGCGTTCCATCAGCTCGACGATTCGCATTGCGGCCTTGTCGCACAGTCGTTGCATCGCCTGGGTAAAGTCCTGCGACAGCTCGGTACTCTGGCCAAGCGTGCTGGGCGAAATCTCCGGCGAACCATGCATGACCGCTTGGGTCGGGCGATAGGTCACCGTGACGGGGAAATTTTCCTTCCGAAGCAGTTCCTTGCCCGTCCGCAGATCCTTCCAGGTGAACGTCAGCCAGATCGTCAGCTGGCGCTCGCGCGGGACGCCCGTGTCGGGATTCATGCCCATGTAGGACTGCGAGATGCGGTCGAGGGTTCCTTCGATCACCGTGTCGGCGCGGTTGCGCGAGGTTTTGGCATAGGGCGTGAGCAGAATGCGTTTGTCCAGCGCTTCGGTGAGCGTGATCTCGTGGTTACGACGGAACACGCGCTCGCCGCGCTTCCAGTTCGGAACGGCGATGGTCTTGATGCCGCTTCGGTAGAGGCTTTCGCCGGAATAGCCAAGGCACCCCGGCAGCAGGGTCGCGGCCAGGACGATCGTCAAGAGTGTGAGGATGTGCATACGATTCATAATCAATCCTTTTTGGAAGTGTCCTCGCGCGACTTGCGAAGTTCTTTGAGCAAATCACGCATGGGGATGGGTTTGGATTTATCGACCACGGGCTTCGGCGTGGGCTTCGGCGCGGGTTGGAGTTCGAGGTTCGGGGTCGCGACGGGCATGGCCGGGTTCACCCTGACAACTGGCGGGGGCATGTTGGGCGCGACGCGGGACGGTTTGAAGTCTTTGGGGAGCAGCGAGGGCTTGAGCGGGATGATGTTCCCCAACACACCCAGTCGCGTGCGTGCGTCGCTCGCCCAGCGCGTCGTGCGATAGTCGCGCACCACCATGGAATAGTAGTACGCGGCGGCGCGGGGCTTTTTCGTGCGCTCGTAGAACAGGCCCATGTGGTAGACCTTGTGGGCGAGGCTGGCGTGGATTTCCGCAAGGATCGAGGCGATGCCTTCGGCCTTGGCGGCGGCGGGGAACGCGGCCTGGATCACGCGATAGCGCTCAGCCGCTTCGTGCAGCGGATCGGTGTCCCACTGGACGCCGCGATAGCGCTGGAGGCTTGCGTGGGCGGCCTGGATCATCGCCATCGCACGTTTGGGCGAGTGCGGATATTGCTCGACAAACTCGTCATAGCGTCGAACCGATTCGTCGAATTCGCCCTCGTCAAAGTGGTATTTCGCGATGCGCAACAGTGCTTTTCGCGCGAGGAAACTCGCGGGCGAATGCTCGGTGATCTTGTCGAGGATTTCGACGCCTTCCCCCTCGGCCGAGAGCTTCAGCACGCGCATCACGCGGCGTTTGCGCCCTTGGAGGAACGCTTCGCCGATTTGATATTCCCGGTCGAGCGCGCGCGAAAGCAACGGGCCGTTGGGGAATTCTTCGATCTGACGCTCGAACCATTCGTACGCGTCCCAGTAGTGGCCTTGGGCAATTTTCGCGCACCCGGCGAGGTTCATCGCCTCTTCGCACAGCGGGCTGTGGGCGTGGCGGGCGAGGAATCCTTCGACCTTGATGACGGCCTCTTTGACGCGCTCGGCTTCGAGGAGGGCGCGGATCGTCGCGATGTCGCCGCGCGGCGTGCCAAGCACAGCCGGGCGTTCCTCGATCCATTTCGTGCCGTCCCAGCGCTTCTCAGCCTGGACAGACCCACACCACAGCAGCGCGATACAGAGACATGACACCGCGACCATCAACCGGCCGCGGGGCCCGTGTTTGGGGTTGTTCCAATTCAAATTCATTTCTCCACGCGGGTTATCACTCCGATTCCCCGCAGTATTCATTCCACACAATTATACCCCATCCCCCCACCGACGCAAGCAAAACATCCACTTTCGGCGATTTTCTACCCTCCGCGCTACCGCCACACTCGGTGCAGGCAAAACATCCGCTTTCGGCGATTTTCTACCCTCCGCGTCCATTTCACATACGACGTAAGAAAAACCATCGAAAAATGGGGACTGGTACCCTTTATTCTGTCCTGTGTTCTCGATTCCTGTTTGTTGTCAGGTACCTGTCCCCGTTTTTTCCTCGACCCGTTTTTCCAGAAATTTCCCCGTCCGGCTCAGTTCATCAGGTCATAGGGGTTTCGGGAGTAATTGATGCGATCTTGTTCCTCGAGTTCTTCATCAGTCAACAATGTGCGGTTCGGGCAATCCCATGCGCCATGATTACACTTGGAATGTGACCAGCCTTCTTTTTGCAGTCCGCACCAGCCCAAATCGTTATACTTGCATTTCATCGCTCTTCCTTTCGTCCATGATTGGAGTTCTGTCCATGAAAAAACTGCGTGCCATTCGCACGGTCCCCACATGATATTCCCCATACCTCGCCTTTTTCAAATCGATGCGCATAAAAAAAAGGGGCACCCAGTAAGGATGCCTCTACAAGAATCGATTCATGTTTACTTTTTGTTCTCCGTCGTAGGGGCGGGGCTTGTGCCGCCCATTCGCGTTAATGCCCCCTATGGCCTTGGCGACCACAAGGGTCGCCCCTACGAAAAGATGACATATGAAAAACAGGACACATGGGCGAAAGATTTTTCGCCCCTACGAAAGAGGACATAAAAAAGCCCGATGCAATTGCACCGGGCTTTTGTATTCGTTTTCTTCCAGTCTGCGTTCTGTTTTGGTCTTTGTGCTGTTTCCTCCAGCCTACCGACCTACAGCCTACAGCCTGATTTTTACTTCTTGCGACGCTTGAGCATCGCGATTCCGCCGAGGGCCAGAAGGCTCATCGTTGCGGGTTCGGGGATGTTGTATTCCAGATCGTATGCGCCGCCGCCAGCGTCGACGATGGAGAATTCGCCAGAGTAGCTGTCGGTCACGTTCGTGGTGTCGAGGGTGATGTTGTCGACCGTGCCGGTAACGGTCCCGGTGATCGTCAGGACATCTTCCCAAACGTAGTTCTGGGATTGGTCAAAGCCGTCCATGTTGCCGCGCGTGTCGGTGTCGAGCATGGTGTAGAGATCGATGGTCAGGGCGGTCAGTGCCACGTCGCCTTCAATCGTCAGCTTATCGTTGTTCTGAGCAAGGCCCAGGCCGAATTCCAACTCGTAGGTCGCGCCGTCGAGTTCGCTGATGCCGCTGATGGTCTGGCTGCCGATGGAGTTACCCGGAGCCAGCGTTTGGCTGCTGCCAAGGGTTACGCCGCCGAGATTCACATCGCCACTGCCGCCGATCGAGCCGGAGGTGAAGGAGATGCTCGTCAGTTCCGTGCCACCATTGTAGCTCAGCAAACCGCCGGTGACGCTGATGGCGCCGCCAGAGCCGAGGCTCGTCGCAAGGTCCATCTCGCCGCCGGAGATCGACACATTCGAGGTGATGCCCGTCGTCGAGTCGTAATCCAGCAGGCCCGCTTCGACGAGGATGTCGCCGCTGACCAGCCCACCCGCGTTAACCGTCACGGTCCCGCCGGTCGTCTTGGCGAGCGTCGTGCCACCCACGAGGTCGGTATTGATCGTGCCGCTGCGTGCATCCACACCGCCGGTCACCGTCAGCGACCCGCCCGTACCATCGAGCTTTGCATCACTGGCGTTGAGGAGAATGCTACCGACGGTCTCGGTCTTGCCGTTCGTGTGGAACGTGCCACCCGTCAGCGTGATGGCACTGGTGTCTTTAATCTGGTCATTCTGCGTAAGCGACAGCTCGCCATCCGTAATGTCGATGTTGGAAACAATCGTCGTATTGGTCGACGACTGGTTCAGGTAGACAATGCCGCTGTTGATGGTGAACAGGCCTGTGTTCGTATTCGCACGCGCCGTGCCTTCATCTATGAAAGACATGTTCCCAGTCCCATTTTTAACAATCGCGCTCGAGCCCTCTATCGCGGAGGAGATCTTAACGGACCTGCCCGAGCCGACGTTGACGTTGAGACTGGCGCCAGCAAGCTCCAACGTTTCCATCCTGACCTCGAGGTCACCGGTGCCCGTAACTCTCCATTCAGAAGTATCACCACTTCCACTAGAATTTATTTTAAGTGTACCTTCACCATCGAATGTCAGTTTCTCATCTGCGGCAGACATCATAATACCAACTCCGCTGGCATCGCTATCAGCATTGATTCGAAGTTGGCCATTGAGGGTGATTGTCACGGCTTTATCGTTTCCAGACCCCACTTTAATTTGGTTGAGATAAAAGTAACCAGACCCAACAGTGGGCTGGTCCCCACCACTACCAAATCGTGAACCAAAATTAGCCTGCATTGACCCCGTGGGCATGTCACCACCATACCAGTTCCTATCATTTCCCCAAAACTTTGTATCATCCCCCTGCCAGTCGCGGGTAGCCATGGCACTACGGGCGGCCGAAGCCGTCAAAAGTCCAACGGCCAGCAAAGCGGTGCAAATCAGTTTCGGTGTCAATGTCGTTCGTTTCATCTGCTTCTACTCCTGTTATTCTGTAGTCCTGATATCCAAGACGAGAGCCCTAACTCTCGCCATGAAGCGAGGAATTCTCGAGAAGAATCCTTAGCTAACATACCCACAATACCTCACACGAATAGGTATGTCAACCCCCCCCCCTTGATTTTTTTTTACGATTTCATGAAGTTTCTATATAGAATATCTATATCGCTCATCACAATGTCAGTTACCGATGCGTAGCAGCCGTGAAAATGTTTTACCGGAAGAGCGGTTTGGACTTGGCGTGCTTATCTGTTACCGATATAATACCCCGCTCACTCCCCCCGATCTTCTTCCTCATATAATAGAACGGTGATTTATGGCACTCACAGACGACATTCTGATTTTTGACGGCGCGTGCGGTTCGAGCTTCCAGTCGATGGACATTCCCGACAGCGCGTTCGACGGCCACGACGGTTGTAACGAATATCTGAACCTTTCCTCCGGCGAGATCGTGCGCGAACACCACCGCCGATTCCTCGCGGCCGGCGCGACGGTCATCGAGACCAACACCTTCGGCGCGTGCGATGTGGTCCTGAGCGACTATGGCCTCGAGGGTCGCGTGGAAGAGATCAACGCCGCCGGGGTCGCCCATGCCAAAGCGGCCGCCGCCGCGACCAACCCCGCCGCGCTGATTTGCGGCTCGGTCGGGCCGACGAGCAAGCTGCCCACCCTCGGGCACATCCCCCCCGTGGACATGATCGACAGCTATCACCGCCAGCTCTGCGCGCTGCTCGACGCGGGCGTGGACATGGTGATCTTCGAAACCTGCCAAGACCTCCTCCAGGCCAAGCTCGCCATCGTCGCCGCACACGAAGCGTTCGAAAACGTCGGGCGCGAAGTGCCGATCTGCGTATCGCTGACGATTGAACAAACCGGCACGATGCTCGCCGGGAGCGACGTCGCGACCGCCTGTGCGACGCTGCGGCCGATGGGCATTTTCAGCCTCGGGCTCAACTGCGCAACGGGTCCGGCGCTGATGACGTCGCATGTGGAATATCTCCGCGAGAACTTCCCAGGCCGGGTGAGCTGCATCCCCAACGCGGGCCTGCCCGAACTCGTCAACGGCGAGACGGTCTATCCCCTCGCGCCGGCGGACTATGCCAAATCGCTCCACGAATTTGTCACCGAGCGCGGCGTGAGCATCGTCGGCGGCTGCTGCGGGACGACCCCCGCGCACATCGAAGCCCTGGCGAAAACGCTGAAGGGCGTCAAGCCCGCCGAGCGCACCGTCGTTCCCACGCCGCAAATCGCCAGCGCCTATCAGGCCGTCGATCTCCACCAGGAGCCCCGCCCGCTGATGATCGGCGAACGCTGCAACGCCAACGGCTCGAAAAAATTCCGCGAGCTGCTGCTGGACGAAAATTTCGACGGCGCGATGCAGATCGCCCACGCCCAACAAAACGCGTCCGCCGCCCACGCGCTGGACCTGTGCGTCGCCTATGCCGGACGCGACGAGATGGCCGACATGACGAAACTGACGTCGCTATTCCGCGAGGCAATCCGCCTGCCGATGGTGATCGACTCGACCAACCCCGCCGTGATCGAAGCGGCGCTGCAGAACTGCCCCGGCCGGCCGATCATCAACTCCATCCACCTCGAAGACGGCGGCGAAACCCTCGGGAAAATCACCGCCCTCGCGAAAAAATATGGCGCCGCGCTCATCGCGCTGACCATCGACGAAGACGGCATGGCCATGACCGCCGAGCGCAAACTCGCCATCGCCAAACGCATCCACGACCTGGTTGTGAACACCTATGGCATGGAGTCGTGCGACCTGATTTTCGACCCGCTGACATTCACCGTCGGCTCGGGCGACGAAAGTCTGCGCACCGCCGGCATCGAAACCCTCGACGCGCTGCGGGCGATCCACACCGAGCTGCCGGGCGTGTTGACGACGCTGGGGCTGAGCAACATTTCCTTCGGACTCAAGGGCACCTGCCGCAAAGTCCTCAACAGCGTGTTCCTCCACGAGGCCGTCGAGGCGGGCCTTTCCACGGCCATCGTTCACGCGGCGATGATTTTGCCCTCATCGAAATTCACCGACGACGAACGCGAGCTGTCCCTCGATTTGATCTACAACCGCCGACGCGACGAAGAGCACGACCCGCTGATGGCGATCATCGAAGCCTTCGCCGACCACAGCGGCGACAAGGCCGAAAAGCCCGTCAGCGAATTCGCCTCCCGCGAAGACGAACTCCAAAAGAAGGTCTTCTCCGGCGACCGCGAAGACCTCGACTCGCTTCTGGCGGTATTGCGCAAACGCTATCGCCCCGTCGAGATCATCAACCGGTTCCTCATCCCAGCGATGCGTCACGTCGGCGAGCTGTTCGGCCGCGGGGACATGCTCCTTCCGTTCGTGCTGGCCTCGGCCGAAACGATGCGCGCGGCGGTGGACCTTCTCGAACCCTACATGACCCACTCCGACGGCGACTCGAAGACCAAGGTTCTCCTTGCGACCGTCGCCGGCGACGTCCACGACATCGGGAAAAATCTCGTGGACATCATCCTCTCGAACAACGGCTACACGGTGTACAACATCGGCATCAAGATCGGCGTCCACGAATTGATCGAACAGGCCAAAGAGCTGAACGTCGACCTTATCGGCCTCTCTGGCCTGCTGGTCAAAAGCACGATTATCATGCGCGAAAACCTCGCCGCGTTCGAGAAGGCAGGCCTCAACCAGCCTGTGCTGCTCGGCGGCGCGGCGCTCACGCCCGGCTATGTCGCGAACGATTGCGTCCCGGTCTATCCCAACGGACAGGTGGTCTACTGCAAGGACGCGTTTGAAGGCTTGCGCAGTGTGGCCGACTTCGAAGCGGGCACGCTGCAATCGACCCTGCCGCCAGAGACCAACCCCGCCTGCACATCCTGCTGCATCGAGCCAGGCAAGCCCGTCGCCTCGGCCGAACTGGACGAATTTACCGCGCCCGCGCCCGCCAAGGCCGAGCGGGTCATCGAGACCGACATCACCCTGGACGAACTGTTCGGCGCGGTGAACAAAGCGGCGCTGTTCCGCGCGCGCTGGGGCCTGAAAAAACAGGACCGCACCGACGACGAATTCGCGGCCTTCCTCGCCGAAGAGGCCGAGCCTCGCTACGCCGCCCTGCGGACACTCTGCGAAGAGAAGAACCTGCTCGAGCCGACGATCCTCCGCGCGTTCTACCCCTGCCATTCCGACGGCAACACGCTGTGGGTCACCGACACCGACGGCGACGAGCTGCCGCTGCGATTCCCGCGTCAATCCGTCGCGCCGGGGCTGAGCCTCGCGGACTACTTCCACCCCGACGGCGACCACGTCGCGATGCATCTGGTGACCATCGGCGCGAAACTCGACGCGTATTGCCACGAGCTGTACGAGGCCGGCGAGTTCCAGGACTATCTCTTCCTCCACGCGCTGGGAGTCGAGCTGACCGAAGCCGCCGCCGACCTCGCACACGAACGCATCCGCCGGGATTGGGGCATCGAAGCGACCCAAGGCTGCCGCTGGAGCTTCGGCTACAGCTCGTGCCCGAACCTCGATGACCAGACCAAACTCTTCGCGCTATTGCGGCCGGAGGAAATCGGCGTGACGCTCACCGAAAACATGCAAATGGTCCCCGAGTTCGCCACCAGTGCCATCGCTTCCGCACACCCGCAAGCGACCTACTTCTCGGTGTAACAACTCGACCAAACGAATATTCGGCCTACCCCGTAGGGGCACCCCTTGTGGGTGCCCTTTTTTGTTTTGATTTCTATTTTACCCGCCAATACATACCCACGACGTCGCCCCCTATTCCGGCTTCTTTCTGCCCTTCTTCTTTTTTCCCTTTTCCGAAGCGGGCTTGTATTTCTGACTGGCGGGCACCTTCAGCCCCAGCACCTTGGCCGTGTGTTCGCTCAACCGTTGACCGTAGGCCAATGGAGAATTTTTCCCGCTGGCCTTGCGATTGAGTACCTTCAGAATGTCCGCGCCGAACGCCTTCATCTCGGCTTTGGGCAAGTGGTTGATCGCAAACGCCGCGCGATGCACCGCAAACCCATCCTCGCTCGCGAGCATTTTCTTCAACGTTGCAATGGCTTCAGCCTTGCATTTAGCCGCCCCTTTGTCGCCTATCTCTGCCCGAATCATGACGGATGCGTAATTCGCCCGTCTCGAAGGGCTCGAAATTTTCTCAATCCCTCGGCACATAAAAACAAACTTTTCATTTTCTCGTGAAGCATTCAAGGCTTGATTCAATAGACCTTCCGATGCCCAAAATTCTCCCGCAGGAATAATGGTAGTACTGCGGGACTCATCCGCCCGAATCCCAAGATACTCTGGCAACCATCGCAATGCGCGATTCAAAACAAGTCGGTACTCCTTCTCATCCATCGCGCTGAAAAATTTCTTCGGGGTTTTACCCGCTTTCGCGGAGGCGGAGTGGACCATTGGTTCGGGGTAGATGCCCGTGTCGCGGATGCGGACCATCCAATCCATCACGGCCTGTTTCAATTCTTCCTTGATCTTCTTAAATTTCGGGTCGGCCGCAAGGTTCTTCGTTTCGTACGGATCGGCGATGCAGTCGTAGAGTTCTTCGACCGGTTTGGGCTTCCAGAATTTCGACTGGACATCGTTGAGCTTCCCTTCATCGAACATCTTCTTCCACTCGCGCGTCGTCGGCGTGACGAACATATAGTTGATGTGCTGGCCTTGGGGGTAGTGCGGGAAGAAGTTGAGAATGTAGCGGTATTGCTTGGTGCGAACGGTGCGCGACATGTCCACGCGCTCGTCCATGCGGTCGCGGAATCCAAAGACGTATTTCTGCGGTTTGGCGGCATGTTTGCCGAGGAATGCGTTGCCCTGGTGGAAGGCCTTCGCCTTGAGCCCCGCGAGGCTGAGCATCGTCGGCGCGAGGTCGACGAACGCGACCATCCGGTCGGTGACGCCCACCTGCGGCAGATCGTTGAGCTGCGATTTGTACTTGTCGGGGACGTGGACGAGCATCGGCACCTTGAGGCCCGAGTCGTGCAGCCAGCGTTTGTGGCGCGGCATGCCCGAGCCGTGATCGCCGAAATAAACGATGATGGTCGAGTCGGCCAGGCCGTCGGCTTCGAGTTGCTTCAGCAACGCCCCGGCACGTTTGTCCATCACCGTCACGGAGTCGTAATAGCGCGCCCAGTCGGTGCGGACGGTCGGCGTGTCGGGGTGATACGGCGGGACGGTGACCTTCTTCGGGTCGTGGATCGGCTTGTGCGTGAGACGGATTTTCGACTCATGGCTTTCGGTATAATTGTGGACGCAGAAAAACGGCTGCCCTTTGCGGCGTTTTTTCCAGGTCGCGTTCTTGGACGATTCGTCCCACACGCCCTTGGGGCAAGCGAAGTTGTAGTCCTGCTTGGAATTGTTGGTGGTGTAGTAGCCCGCCTGACGGAGATAGAACGGGAAGAGTTTCAGGTCGGCCGGCAGCTTGGCGTGGCTGCGCATGTGTTGCGAGCCGAGCGAGCTGGCGTAGCAGCCGGAGATGATCGTCGAGCGCGCGGGCGCACACACCGGCGCGGAGGCGAACGCGAGATTGAACCGCAGGCTGCGCTCGGCGAGGGTGTCGAGGTTGGGCGTGGTAGCGAATGTGTCGCCATAGCAGCCCATCTCCTGGCCGTTGTCCTCGGAGGTGATCCAGAGGATGTTGGGTTTGTCGGCCTTGGGCGCTGCCAAAAGCGAAGCGTTGCTCGCGGCGAGGGTGGTCACGGCCGCTGCTGTCAAAAATTCACGTCGTTGCATTGAAATCTCCTTCGGGGTTGGTTAAGCAATCTACAATATATGTAACGCATCCGAAAGCAAATAATTACATCCCCGCCATTTTCGGGAAATCGAAACCCCTTGCAGAATCAGCGATTTCCGTTACAATACAGGCGCGTATCTGTCTTCCGCACCGACTGATAGAAGACATTCTGCGGCTACGGCCGTCATGGAGCATGCCCTTCGTGGATATCGAGTACTGGATTGCAATTGCCACCGCCGCCGCTGCGGCCTTGTGTTCTCTCTGTAGCTATGCCCTGTGGAGCCACAGTCGCGCCAAGCTGGGCGAAGTCTTCACCACCCACCGCGGACGCGCACGGATGGACTGGCTCGAGGCGAACCTCGAAGGGCTCCAACTCGCGCTGCTACTCTGCCGACTACTATGTAGTCTGGTTCTCGCGGCCTGCCTCATCAGCCTCATGCACCAGCGCAGCGGCGCGATTTCCGTCGGGACCATTGCTGCCGCGTTGGGGATTGCGCTGGCAATTCTGGCGATTTTCGCCGTGGCGATCCCGCACATTCTCGCGACCCAACGCCCCGAATCGGTCCTGCGGCGATGCTTTGTGCTGCTGGTGGTACTTCGATGGCTGCTCTGGCCGATCACCGCCCTGCTGATGCTACTCGATACCCCCGTATTGCGCCTGATCGGTGAAGACGAACCCACCGCCGACGACGCCGAAGAAGAAGCCCGCGCCGAAATCATCCAGGCCGCCGACGATGCCCACGCCGAGGGCGCCATGGACGCTGATGAGGTCGACATGATCGAAAGCGTGATGGAATTTTCCGACACGGACGCGGCCGAAATTATGACCCCGCGCACCGACCTGTTCGCCCTCGATGTCCAAACCCCCTTCCAGACCGCCATCGACGAAGTGTGCGCACACGGCCATACCCGCGTGCCGCTCTACCGCGACAGCGTCGACAACATCATCGGCATTCTCTACGCCAAAGACCTCCTCGCCCACGTCGCCGACCCGCCCGCGAGCATCGAGGCCATCGCGCGCGCGCCGTGGTTCGTCCCCGAGACCAAGCCCCTCGACGACCTGCTGGCGGAATTCAAATCACGCAAGGTTCACCTCGCGGTGGTGCTCGACGAATATGGCGGCACGGCCGGACTGGTGAGTATCGAAGACGTGCTGGAGGAAATCGTCGGTGACATTTCCGACGAATTCGACGCTGACGCAACCCAGCCCCTCCGCCGGATCTCCGAGGACACGCTCGAAGTCCAAGGCCGTCTGCGCGTGGATGAACTCAACGACGAACTCGAGCTGGAATTGCCCGAGGACGAAGACTATGACACCGTCGCGGGCTTTGTCGTCGCGCAACTGGGCTACATTCCCACCCCCGGCGAGCTACTGCGCAGCCACGAGGCCGAATTTACAATCCTCGACGCAGATGAGCGCAAAATTTCCCGCCTCCGCGTCAAACACACCCCCACCGAACGAGAAGAATAGCCCGATGTTCAGGCGCGTTTGACTTCGCTCTGGCCGAGATGAAGATCGACGGCGTGGCCTGTGTGGAGTGCCATGAGCCGGACATGGAGCTTTCCATTGTTGCGGCCTAGAACACTGTACTGCCCTTCGACGACACGCTTGACCTCGCCGCGGCCACCACTGATAACCCCCTCGTACTGCAGATACTCTTTGCGATGGTCGAGCAACTCCTGCGCCGAGGCCGATTGCCCCTCGCCCAAGCCCATCGGATTCTCGCAACACGCCCACGTCATCAACGCCTTGTTGCTCTCCAGCATCAAGTCGAAATGCTCCTCGTCAACGCCTGTGTGATGCAAAATGACAAATCTGTCGTTCATGCCTCTCCTGTCTCTTCTGGGATATTATAGGTTTGCCAGCCCCTCGAGGACACGCTTATTAATCGCATCATAGTCCTCGCCGTCAGCCGTTTGGGCCTTGGGCGTTTCGAGAATCATGGGGATTGTTGCAAGGCGTTTATCATTCACAAGTTGCCGGAATGCTTCAACGCCGATTTTCCCCTCGCCAATGTGGGCGTGACGGTCGACGCGGGTGGCAAAGTCTTTCAGGGAATCGTTGCAATGGATGGCTTTGAGATGCTTGATTCCAACGACGCGGTCGAACTCGGCCATCGTTTCGGCGTACGTCTCGGCCGTGCGGATGTCATATCCGGCGGCGAAAATGTGGGCGGTGTCGAGGCACACGCCAAGGCGATCCGGTTCGGCGACGCCCGCGCGAATTTCGGCGAGGTCCTCGAAGCGGTGGCCGATGCAGTTGCCCTGGCCGGCCGTCGTCTCCAGCAACAACATCGTCGAAGGATCGGCGAGCGCAATCGCCTCGTCGATGCCCGCAATAATGCCAGCGATGCCTTCGGCGTGATCGGGATTGCTGCCGGGATGGATCACGAGATATTCGATGCCCAGGCGGCTGGTGCGGCCGAGGTCGTCCGCGAGCGCGTCGATGGACTTGCGACGGGATTCGGGTTTGGTACTCGCGAGATTCAGCAAATAGCTGCCGTGCGCGACGACGACCTGAATCTCGGCGTCGGCCCGAGCAGCGAGGAACGTTTCGACCTGGGCGTCTTCGAGGGGCTTGGCGGCCCATTGACGCTGATTGCGCACGAACAGCGCGACGGCCGTAAAGCCGAACGATTGCGCGGCGATCAGAGCATTTTCCAGCCCACCCGCGATACTGAGATGACTTCCAAGTTGCATACGATTCCTTTCTTCCAATCGGTGAGACGTATTATACACAAAGTCGAATCGTTTTTCTTTCGGTTGCCCAAAACGCGCCGCGCGGATATAATGCGGCCATGGTTACACTCAACGTCAACGAGATCTTCTTCACGATTCAGGGCGAATCCACCCGCGCAGGCCTGCCGTGCGTCATGGTGCGCCTGAGCGGCTGCAACCTCGACTGCACATGGTGCGACACGGTCTATGCCCGCGAAGAACCCCCCACAGAAATGAGCATCGACGCGATCCTTGAGGCCGCGGCGGCCCATCCGATCAAGCGCGTAGAGATCACCGGCGGCGAGCCGATGCTCCAGGCCGGTGCGCCGGAATTGATGCAGCGGTTTATCGACAGCGGATATGAAGTCCTGCTGGAAACCAATGGCAGCATTGAACTTGCGATGGTCCCGATGGGTGTCAAGAAAATCGTCGACGTCAAGTGCCCCGCCAGCGGTGAGGCCGATAGTCTGCTGTCGGGCAACCTGATCCGCCTGGATAAAATCGACGAGGTCAAATTCATTCTCGCCTCCCGCGAAGACTACGACTATGCCCGAAACGTCATCCACCAACAAAGCCTGATCGGCCGAGCAGAAGTCATCCTCTCGCCGTGCGCGGGGCAACTCGACCCGGCCACGCTCGCACAATGGATTCTCGAAGACGGACTGGACGTCCGCCTCGGCCTCCAACTTCACAAACTCATCTGGCCCGCCGA
>JABGPZ010000103.1 GCA_018644725.1 Phycisphaerales bacterium
CCGCCGTATCTCTACCCCGAATAGTTCATATCGGGCAAGTACACAGGCCAAAGCTGCAAGTCGGATCGGTCAGCTTTCGGCGATGATGGTTTTCAGGTCGTGGATGGTGAGATAGCCGATGGTCCCGCCATCGATAAAGGCCACGCCAAGGAAGGCATGACACCCCGGACAGTAGAACGGGTCGAGTTCTCCTTCCCGCAACAGGGACACATCGACATCCATCGCAGGCGTGACAGCCTCTCCGCAATTCGGACATACAACATTCATTCCACGTTCTCCTTCCTGTAAATAGACAACCTCATCTCCTCTTCGCTTATATTTTACGCGATGAGTGGTGGGGAGTAGAGAGGAAAGTTTGAACTTTTCTGAAATTCCCCCTTCGTTCCTGCCTGTGGTTGGCCGGGTCCGTCGAATCGCTCGCCTAGTGACCACGCCGCTGGGGAAATAAAAAGCCCATCGAGTCGGTCTCGATGGGCGCTGGGAATCGTGTGTGAATCGATGGCCTAGTGGGTTGCCGCCTTGGGGGTTTTCTTGTCCTTGTTCTTTTTCTTGTTCTTGGCGGGTTTCTTTGTTTTGGGCGCGGCTGCCTTCATCGGCGGGGCGGTGTCTTTGCCGCCCTGGGCCTTGATCTGCGCCGCCATCGCTTTGGGCAGCGCGTCATAGTGGCGCACGCCGGTGACCTTGTTGGTCTGACGTGCCTTGTCCTTGTACGACCAAATCACCTTGCGATCCTTCGAGAGCATTACGATCGGGTCACCTTTGTATTCCTGATGGTGCCCAAGCCAGTTCGCCAGCACGATCCGTCCATCCGCGCCAATCGACATTCCGGCGATCCATTTCATGTTGACCGCGCCAAAGTCTTTCGCCGTCCTCTCCCAAACAACCTTGGCGTCAGGGTCAAATTCAATCATGCCCGATTCACCGGTCGCCACGGTGTTGCCGTTGGCCCGGCGGTGCGCTTCATAGCAGTTCCAGGGTGTCTTGAATTCCTTGAGAATTTTCCCGTCGCCGTCATATTCCTTGATGACCTGTTCGCCGAGGTGCGCGACGAGGTAGGTCCCCGCAGCGGTTTTACGGGCACAGCGCATGTGCTTGTGGCCCTTGCTGGGCGATTGGGTTTTGATCTCCTTGACAATCGTGCCCTTGGGGTCGACTTCAAGAATCCGCTCCGCCGTGCATTCCGCGATCAACGTGTTGCCATTGGCGAGGCGTTGGCAGGAGAACACTTCGCTCTTGGTTTTATACTGAAAGGCGACTTTCTTGGCCGGGGTCACTTCCGTCACGCCGCCGTCATGGGTGAACAAAACATTGCCGCTTGGCAACAGGTGTACATCATAGACCCGGGAGCTTTTGTATTGCCATAGAAGAACGCCTTCGCGATTGAACAGCGCAGCGCGGTTAAAGCCGTTGTCGCCCACGATGAAAAAGCCGGGGCCCACCTTGGCGGCGGGGGGCTTGGGGGCTGCGAGGCCGGTTGCGACGCTCATCAGCAATACCGCTACGATCAATTTCATTCGATTCATGGTGTTCTTTCTTGCAAGAGGCGGGAGGTTTTATCGTCGAGTAGGGGGTCCGTCTCGCTAGCGAGAATGCGGACATGACAGTATACTGAAAGTAACGCAGAGAGGTGGTCGATTATTCACGGATTGTGTATGAAATTTCATTTCGGTCAGGCGCAGGCGGTCGGTTTTTCCTTGCGATTTGAGGTTGCAGGAGTATAATTTGCCGCTACAAGGATGGATGGCCGAGCGGTTGAAGGCACTGGTCTTGAAAACCAGCGTACAGGAAACTGTACCGTGGGTTCGAATCCCACTCCATCCGTTCATGGAATCCCGCTGCGGCGTTCCGCAGCCAGCGCTTTGCCACGAGGCACAAGGAGAGAGTATGAATTTGGTTACCGGTGCAACAGGACTGCTGGGCAGTCATATCGTCGAGCAACTTCGCGCAGCAGGTGAGCCCGTTCGTGCGCTCGTGCGCCCCAGCAGCGATATCCGCGCGCTCGAGAGCTTCGGCGGCGTGGAGTTTGCGCTGGGTGACGTGACCGATGCCGCCAGCATTCGCGATGCGATGAAGGGCGTGACGACGGTCTATCACTCGGCCGCTGCGGTGGGCGACTGGGGCAACTGGGAAAAGTATTTCGTTCCGGTGACCATCGGTGGAACGCGCAATATGATCGAGGCCGCCCAGGCCGAAGGGGTCGCTCGATTCCTTCACGTCAGCACCATCAGCGCCTATGGCCACATCAAAGGCAAGGACGTCGTCGACGAATCCTATCCGCTTGGCGAGCTGGGCAAGAATCTCAAGAAGTGGAGCTACTATTCCCGCGCAAAAGTCGAGGCCGAGAAGGTTGTCTGGGCGGCGTGGGAAAACGACGAGTTGCCCGTGACCGTGGCCAAGCCGTCCTGGCTGTACGGCCCGCGTGACCGTGCGTCGATGCCGCGGATTATCAAGGCCCTGCGTACGGGCAAGTGCAAACTCATCGGCGACGGCAGCAATCCGCTGAACCTGACCTATGCCGGCAACGAGGCCGAAGGCTGCATCCTCGCGGCGACCAAAGAGTGTGGCGTCGGCCAGAAGTACAACCTTTCGTCCGACGGGCACATCACCCTCGCGGGCTATTTCAACAAGATCGCCGAGTGCATCGGCGCCAAGCCCGTCACGAAGAGAGTTCCCTATTGGCTGGCGTATCGCGCGGGCTTTATGATGGAGTGCTTCGGGCGGCTGATGGGGCGCAAGACCCCGCCGCTGGTCACGCGCTATAGCACGTGGCTGATGGGGCGCAAGTGCTTCTTCTCGCCCGAGAAGGCGCGCACCGAACTTGGCTGGACCCCGACGGTCGGCTATGACGAAGGCATTCAGCGCTCCGTGCGATGGTGCCTCGACAACGTCGAAGGCCTCGACAAATAAACGCGCCGAGCGCAGCACCCAGCGCCCCTACAAAATAGACAGATGGGCGGAAGATTTTCCGCCCCTACGAGACAGAAAAAAACGTAGGCCAATCGGCCTGCGTTTTCTGTTTATGCGTGTATGTAATGGTTCCACGTTGCAAGGGTTTTACCCGAGTACGCCAGCTGGTAGGGTTGGGATTCTGAGGATTTCAGTAAATTATATCGTAGCTTGGCAACTTGAATTGGCTGTGCAAGTTTTTTTCTGTAAATTTGTTGGTCTGTCATAGGTGGCTCGTT